>NZ_CP025422.1:2493177-2838661 GCF_002848265.1 Zhihengliuella sp. ISTPL4
CTGGCCGACCGCGAGCGCCCCCGTCCACGACAGCTCCGTGCCGTCCAGGGTCGCGGGATCCGCAGAGGCACCCGCGATGCTCGCCACGGCGTCCGCGTTGAAGGTCGCGTACGGCAGCACACCGGACAGGTCGTCGGTGATCGTCACCGGGTCGAGCGCCGTCTGGCCCGTGTTGACGGCCGTCAGCGTGTAGGTGAGCACGTCACCGGGGTCGACAGCGGTACCGGCGGCGGGGTCGACCGTCTTGGCGAACGTGAAGCCGGGCTCGTTCACGGGGTGCTCGGTGCTCGACGGCGGCGGCGTGATCGGCGTGCCGGGAGTCGTGGGGCTCTCGGGGTCGCTCGGGTCGGCGGGGATCAGCGGGGTCGCCTCTCCGGTGGCCGTGTTCGCGATGGTCTCGCCGCCGGCGGTGGCGTCGACGGTCACCGAGTAGGTGATCACGACGTCCTGACCGGGGCGCAGCACGCCGTTCCACGACAGCGCCCCGTCGGCCACGCGGCCGTCGCCGCGAGTGGCGGACACATCGTCGTTGTAGGACGCGTGGGCCAGCGCCGCGCGCAGGTCGTCGCCGATCTCGACGGGATCCAGGACGGTGTCGCCCGTGTTGCGGCCGGTCACGGTGTACGTGATCACGCTGCCGGGGTCGACGCGCGTGCCCGTCGCCGGGTCGGCCGTCTTGGTGACGGTGAAACCGGGGGTCGCGACGGGGTGCTCCGTCGTCGCCGGCGGGGTCTCGACCGGGGTGCCCGGCGTGGTCGGGCTCTCCGGGTCGGTCGGGTCGGTCGGGATCAGCGGGGTGCCCTCACCGGACACCGTGTTGCGGAGCAGCACGCCGGTCGCGCCCTCGTCCACCGTCACCGTGTAGGTGATGTCGACGCGGTCGCCGGGAGCGAGCGTCCCGGTCCAGGTGAGGGTGGTGCCGGAGAGCGCGACGGATCCGGACGAGGCCTTCGCGTCGCCGCCGTACTCCGCGTTCGCGAGGACGGCCGAGAGGTCGTCGACGATCGTCGCCGGATCGAGGACCGTGTTGCCGGTGTTGGCGCCCGAGACGGTGTAGGTGAGGGTGTCGCCCGCGCGGACGGCGGTTCCGGAAGCAGGGTCGGCTGACTTCGAGACCTCGAAGCCTGTGTCGACGACGGGGTGCTCCGTCTCCGCCGCCGGCGGGACGATCGGGGTCCCCGGGGTCTTCGCCCCGGAGGGGTCCGCGGGGTCGGTCGGGATCTGCGGCGTGGCCGAACCGGTGACGACGTTGTGCAGCAGCGCCTTCTCGACACCCGCGTCCACGGTCACCGTGTAGCGGATGGTGACAGATTCTCCTCGCGGGATGCTGCCCGTCCAGGTGAGGGTGGCGTCGGCGACCCGCACGGAGCCGCGGTCGGCCGTAACGTCGTCGTTGTAGCCGGCGGAGTCGAGCACGCCGGACAGGTCGTCGACGATCTCCGCGGGGTCGAGGTCGGTGTCGCCCGTGTTGGTCCCGGTGATCGTGTAGGTGATCGTGTCGCCCGCCGACACGGCCGTGCCGGAGGCGGGATCGGCCGACTTCGAGATCGTGAAGCCGGAGCCGATCACGGGGTGCTCGGTGGTGACCGTCGGCGGGACGATCGGCTCACCGGGAACCTGCGGCCCGGTCGGGTCGCCGGGGTTCGGGGTCGTGGGAGTGCCGGATCCGGTCACGCTGTTGCGCAGGATCTCGCCGGAGGTGTCGTCGCCCACGGTCACCGAGTACGTGATCGTCACGGTCTGTCCAGGCTGAAGCGTTCCGGTCCAGGCGAGGGCGTTCCCGGTCAGGGTCGCGCCGCCCGTGGTGACGGTGGTGCCGCCGACCGTGGTCGTGATGTCGTCGTTGAAGGCGGCGTTCGCGAGCACGCCGGAGAGGTCGTCGGTGACGGTCACCGGATTCAGGACGGTCGCCCCGGTGTTCGTGCCGGTGACGGTGTACTCGATGGTCTGGCCCGGCTCCACCACGGTGCCCGCGGCGGGATCGGAGGTCTTCGCGACCTCGAAGCCGGCGACGGGGTGCTCGGTGGTGACGGCCGGAGGGGTGATCGGAGGCAGGCCTCCGGGCGGGGTACCGGATGCGGTGACGCGGTTGGCGATGCTCTCACCCTCCACACCCTCGTCGACGACGACGGAGTACGTGATCGTGAGCACCTGGCCGGGCTCGAGGGCGCCGGTCCAGGCGAGATCGTCGCCCGTGACGGTGGCGGCGCCGGACGACACCGGGTCGCCGTCGATCGCCGTCGCCACGTCGCCCTGGTATTCGGCGAACGCGCGCACGCCGGACAGGTCGTCGGCCACGGTGACCGGGTCGAGGCGGGTGTTGCCGGTGTTCTCGGCCTGCACGGTGTAGGTCAGGCGCTGACCGGCCTGCACGGCGGTGCCGTCGGCGGGGTCGGAGGTCTTGCGAAGAGCGAGGTCCGGCGCGAGGCGGACGTTCGTGTAGGTGCACGTGACGTCGGTGCCGAGCGGGCCGGCCGGCTGGGTGACCTGGCCGTCAGCCGTCACGGCGACCGGAGTGGTCGAGCCGTCCGCGTTCACCTGCAGGCAGACGAGGGAGGCGTCGTACTTCGTGAGGTCGGTGGTTCCCGCCGCCGACTCGGACAGCCGGAAGGTGTCGCCCTGGTTGGTGAACACGGGGCCCGCGTAGTCCGGCTGCAGGCCGGAGCGATCGCCGCGGGTGACGGCGTTGGTCTGCGCGACCTGGTAGCCGGTCGGCGCCTGCACCCGGAGACCGAACTGGTCGGTCGCGGCGTGACGCCCCTCCGGGAGGTCCTTCTTCAACGTCAGCGTGTTCGGGAACGTGCAGCTCGCCATGTCGGTGGGCGAGAAGGTGCCGAGCTGGGTCGTGTTGACCGTCTGGCCGCGGGGCAGATCGACCTCGACGATGTACGGGTTGTTGCCCCCGACGGAGACGAAGATGTGACCGAGGTTTCCGAACGCGATGCCGTTGCCCTGCACGCCAGCGCCCATGTCGTGCACCTGCTTGGCATCGATCGTGGCCGTGCTGGGCTGGAGCGTGGCGGGCAGGTCGGCCGAGTAGATGTATCGGTCGGCGACCAGCACGAGCTGACCGGAGGCGCTGAAAGCCATGTCCCCGTTCGCCCCGAAAGCGCTGCTGCCGGTGGTCGGGCGCAGCTTGCCGACCTGCACGTAGGTCTGCGGTGTGACGCTCTCGTTCCACGCGTAGAGGTTGATGGCGCCATCGAGCGTGCCGCTGGCGAAGTAGTACACGCCCGTGACGGGATGCACGGCCCCGCGCAGGACAGAGGAGTCCGTGCGGCTGGTTCCCAGCGTGAACGGCGTTCGGGTCGTCGTTCCCTCGCCCCGACGGTCGTGCTTGGCCAGTACCTTGTCCGTGCCGACGTTGGTCACCGTGTACGCGTACGTTCCGTCCGCCGACAGGCCGAGCCCATTATCGGAGTGCCCGATGCCGATAGTCGTGGCGCCCAGGGAGCCACCCCGCGCGTCGACGGCGAACTCGCGCACCTCGGTGGCGCTCTGCACGTACACCGCTCCCGGCGTGCAGAGGAACGGCTCGGCGGCGGCGGCCGGCGCCGCGGTCAGCGTCCCGCCGACGACGATCATCGACGACGCGACGAGCGCCGTGCTGACGGCACCGCCGATCAGCCTCTTCGTCCGGCCCCGCCAGCGGCGGCGCCGCTCCGGCGGAAGACCATCGGACGTGCGGTCCTTGCGGGCAACACGGAATCCCATGACTGCTCTCCCCATTCATCGCGTTCCGGCACGCATCCGCGCACACGGAAGCCCCCGCCCCCTCAGGCGACCGCCGAGCACCCTTCGGGCAGGGTGGACTCGGTCCGGGCCTCCGCCAGCCTGCCGGTGCGCCGCGTCGAGCCCGGACCGAACCGGGAGAATTCACCCCGCCTTTTCACCCCGACCGCACGACGGAGGGCGCACCGGGATCCCGATGCGCCCTCACGTGGTCGCGGGTCTACTCGCGCGAGCCGAGCTCCTCGATCGGGCGGCGGCGGAGTGCGGCCTCCGTCGCGACCCGCAGCGCGACGAGGGCCAGCGCCCCCATGCCTCCGACGATCGCGAGCGAGCCGAGCACGGGCATCGTCGGGACCGGCTGCCCGGAGATGCCGTAGCTCATGCCCATGAGGGGCGGGATGGCGACCAGCACACCGAACATCATCGACAGACCCGCGATCATGATCGCCTCGGTGCGCATCGTGGCGCGCACCTGGCCCCGGGAGGCGCCGATGAGCTGCAGCAGGGCGAATTCCCGGGATCGCTCCCCGGTCGCCATCACGAGGGTGTTCACGACGGCGATCGCGATGTACCCGAGGATGACCAGCAGGCCGATGAGGCTCACCCATCCCTGCTGCGAGACGGCGCCGGTCGTGCTCGCCTTCTGCCCGGAGGCCGGGGTCACCTGCAGGCCGTCGGCGGCGAGGGCGTCCGCTGCGTCGCCCCCGTCCACCGACACGAGTGCGAAGGAGTCGAGCCCCGCAGATGTGTGCGTGCGGACGTGGTCGGCGGCCATCGTGAGATCACCGAAGCCGAGACCGCGTTCATAGATGCCGACCACGGTCGCCTCCAGCGGGGCCCCGTCGCCGAGCACGCCCGTCACGGAGTCGCCGACGTGGAGGCCGAGCGTGTGCGCCGCATCGGCGCTGACCGCGACGGTCGCACCGCCGTCCAGGGCAGCGAGGGAACCCTCCTGCACCCGGAGGTCGAGCAGGCCGTCCACCGTCGACGGGTCGACGCCCTGCAGCACGTATTCCGTACGCTCGACCTGGCCTTCGATGTCGAGCGAGTCGAGCACCGCGGTGCTGACGACCACACCGGTCGCGGCGGTCACGCCCGGCTCGTCGCGCAGCGCGCCGACCACGTCAGGAGAGACTCCGGCCGGGGCCGACACCCGCAGGTCGGCGGTCACTCCGGCCCGCGCCTGGGTCGCCGCCTCGTCCGCGACGATCGCCGGCCCGCCGATCTGCACGAGTCCCAACCCGATTCCGAGGGCGATCGGCAGGACGGCAGCCGCCATCCGCCGACTGCCCGCCGCGGTGTGTGCGGCGGCGAGGAAACCAGCCGCCGACGAGCGGCGCAGCACCGGCCCGATGAGCCGCACACACACGGCGACAAGCCACGGGCCCAGGAGCGCGAGCGCCGCGATGAGCATGATCGCGGCCCCGGCCGACGCCCCCACCGCCGCGTCCCCGCGGATCGTCAGCGGGACGGTGGAGACCGAGATGCCGGCGGCGGCGAACACGATCCCGGTGATGATGCGGGGCAGGCCGATCGGGCCAGGCCCCGTCGACGACTCGCGCAGCGCCTCGATCGGATCCAGCCGGGCCGGGCGGCGCGCCGCGATGCGCGCCGCTCCCCAGGCCGCGCCGAGCACCAGCACCAGGGCGGCCAACGCCGGGAACGGGCTCAGCGCGAGGGCGAAGTCGCCGGGGATCACGCCGCCCGCGACGAACGCCGACTGCAGCGCGGACGACAGCAGGTACCCGGGAACGATCCCGAGCAGTGCGGCGACGATCGCGACCGTGAGCACTTCCCTGGCGATGAGGGAATGCACCTGCGACGGCGTGGCCCCGACGGCACGGAGCAGGGCGTACTCTCGCCGACGCGCCTGCACCGACAGCGACAGCGTCCCCGCGACGATGAAGAGGGCGACGAGGATGCAGGTGCCGACGAACGCGCTGCCGATCGCGATGAGCAGAGTCCGGGCCGCCGCCGAGTCGAGGAACTCCACGTCACCGCGGGCGTCGCCGGTCCGGGCGACCAGCTGCGGGAACGCCTCGCGGATCGCGCTCGCCACCTGCTCGGGGTCACCGTCGACGAAGACGCCGAGCGCCTGCGGGGCACCGCCGTGCGGGTCGAGCTCGCGGAGACGGGCGTCGCTGAGGAACACCGGAACCGCGCGCTCCGGCAGCGCCTCTGCGCTCACCAGACCGACGACCGTGAATGTCGCCGGGGTGCCGCCGTGAGCCAGCGGAAGGGAATCGCCCACGGCGTGCCCGGCGCCGACGACCACCACGACTTCGTCGCCGGCAGCGGGTTCCCGACCCTCCGCCAGCGCGAAACCGGAGAGGGCCGTCGCCGCCCAGGGGTGCGCCTCGACCACCGCGCCCGTCCCGTCCTGCATCGACAGGGGAACGGTCACGTCGGCCACCACGGCCTCGACGCCGGGCAGCGCGCCGATCTCCCTGGCCGCGTCGGCGGGGACGGAGGCACGCTCGCGCAAGGGCACCGGCAGGTCTTCCGGGACGTCGACCTGCTGCGCGGCCCCGACGACGACCTCGGCCGCCGTGTAGCGCTGCGGGGCGAGGCCGCCGCGGATACCCGACTCGACGAGCACGCCGAGCCCCGTGACGAGCGCGCTCGCGACGAAGATGGCGACGAACACCCCCGCCAGGCTGCGTCGATGATGCCGGAGGTCGGCGCGGACGATGCGCCCGAGCCCGAGGGTCGAAGCGGACATCACCACTCCCCCAACGTGCTCATGCGATCCGTGATCTGCTGCGGGGTGCCGCCGTCGAGATGTCCGGCGAACGCCCCGTCGGCGAGGAAGATCACCCGGTCGGCGTGCGAGGCCACCACCGGGTCGTGCGTGACGACCACAACGGTCTGGTGCAGCTCCTTCGCGGTGTGCGCGAGGAGGTCGAGGACCTGCTTTCCGGTGCGGGAATCCAGGGCGCCGGTGGGCTCGTCGCCGAACACGACGTGCGGTCGCGTGATGAGCGCCCTGGCGATCGCGACGCGCTGCTGCTGTCCGCCGGAGAGCTCAGCGGGGCGACGGTGGCGGCGGTCGGTGAGACCCACCGCGGCGAGCAGCGTCTCCAGCCAGCGATGATCCAGAGCCTGCCGGCCGAGGCGCAGCGGGAGGGTGATGTTGTCCTCCACGGTCAGGGCCGGAAGCAGGTTGTAGGCCTGGAACACGAACCCCACATGGTCGCGGCGGAAGGCCGTCAGCTGCCGGGGAGTGAGAGCGGAGATCTCGGTGCCGCCCAGGTGCACCGTGCCGCTGGTCGGGCGGTCGAGGCCCGCGGCGCTGTGCAGCAGCGTGCTCTTGCCCGAGCCGGACGGCCCCATGATCGCGGTGAACGAGCCCCGGGCGATGGCGAGGTCGATGCCGCGGAGCGCGGTCACCGTGGCGCTGCCGGAGCCGTAGGTCTTGACGAGGCCGCTGAGACGCAGGGCCTCGGCGGGGGCCGCTTCGACGAGCGGCGGGGAGGAGAGGGAGGTCATGCTTCGACGCTAGGAAAGCCGCGGGCCCACCCCCATCCCGCCCGGTCCCGCATCGATGGTGGAGCTGGCTATACCGCGAGCTGAGGGGCGCTCCGGCAGACTTGCAGGGTGAAGGACGGATGGATGCGCCGCTGGATGCGCGGATGGCTGCGTGACGCGCGCTTCCTCGGGATCGAGCTCGGCGCCTCCATCGTCTCCCTCGCCCTGTTCTGCGTGGTCATGGTGCTGCTGCCGCTCATGCTCATCACCGGCGGGGTGCTGTTGCTTCCGCAGGTCGTGCAGGTGCTGCACGCCTGGAGCGACCGGGCGCGACGACGGATCGGACGACGACGCGGGGAGGATCTGCCGCCGCTCGGGCGCACGCTGCCGAGGGGCGCGACGATCGACGAGCGTCTGCGCTTCGCCTTCTCCCGCGCCACCGCCCGCGAGGCGCTGTGGCTCACGGTCCACGCTTTCCCGGTGATGTGGGTGTCGCTCCTGACGCTCGCACTGCCGCTGTCTGCCGTCAACACGCTCGGGGTGACCTGGTACTGGCAGTTCGCGCCCGCCGACGACCCGGTCGGGTCGCCGTACCCGGTCACGTCGTGGGAGTTGGCGTGGACCATGCCGCTCGTCGCCCTCGCCTACGCGGTGGCCGCGGTCTTCCTCGTTCCGGCGGTCGCTCGGCTCGTGGCCTTCGTCTCGGCGAAGCTGCTCGCGACGCCGCAGAAGTCCCGCCTCGCCGCCCGGGTCGATGCGCTGACGCTCAGTCGCGCGGCCGCCCTCGATGCCCACGCCGCCGAGCTCCGTCGCATCGAGCGCGATCTGCACGACGGCGCCCAGAACCGCCTGGTGAACGTCGTGATGATGTTGGGGATCGCGGAGCGCGCCCAGGAGACCGGCGGCGAGGTGCTCGAACCGCTGCGGCGCGCGCAGGACGCCGCCGCGGATGCTCTCGCCGGCCTCCGCCGCACCGTGCACGACATCTATCCGCCGATCCTCGACGAACTGGGTCTCGAGGGGGCGCTCGCCTCGCTCGCCGGGCGCAGCGTCGTCCCCTGCACGCTCGAAGCCACGGACGTCGGGCGGGTGCCGGCGGCCGTCGAGTCCGCGAGCTACTTCGTGGTCGCGGAGGCTCTGACCAACGTCAACAAGTACAGCGCCGCGACGCGGGCCGCGGTGCGGGTCGAGCGGGACGGCGAACTGCTCCACATCGCGGTGGAGGACGACGGGGTCGGCGGCGCCGTCGAGCGACCGGGCGGGGGTTTCGCGGGGATCCGGCGCCGTGTCGAGGCGTTCGAGGGCACGATGGAACTGTCGAGTCCCGCCGGGGGACCCACCATCCTGCGGACGGAGCTGCCATGCGGATCGTGATCGCGGAGGACGACACCCTGCTCCGGGAGGGCCTCGCGCTGCTGCTGCGCAGTGAGGGCTTCGACGTGATCGGCGCCGTTCCCGACGCGGAGGGTTTCCTCGCCCTGCTCGATGAGGCGGATGCCGCCGTGCTCGACGTGCGGATGCCGCCGACGTTCACCAGCGAGGGGCTCAAGGCCGCGGCCGAGGCGAGAGCCCGCCGCCCGGGCTTCCCGGTGCTCGTGCTCTCGGCGTACGTCGAGGACCGTTACGCCGGGGAGCTCCTCGCGGCGGGGGCGAACGGGCTCGGGTACCTGCTGAAGGAGCGGGTGGGCAAGGTCGCCGCGTTCGTCGACGCGCTGCGCCGCGTGGCCGCCGGTGGCACCGTCATGGACCCCGAGGTCATCTCGCAGCTCCTGAGTCGCCGTCGCGCCGACGACCCCGTGCAGACCCTCACCCCGCGCGAACGGGAAGTGCTCGGCCTCATGGCGGAGGGCCTGGACAACACCACCATCGCCGCGCGGCTGTTTGTGACGGAGACCGCGGTGAGCAAGCACATCGGCAACATCTTCGCGAAGCTCGGCCTCGCCTCCAGCGACAGCGGCCACCGTCGCGTCCTCGCCGTCCTCGCCTATCTCCGCAGCTGACGCCTCCGCTCTGGTGCTCGGCACGCTTCGATGCCATGCTGACCGGGATGAAGCGCTCCACCACGATCACCGCCGCCGTCGTCGCCGTCGCCGTCGCCGGCCTGGTCGTCGCGGCCGCTCCTGTCGTGGTCAGCGCCGCGTCCGCCGTGTTCGACGTCACCTCGTGGGCGTCGGAGCGCTTCGCCGCCGCACCGTCACCGACCCCCACCCCGGCGGCCCTGAAAGCCGAGGACACGGCCGAGGACGAACTCGTCGACCTGGGTGACGGCATCAGCGTTCCCGCCGGCGGACCGGGGGACTGCACCACGAACGCGTTCATCAGCATCGGCAGCGACGACGGCTCCGCGCATCATGCGAAGCTTCTCGGCGAGCTCGTCGACATGGGCACGTCAGAATTGGCGCGCGGTCCCGTCACCCGGGATGCGGACGGGCGGATCTTCTCCTACGAGGTCCAGTCCGGCGACAGTCTGATCGCGATCGGCGAGCGCTTCTGCGTCGACTACGTCACTGTCGGCAGCTTCAACCACGTGCGCGGCTTCGAGCCGATCGCACCCGGCGACGTCCTCTACCTCCGCCCGGACCCGGCCCTTCCGTTCGTCGACATCTACGCGCCGTACAACGCCCCGCCCGGCTCGTCCACCATCCCGTACTACGACGGCGTCGCCGCGTTCTCGACCGCCGTCGCCACCGCCGACCTGGGTGCCGCGCGGTGGCTGTGGCAGCGCCTGGAGAAGGACATGCCTCCGGAGACCGCTGCCGTGATCACGCAGGCTTTGCGCGACGACGACCTCCCCCTTCTCCGCCGCCTCTTCCCCTAGCCCATCCCGCTCCCCCTCTTCCCGCTGAGACCCCGGGTTGTCGTCGACACCCCGGGGTCTTCGCGTCGCCACCCGGGGGTCTCGCCGCGCACCCGGGGTCTCGGCGAAGAAGAGGGATGAGGAAGTTCAGTATTCGGTGTTGCTAAGTACCGGTACTCAGTGTTACTTTGTACCGGTACCCAGCAACACTGAGTACCTAACCGAGAAGGAAAGGAGGGGACGATGGGCAAGCAGATGACCGAGATGCTCAAGGGCACCCTGGAGGGCATCGTTTTGGCCCTCCTCGCCGAGCAGCCGGCCTACGGATACGAGATCACCACCCGGCTGCGCGAGCACGGCTTCACCGACACCGCCGAGGGCACCGTCTACGCCCTGCTGGTCAGGATCGAGCAGAAGAAGCTCGTCGACGTCGAGAAGGTGCCGAGCGAGAAGGGTCCGCCCCGCAAGGTCTACACCCTGAACGCGCAGGGCCGACAGGAGCTGGCGGAGTTCTGGACCACCTGGGACTTCCTCCGGACGCACATCGAACGACTCAACACCACCACCACGAACACCCCGAACGAGGAGAACTGACATGGCCGCCAAGTGGATCGAAGCGCTCACCGGATCGCTCGAGCAGAAGAAGCAGTACAAGCAGGCGAAGGCGCGGATCGAGGCTCTGCCGGAGCCCTACCGCACGGTCGCCAACGCCCAGCATCGCTACACCATGTACTACGGGGGGATCACCGACGGGGACACCCTCGTGCAGATCTTCCTCGACCTCGCCGATCTGTGGGAGCGCGCCGCAATCGACCGCACCCCGATCGACGACATCATCGGCGACGACCCCGTCGAGTTCGCCGAGAACTACGCCGAGGCCTACGGCGGGACGCAGTGGGTCGACAAGGAGCGCGCGCGGCTGAAGAAGGCGGTCGCGGAGGCGAAGAAGAAGGAGGACGAGTCATGACGACGCCAGCCCTCTCGGTGCAGGGCATCGAGAAGTCCTACAAGGATCTGCACGTGCTGCGCGGCGTCGACTTCGAGGTGGAGCGGGGATCGATCTTCGCCCTCCTCGGGTCGAACGGCGCCGGCAAGACCACCATGGTGCGCATCCTCTCCACGCTGCTGAAGGCGGATGCCGGCACGGCGACGGTGCAGGGCATCGACGTCGCCGCGAATCCCCTCGGCGTTCGGGAGAAGATCAGCCTCACCGGGCAGTTCGCCGCGGTCGACGAGATCCTCACCGGGCGCGAGAACCTCGTGCTCGTCGCGAAGCTGCGACACCTGTCCGACCCCGGCGCGGTGGCCGATCGGCTCCTCGCGCGTTTCCGACTCACCGACGCCGGAAGCCGCAAGGTCGGTACCTACTCCGGCGGCATGCGTCGCCGGCTCGACATCGCGATGAGCCTGGTCGGCGACCCCGAGGTCATCTACCTCGACGAGCCGACCACGGGCCTCGACCCGGAATCCCGCATCGAGGTGTGGGACGTGGTGAAGGAGCTCGCAAGCAGTGGCACGACCGTCCTGCTCACCACGCAGTACCTCGATGAGGCGGAGCAGCTGGCCGACCGCATCGCGATCCTGCACGAGGGCCGCATCATCGCGAACGACACCCTCGCCGGACTGAAGCGGCTGCTCCCGCCCGCGAAGGTCGAGTACGTCGAGAAGCAGCCCAGCCTCGAGGAGATCTTCCTCACCCTCATCGGCCCCCCTTCGACGGGCTCAGGGACCCAGGCGGACTCAGGGACCCAGGCGGGGACCCAGATTCAGAGAGGAGACGCCGCATGACCACGCACTTCGCCGCCGACACGGCGACGCTCACCGGCCGCTCGATGCGGCACATCTTCCGCAGCCCCGACACGATCATCACCACGGCGGTCACTCCGATCGCGCTGATGCTCCTGTTCGTGTACGTCTTCGGCGGTGCCCTCCAGCAGAGCACCGGCGCCGAGAACTACGTGAACTATCTCCTCCCGGGCATCCTGCTCATCGCGATCGCATCGGGCATCGCCTACACGGCCTTCCGGCTCTTCACCGATATGCAGAGCGGCATCTTCGAGCGGTTCCACTCCATGCCGATCGCCCGGTCGAGCGTGCTGTGGGCCCACGTGCTGACGTCTCTCACGGCGAACGCCATCACCCTCGCGATCATCTTCGGGGTCGGGTTCCTGATGGGCTTCCGCACCGGGGCGAGCGTCTGGGCCTGGCTCGGAGTGATCGGCATCCTGATGCTGTTCACCCTGGCACTCACCTGGCTGGCGATCATCGCGGGTCTGAACGCGAAGACGGTCGACGGCGCGAGCGCCTTCTCGTATCCGCTGATCTTTCTCCCGTTCATCAGCTCGGCGTTCGTGCCGACCGACACCATGCCGGCACCGGTGCAGTGGTTCGCCGAGAATCAGCCGGTGACCTCGATCGTCAACTCCATCCAGGCGCTGTTCGCGGGGGAGCCGGTCGGGTCCGACATCTGGGTCGCTCTCGCCTGGTGCGTCGGGATCCTCGTGGTCGCCTACGTGTTCGCGATCATCTCGTACCGAAAGAAGGTCAGCTGATCGACGCCCAGCGAGACGGAACGCTCCGACCGGGGACTCTTCCCCGGCCGGGGCGTTTCGCCGCGCTCGGCCGCCGTTCGAATCGCCCGATCGGCTCCATCCGGCCCGGATCTGGAGCAAGGGCCGCGACTCGAAGTCAGCGGAGACCGACCGGACCGAGCACGACGCGGCGACCGGTCCGGACCCAGACGGCGCCGTCGGCTCGGTGCTCGGCGCGGGTCGTGAAGCGGTAGCGGTACGACACGGCGCGCACCCACCGCGGCCGCGCACCGTGGAACGGGTCGACGCGCAGCATCCGCAGCGTCGCGGGATCCGCCTCCAGGAGCCGCACGAGGAACACGGAGAACCAGTCGTCCAGCGAGTGTCCGAGCGGCAGGAACCACATCAGCCAGTCCAGCCGCAGATGATACGGAGCGAACTGCCGCGGGATCCGCCGCACGTCCCCCGGCTTCCCCCGGAACTCGTACTCGCGCCAGTGCCGGCCTTCCTCGTCATCCGACCCCTCCATGACGATCTCGACCCGCTCCCGGGTGACGGTGCCGAAGGCTCCGTAGGCGTTGGCGAGCTGGAAGCGGTTGAAGCTCGCGTTCATGAGCTGCCGTCGGGCGAAGAGGTTGCGCACCGCGGGCACGCTCAGCACGACGAACAGCACCCCGACCGCCGAGGTCACCACGACCCACCACAACGGCATCCCGGATACGGTCCACGGCAGCGAGGTCTCCGGCGTCCGCTCCGGAGATCCGATGCCGGGGAGGCCGATCGCGGAGAACGCGAGCACGATCGTCGCCCAGTTCAGCCACGCGAAGTTCCCGGTGAGCACGAGCCACAGCTGCGTCGCGATCACGATCCCCCCGGCGACGGCACCGACCCACGCGGCCCCTTCGGCGAGCTCAGGGACCCCCGCGCTGTCGGGGAGCCAGAGAGTGAGGAGCGGGGCGAAGAGGAAGAACGGCACGACGAGCTGCGCGACGTGGTTGCCGACGACCTCGAGCTTGTGAAACCACCGCGGCAGCAGATGCGCCTGGCGGCTCAGCGGCCCGGGCATCGGCTGCGTCTCGTGGTGGAAGGTCATCGCGGTGAGGTCGCGCCACTCGCGTCCGCCGCGGATCTTGATCATCCCGGCCCCGAACTCCAGCCGGAACAGCAGCCACCAGAAGAGCACGATCACGACCGTCGGCGGCGGCTGGTCGTTCGAGCCGAGGAAGGCCGCGAGGAACCCCGCCTCCAGCAGCAGCATCTCCCACCCGAACGAGTAGAAGGTCTGCCCGATGCTCACCACCGACATGTAGCCGAACCACAGGGCGAGGAAGGCCAGCATCGGCACCCACGGCGGTCCGAGCTGCGGCACCCCGACGATGAGCAGGGCGGCGATGATGACCCCCGCCCCGCACAGCGTGACCAGGCGCCGGTCCGTGTAGCGGACCCGGCTGAACAGCGTGGGGTGCAGCAGCTTCCGGCGCTCGCGCTTCTGCGCCACCCAGTCGAGCAGCACGGGCGCGGGCAGGAGCCCGTGCTCGCCGAGGAGCGGACGGAACTGGTTCAGCGTCGAGACGAACGCGACGAGGTACAGCGCCGCGATGCCCCGCTGCAGGACCTCGCGGGCGAACCCGAAGTCGATCGCCGCGAACCCGTCCACGGCCACAGGCTACGCCGCGGCCGGCCCTTCGATGAGGGGGTTGCGTGAAGCGGAGATCAGTTCTGCATCGCGATCTGCTGCCCCTTCACGAGCGGATAGGCGACGAGGTCCGTACTGTCCAGATCCTCCTTGTGCATGTCCACACCGGTGATCTGGCTGTTCTCGTAGGTCGTGTAGTAGTACACGCCCGTGGCGGTGTTGGCGCACGACGAGTAGATGGTGATCTCGTATTTCTCCTCGTCGCCGACCTGCACGCAGCCGCGCTGCTGGGCGACCGAGCCGAGGATCTGGAAGAACTGGCTGATCGACTCCGACTCCGTCGTCCCGCACACCGCGTTCATGCGCGTGAACACCGCCTTCACGAATCGCGACGACGACGACAGGTCGCCCGGCAGCCCGATCCCGCCCATACCGCGGCTGTAGAGGTCCATCGGCACGTCAGAGGCGAAGGTGTTCTCCGGCTGCCGCTTCGAGAGGTGCTGATAGTCGTTGAGGCGGAAGCTCTGGATGTCGAACGTGGGGTTGTTCGTGAGCACGCCCCACGGGTTGTCGTAGACCTTGAGGCCGCCGCGCACGCTCTCGACGGTGATCGACGCGCTCTTGTCGGCGATGATCCAGTGCAGCGGCGACAGCGGGAACTCCGGGCTGAAGTCGATGTCCACGAGACTCACCGACCGCAGGGCCTCCTTCACCTCGGTCACCGTCTCGAACTGTCCGAGGACCCAGGGGATGAACTCGAACGGCGTGACCTCCGCGTCGCCCGACCCCGGCGCCGGATAGTGCGCGTTGTCCGGGAAGTTGAGTCCGGCCATGCCGAGCCCCTTCTCGTTGACGGCGTCGTAGTACAGCGGGTAGCCGTCGGCGATCGTCGCGATACCGATGATCGCGTGATGCGTCGGCAGCGACGGCAACCGGTGGAACGGGAACGGGAAGTTCCGCGGTGTGACGGTCACCGTCTCGTTGTACGAGAACTCGAGATCGAGATTCCTCCCGAAGTAGTGGTCGGCGGTCGTGAAGCTCAGTCCTGTGCACATCGTTCTCTTCCCCCCTCCGCGACCCGGGCGGGCCGGCGAGTGCGGGCCATGCTTCCACCTTCCGGGCGCGCGCATAAGGGGGCCGACGACGAAGGAGGGCCTCCCGGTGCGGAAGACCCTCCTTCGAGACGTGCGACGGGTGTCAGCTGGTGACGGTCCAGTCGAACTGGTCGCCGTACTCCTCGAGCCACGCGTCGACCGCGTCGGCTTCCTTGCCCTCGCCGTACTCGTTGACCACGAGGTCTTCGAGCGCGCCGTACTGCTCGTCGTCGAGCTGGATCTTCTTGATCAGCTCCGCCGCCTCGGGGAACTCGTCCGCGAAGCCGGTGGTGCCCAGGAAGTGCAGGCCCTCGGCCTCGCCCATGGCGCCCTTCGGGTCCTCGAGGTCCTTCACGGGGAAGGCGTCGTTGGCCCAGAACGGACGCCACAGCGTGACGACGATGTCCTCCTGCTTGTCGGTCGCGGTCTTCAACTCGGTGAGCATCGCCGCGGTCGACGAGGTCACCAGCTCGTACTCGCCGTCGAGACCGTACTCCGGCATCATCTTCTCGGTCTGGGCGGTCAGACCCGCACCCGGCTCGATGCCGTAGATCTTGCCGTCGAAGTCGGCGCCCTTGCCCGCGAGGTCCTCGATCGAGGTGAGGTCGGAGTACTCCGGCACGGCGAGGGTGAGCTTGGCGTTCTCGTAGTACGTGCCGAGGTCTTCGATGTCGTCGCCGTAGGTGTCCATGTAGGAGGCGTGCGTGAGCTCCGGCCAGGCCGACGGGTACATGTCGACGTCACCCTGCGCGAGCCCGGTGTAGAGCGGTCCGGCCTCGGTGAGGGTCTTCATCTCGACCGTGTAGCCGATCTTCTCGAGCTGGTCCTGCAGGAGGTAGGCGGTGCTGAGGCCGTCCGTCCAGGAAGGCAGGAATCCGAGGGTGATGGTGCCCTTGTCCTCGGCGGCGTCGCCGCCGCCGCTCGTACCACCGGCGCCGTCGCCGCTGCATCCGGCGAGGGTGAGCGATGCTGCGGCGCCGAGGGCCGTGATGGTCAGGATCTTCTTCTTCATGTGACTCTCTCTCTTGCGTTCCGTATGTGATTCAGGAGGTGCGGACGAGTCCGCGGGACAGCTGTGCCGGGATTGAAACCGTGCCGGAATCCGCGCCCCGGGGCCCCTTTTCCGTCCCGCACCGGACGTAAGGGGGTGGGGGACAGAAACGAGGGCCGCGGGACAGGGGCGCTCAGGCGCGGGCGAGCTCGGATTCGGTGGGAGCGGACTCGGCGGGCGCAGCGGGGGCGGGCTCCGACGCCGCGGGAGCGGAAGGACGGGACGAACCGCGGCGCTTCAGCATCCCGAGGAGCGAGGAGCGGTTCTCGCCGGGGGCGCCCAGAGCGGCCGTCACCCGGTCGAGGAACACGGCGATGAGCACGACGCCCAGTCCCGCCTCGACGCCCTTGGGGATGTTGATCGTCGAGATCGCCTCGACGACCATCTTCCCGAGGCCGTCGGCGCCCGCCATGCCGGCGATGACCGCCATCGACAGCGCGAGCATGATGACCTGGTTGACGCCGGCCATGATGGTCGGCATCGCCAGCGGCAGCTGGATCCCGCGGAGGATCTGGCCCGGCGTCGCCCCGAAGGCGTGTCCGGCCTCGACGGTCTCCGCGTCGACGCCGCGGATGCCCAGCTCGGTCAGGCGCACGCCGGGAGGCAGCGCGAAGATCACGGTCGCGACCAGGCCGGGGACCACGCCGATGCCGAAGAACACGATCGCGGGGATCAGGTAGACGAAGGCCGGCATGGTCTGCATGAAGTCGAGCACCGGCTTCAGCGTCGCGCGCACCGTCGCGTTGCGCGCCGACCAGATGCCGAGCGGCACCGCGATCAGCACGGCAACGACGGCAGCGACCAGCACGAGGGCGAGCGTCTGCATCGCCGGGACCCAGAGGTCCATGGCGACGATGAGCCCGAACGACAGGATCGTGCCGATCGCGAGCTGCCACGAGCGCACGACCCAGGCGATGAGCGCCGCGATCACGATGATGACCGCGAAATGCGGGGTGAGGAGCAGGCGCGTGAGGCCGTCGACGAGGAAGCTCACCACGAACGAGACCGCGTCGAGCAGGCCGTCGAGGTTGGCGGTGATCCAGTCGACGCCAGCGGCGACCCAGTCGCCCACAGGAATGCGGAAACCGTCCATCAGCGCACCTCCTCCGTGTCGACCTGGGTCCCTGAGCCGAACCCGGCCTGGGTCCCTGAGCCGAACCCGGCCTGGGTCCCTGAGCTCGTCGAAGGGCCGGGCTCGGCCGTCCATCCGTCGTCGAGCACGGCGTCGATCTCGGCCTGGGGCATGGGGGTCATCGGCAGCAGGATCTCCTCGGTCGCTCCGGGCCCGGGACCGAGCGCCGCGAGCAGGGTGACGCGCGGGATCACGCCCGCGAGGCGGCCGTCGGCATCCGTCACCGCGAGGGGCAGCGGCGACTCGACGGCGGGGACGAACAGGTTCATGAGCACGTCGTCCTCGCGGACGCTCTGCAGCACCGGCTTGATGATGGAGTCGAGGCGCGTGGCGCCCTGGCGGACGAGCTTCACGGCGTCGCGGTCGGTGACCACGCCCACCAGCTGGCGGTCCTTGCCGACCACGTAGGTCGCCGACATGTAGGCGTCGCGCATCTGGCGGAGCGCGGTGCGGGGACCGGCCGACTCGGCGACGACGGGGCGCGGACGCTCCATGACGTTCGCGGCGGTGAGCACGCGGGCACGGTCGACGTCCTGCACGAACTGCTCGACGTAATCGTTCGCCGGGTCCATGAGGATGTCCTCCGGCGTGCCGATCTGCACGATGCGACCGTCGCGCATGACGGCGATGCGGTCACCGAGGAACATGGCCTCGTTGAGGTCGTGCGTGATGAAGACGATGGTCTTCTGGAGCTTCTGCTGCAGCTCCAGGAGCTGCTCCTGCATCTCGCGGCGGATCAGCGGGTCGAGCGCGCTGAAGGCCTCGTCCATGAGCAGGATGTCGCTGTCGGCGGCGAGGGCGCGAGCGATGCCCACGCGCTGCTGCATGCCGCCGGACAGCTCGGAGGGCAGCTTGTCGCCCTGGCCCTCGAGGCCGACGAGGGCGAGGATCTCCTCGGCCTTGGCCTGGCGCTCGGCCTTGCCGACCCCCTTGAGCTCGAGCGGGTAGGCGACGTTCGCGGCGACCGTGCGGTGCGGCAGCAGCGCGAAGTGCTGGAACACCATCGAGATGCGGTCGCGGCGGATCTCGCGCAGGCGCGCGGCCGGGATCCCCGTGATCGGGTCGCCGCCCACGGTGACGGCGCCGGCGGTGATGTCGTGCAGGCCGTTCAGCATGCGGATGATGGTCGACTTGCCCGATCCGGACAGGCCCATGATGACGAAGATCTCACCGCGGTTGACGGTGAAGCTGGCGTCGATGACGGCGGCGGTCCCCGCGTCGGCGACGGCCGTGCGGCTCTCCCCGGCCTTCAGTCGGCGGACGGCGGTGCTCGGATTCCTCCCGAACACCTTGTACAGATGGCGCGCTTCGAGTGCTGTTTCGGACACGTTTCCCCTGCGGCTCGGCTTCGGGTGGCTGAGCCTGCTTCGGTCACGCCCGGGTGATCCTCACGAGGCCGTTCGACGTCTTCGCTGTGGCGGCACAGGCGGCGGATTTCGGATCCGCCGCAGAGGGGATCGACCGTACGCCCACGCCTCTTCGCCGCACAGCTCATCGAAGGAAGGACGTGACCGCGGACTGGTCTATGGGCCGTCAGGCCCGCAGACCAACGTAACGAAATGGCCGGTCAGCGGCAAATCCTGCGCCGGGGACGTGCCCGGGTTTCCGCCGCTGACCGGGGGATAGTACGAGCGTCTAGCAATCTCGTCGCGGCGGCGTCATGGGCGCCGGACGGTGCGGGTCACCGTGAACTTCGGAGTGCGTCGGAGCTGCTCCGTGGGACCGATCAGGCGGGTCAGCTCGGCCCGGTATCCGAGGCTCGAGTTGTACACCGTGAACAGCTCTCCGCCGGGGCGGAGCAGGCGCGCGGCGGCATGGAACAGGCGGGTCGCGGCACCCGTGTGCACGCTGGCGCCGAGGTGGAATGGCGGGTTCAGGAGGACGGCGTCGAAGGAGGCATCCGAAAGCTCGGAGCCCGCGTCGTCGTGAGTGACCTGGACCCGGTCGGCCACCCCGTTCGCGATCATCGTGGCTCGCGCAGAGGCGACGGCGGCGGCCGAGCGGTCCGTGGCGACGACCCGGTCGTCCGGGCGGGCGAGCGCCCAGGACACGGCGAGCGCTCCGGTCCCGCAGCCGAGGTCGAGCACGCGGCGGCCGGGGCCGTTCACAACTCCGGAAGATCGGGCGCTCGCACCGCCGTTCGGCGCGTTCTCGGGGCGTGTCGCCTCCGTTCTCCTGAGTTGTGAACCGTCGAGGTCGAGCGCCTCGAGCAAGACCCGGGTGCCGATGTCGAGGCGGGCCCCGGCGAAGGCGCCGCCGTGGGCCACGAGGACGAGGCCGCCGTGCCGCGCGGAGACCGGGAACGGCGGGGACTCGGCTACCGGGAGGGCACCGGTGGCGACGAGCAGCCGCGACTTCCGCTCGGCGCGTTGCGGCTGCACCTCGGCGAAGCTCCGACCCAGCACCTCGTTCTGGGCGAGGGTCATGTGCTTCACCCGGCCTCCGGCGATGAGCACGGCGTCGGAAGCGGCCCACCGGGCGACCGCATCCGCGATCTCCTCCAGTTCAGCGAGAGCCTTCGGCAGCTGCAGCAGCACGAGGCGCGCACCGGCGAGCAGGCTCTCGTCGAGTTCGTGCGGGATGAATCCGCCGAGCGCCAGCTCGTCCGCGTTCCGGGCGAGCGCGCGACGTCCGGAGGCGAGGTCCTGATGCACCCGGATCCCGGAGAGACCGGCCGCGGTCAGCGCGAGGGTGATCGCGCCGTACTCGTCTCCGATGACCACGATCCGGTCGCCTGCGACGCCCGCGGCGAGCGCTCGATCGACAAGCAGCAGGTCGGTCGCATCGTGGGCCTGGAGGTTGTCCGCTTCGACGTCGGGCCAGCGACGCAGACGACTGTAGGGGAACTCCGGCACCAGCCCACTGTACGCGGCCCGCCTCGACCCGCTGCCAGCTCACCGTTGACACGAACGCGGGTTCTGTGGTTACTTAGTTGAGTAAGTAACCCAGAAACCACGGAGGACTCGTGATCGAAGAAGGCAAACCGCTCTTCCTCCAGATCGCCGAGCAGATCGAGGACTCGATCCTCGACGGCTCGCTGGCCGAGGAGGCGCAGGCCCCTTCGACGAACGAGCTCGCCGCGTTCTACCGCATCAACCCCGCCACCGCCGCGAAGGGAGTCGCCATGCTCACCGACAAGGGAGTGCTCCACAAGCGCCGAGGCATCGGCATGTTCGTCTCGGAAGGCGCCAGGGAGATGCTCCTCGGCGAGCGCCGGGCGGCCTTCGCCGACCGCTACATCGATCCGCTCCTCGCGGAGGCCCGCACGCTGGGTCTCGGCGCGGAAGACCTCGCGGACCTGCTCCGGCAGCGCGCCGCACTCGCCCCCACCCCAGAAGGGAAGAACCCCGCATGACCGCCGTCATCGAGGTGCAGAACCTCACCAAGCGCTACAAGGAGAAGAGGGCGCTCGACAACGTGTCCCTCTCGCTCGAGGGAGGCTCGATCTACGGGCTCCTCGGCCGCAACGGTGCCGGGAAGACGACACTCATGTCGATCCTCACGGCGCAGAACTTCGAGTCCTCCGGCACCGTGAAGGTGTTCGGCGAGCACCCGTACGAGAACGCGCACGTGCTCGGGCGGATCTGCTTCGTCCGGGAGAGCCAGAAGTACCCGGACGACGCGACCCCGCGGCACGCGTTCGCCGCCGCGCGCCTGTTCTTCCCGCACTGGGACCAGGACCTCGCGGACGAGCTCATCGCGGAGTTCCAGCTGCCGATGAAGCAGACCATCAAGAAGCTCTCCCGCGGGCAGCTCTCCGCCGTCGGCGTCATCATCGGCCTGGCCTCCCGCGCCGAGATCACGTTCTTCGACGAGCCCTACCTCGGGCTCGATGCCGTCGCCCGACAGATCTTCTACGACCGGCTCGTGGAGGACTACGCGGAGCATCCGCGCACGATCATCCTCTCCTCGCACCTGATCGACGAGGTCGCGAACCTCATCGAGAAGGTCATCGTGATCGACAACGGTCAGATCCTCCTCAACGAGGACACGGATGCCGTCCGCGACCGTGCCGTGACCGTCGTCGGCGACGCCGCCAAGGTCGACGCCTGGACCGCCGGCCGAGAGGTCCTGCACCGGGACGAGCTCGGCCGCGTCGCCTCGGTCACCGTTCTCGGTGCGCTCACCGCGGAAGACCGAGCCGAGGTGCGGGCCGCGGGCCTCGACCTCGCCCCCGTCTCGCTGCAGCAGCTCATCGTCCGCCTCACGCAGAAGGCCGAGGCCCACCCCAGCAGCAGGGCCGAAGCCACCACGGAAGGAGTCCGCTGATGCGACGCACACTCAACGTCATCCGCCTGCAGCTCATCAACCGGCAGACCTTCGTCTGGGTCCCGCTGATCATCCTCGGCTCGGCCGTGGTGATCTCGGTCCTCATCTACGCGATGATCCCCGGTGACGCCCCCAAGTACGGCGGAGGCGGTCAGGCGCCGCTGTGGTACTTCTTCGCCATCGGCATGTCGGCCATGACCCTGACATTCCCGTTCTCGCAGGCGATGAGCGTCACCCGGCGAGAGTTCTTCATCGGGACGCTCCTCACCGCCATCCTGGGCAGCGCCCTGCTCGGCATCCTGTTCCTCATCGGGGGCGCGATCGAGCTGGCCACGAACGGCTACGGCGTGAACGGCTGGGTCTTCCACCTGCCGTGGCTGTGGGAGGCCGGCCCGCTCGGCGCCTTCGTCGTCTACTTCACGCTCGCTCTGTTCTTCTTCGTGATCGGCTTCACCGGCGCGACGATCTACAAGAGCTGGGGGCCGATGGTGCTGACCATCGTGGGCGTGGCTCTGGCGCTCATCCTCGTCGGGGTCGTGTTCCTCGTGACGCGGCTCGAGCTGTGGGGAGACGTGTGGCTCGGCATCCTCGACCTCGGAGCGGTGGGCCTGGCCCTGTGGGGACTCGTGGTGGTCGCCGTCCTCAGCGGCATCTCCTTCCTCGCCTTCCGTCGGGCCACGCCCTGACGTGAGGATCGGAATCCGCGGATGCCGCGGCCGCGCACCCCGCGCGGTCGCGGCATCCGCGTTCGGCCGCCCTCTACCCGGCGCCCGGGGCCGGGGCAACCGGGTGGCCGCACGCCGCCTGCCGCCCTATCCTCGCCAGAGAGGACCACCCGACCGCCGCGAGGAGAGGATGACGTGACACCCGACCTTTCGCGCCTGCGCGTCCGCGAGCGTCGCTCGTACCTCGCTCGCACCGTCCGCGAGGCGGTCCGCCCCGCGCGCCTGCTCCTGGTGGCGAAGACGGCCCTCGCCGTCGGTCTCGCGTGGACCATCGCGCCGCACATGCCGGGCGTCACCGACGAGTACCCGTACTACGCGCCCCTCGGCGCGCTCGTGAGCATGTACCCGACCCTCATGGGGTCGATGCGGTCGAGCCTGCAGACGCTGTTCGGGCTCGCGACGGGTATCGGCCTGGCCGCCCTCATCGTGCTCACGGTCGGACCGACGTGGTGGACGATCCCCCTCGTCGTCGGTCTCGGCGTCCTCGTCTCCGGCACCGGGTGGTTCGGCGTCGGCAAGGAGTACGTCCCGATGGCGGCGCTGTTCGTCCTCATCATCGGCGGCCAGAACGCCGATGAGTACTCCCTCGGATACCTGGCCCAGATGGGAGTCGGGGTCGTGATCGGCCTGGTGGTCAACCTCCTGTTCGCCCCGGCTCCGCTGATCGGATCGGCGGAAACGCGGGTCGAGGAGTTCCGCCGGCAGCTCGCGGGCCACCTGCACGATATCGGCTCCGCGGTCTCGGAATCCTGGCCGCCGGAGACAGCGCAGTGGGCCGACGACGCCGAGGCCCTCGCCGAGACCACCGCCGACCTCCGCGCCGCCCTGGCCGAAGCCGACGAGAGCGTCCGCTACAACCCCCGCGCGAGACGTCGGCACGCCGGCACCGCGCACATCCACGAACAGCTCTCGACGCTCGACCGCATCGCGCATCTCATCCGCGACATCGCCGACGCGACGGCCGACACGATCTGGGAGCGTCCGGCCGGCATGCCCCTGGACCCGGCGCTGCCCGAGCCGCTGTCCGCGGCCTGCCACGCGGTGGCCGACGTCATCGCCGAGGAGGACCCGCAGTCGAGCGCGGCGCATCGCCGCCGCGGGGAGGCGGCGCGGGCGATCCGCCTCTTGCTGGAGAAGGTCGACGACCGCACATTCGACGTGCGCAGCTCGATGGGACCGGGCGTCCTGACGGCGATGCACCTTCGCCGCATCCTCATCCTCAGCGGCGAGCGCCCCGACGACGAGGACGAGTGAGTCAGATGGTGTCGTCGGCGACGACGATGTCCAGCTGCCAGTAGCGGCCCGCGGGGTCGGTGTCGTCGTGCGCGGCGTCCGCGGCGGAGAGCACGTCGTTGATCTTGTGCATCACGTCGTCGAACTCGGCCTCCGTGAGGCGGATGGTGCGCTGCACGAATGACGCGTGCACCTCGGCTGTGCGGCCGGAGACGTACTCTGGCGTCCAGGCCATGACCCGCCGCAGAAGGTCGACGTGGTCTTCCGCGAGCGCGGCCACCACCGCGTCGCCGAGCGCTTCATCGACCACGGGGTTGTCGGGGCCGCCCACCGTGAGGGCGCCCTTCCGACCTGTCCAGACGCGATCCCGACGATCCCTGGCCTGCTCCGGTGCCTCCTCGATGAGCGCGGCTTCCGCGAGGGCCCGCAGATGGAAGCTGGCGCTGTTGGCAGGGACGCCGAGCTCCGTCGCGATGTCCGCCGCCCGCAAGAACCCGCGACGCGAGATGAGGCGCAGGATCTGCCGGCGCAACGGGTGGGAGTAGGCCTTGAGCATGGCCGACGTCATGAAGGCGGCGTCCTCCCGGGAGGTCGTTTCCGCGTCGTCGGCCATCCCCCGATCCTAGTCACGCAATTGCGCACCAATAGTTGCGCAACTTATATTGCGGAACTATCGTCGAGCCATGAGCACCACGACGATCCCCCGCCGCCTGTGGCGGAACACGCCCTATCTCACCTGGCTCGTCAGCGACACGAGCAAGGGACTCGCGTCCGCCCTGTTCGGATTCGCCGTCCCGCTCCTCGCCCTCATCGTCACGAACGACCCCGCGCAGGCCGGCATCATCGCGGGGGCGGGGATGGTGGCGCGGGTGCTGCTCACCCTCGTCGGCGGGATCCTCGCGGATCGGCACCGGCGCATCGTGCTCATGCTCGTCGGTTCGCTCCTGGGTGTCGTGCTGGCCGGGGCTTTCACACTCCTCGCCCTCAGCGGCTCCCTCACCTTCGCGACCCTCCTCGTGATCGACGTGCTGCTCGCCGCTCGCAGCGGCCTCTTCGATGTCGCCGGGGAGAGCGCGCTGAAGGAGATCGTCCCGGACGACGCGATGGGGCGCGCGCAGGCCGCGAACCAGGGGCGCGATGCCGCCCTCCAGCTCGCCGGAGGGCCGCTGGGCGGGCTGTTGCTCGGCGTGGGCGGATGGCTCGTCGGCGTCGTCATGACCGCCTGCCACCTCGTCGCGGCCGTGACCGCCGGGCTGCTCGGCCGTCAGACCAGACGAGCGGGCATCGCCGACACCGGTGCCGAGGAGGACGCAGACCTCGACGCGCCCGTGGTCCGCCCGAACGCCTGGCGGGAACTCCGCGAAGGCTTCGCCTGGCTGCTGTCCCGCCCAGACCTCGGCGGCGTGATGCTCATCATGACCATCGTCAACCTCGGCTTCAACGCCGCGATCACCACCGCCGTCTACGCGCTGCAGCAGGCGGGGCACTCCGAACTGCTCATCGGAACCGTCAGCGCGGCCATCGGCGCCGTGATGCTCGTCGGCGCGATCGTCGCCCCACTGCTCGTCCCGCGGATCCCGGCGGGCCCGCTCACGATCGTCGGGCTGACGGTCGTCGCCCTCGGCGCCGTCGCGCTGTCGTTCGTCTCGGCGCCGTGGGCCGTCGCCGCCGTCCTCGGTGCCACGGTGCTCCTCGTCCCCGCCCTCAATGCGGGGATGATGGGCTACTTCATGGTCGCCACGCCGTCACGCCTGCTGGGTCGTGCGAACAGCGCCATGGGGGTGCTCGCGATGGGGGCGATGCCGCTCGCCCCCCTCATCGCCGGCTTTGGCCTCGCGTGGGCCGGGCGCCAGGGCACCATCCTGCTCTGCGCGGCCCTGTGCCTGATGGCCGCTGCCCTCGCGATCGGGAACCGCGCCCTCCGCAGCCTTCCGGTCGAGTCCCGATGGGCCGCGCACGCCGCCCAGTACGAGGCGGACTGAGGCGGGCGGAGGCCGGAGCCCGGGCGCTAGGGCGCGACCGCGAGCACGGTGATTCCCGCCGCCGCGGAGGCCACGGCGAGCGCCAGCGCGATCGCGATGAGGATGATGTGCACGCGGAGGAACGGGGTGGCCTTGCCGTTCTCGTCGCGGGCGCGCGGATCGTTCGCGACCCGCTTGTAGAACCTCGGCCAGACCAGCACGTTGAAACCGGCGTTGAGGAACAGCACGACGACGAGGGCGATCACCCCTCCACGCTATCGAGGGCATCGTCGCGTCGCGAACAACCGTCGGAATTCTTGGACCGCGACATGTATCACCGTGCTCTTGCCGTGCTCCTGGTAGGTGTGATCACAATGGGCTTCATGATCGACGGTGCCCCCGGCGCCGCCTCCGATCCGGCATCCGACGACGGGCGCGCACGCTGGGAACGCGCCGCGGACCTGTTCGATGCGTGGCGCGATGGCGACGGCCGCTCGATGGACGAACTGGTGCGGCTCATGACGCCCGTGCTCTGGCACGTCGTGCGCGCCTACGGCCTCGAACGCACCCTCGCGGAGGACGTCGTGCAGACGACCTGGCTGCAGCTCGTGCGCGGACATGGATCCATCGCCGACCCCCGCGCCGTCTCCGCCTGGCTGACGACCACCGCCCGCCGCGAGGCCTGGAAGGTCGGCAAGGCGAACGGCCGCGTCGACACGGCGGAGTCCGACGACCTGGACCTCCTCCTCCCGGAGCAGGCGTCCGCCGAGGAGCACGCCACGCTCGACGACGAGAGCCGCCGGCTCTGGGCCGCCGTCCGCCGCCTCGCCGAGCGATGCCAGCGCCTCCTTCGCGTGATCGCCTTCGAGGACCGCCCCGACTACGCCCGCCTCGCCCACGACCTGTCGATGCCGGTCGGCAGCATCGGCCCGACCCGCAGCCGCTGTCTCGCGAAGCTCCGTGACCTCCTCGACACCCCGGCCGCCCGGACGGAGGGATGGTCATGAGCGACGAGGACGACGCCCGGCTGTTCGCCCGCCTGCGCAGCCTGTGGGGAGAGGTTGATCCGGTCCCTGCGGGGCTGATCGACCGCATGGTCGCCGCAGTCGCGGCGGACGGACTCAACCGCGAGTACGCCCTGCTCACCCTCGTGGAAGGGCCGCTCGGCGCGATACGCGGCGAGACCGACGCTCTCACCCTCCAGTTCAGCGACGGCGGCACCAGCGTCCTCCTCCACGTCACGACGACCGCCTCCGGACGGCGGCGGGTCGACGGCTGGGTGGACACCGCCGCCGCAGAGATCGTGCTCGTGCAAGACGCGCGCGAGCGCCGCACGACCCCGGCGGAGACCGGTCGGTTCGTGTTCGACGAGGTGCCCCCAGGGCTCAGCCGCGTGCGCCTGACCGCGACGGTCGGCGACGAGACCCGCACGCTCGAGACCCCGCAGTTCGAGTTGTGACCCTCGATGCCGGCGATGTCGCCGGCGTCCCCACGGAGAGGATGATCGATGGAACAGCCCCAGGGATGGACCTGGCAGGACCGCGCGGAGGGATCGATCCGCCGCGGCACCGCCCTCGACCCCAGCACCGAGCCGGTGGACGGGATCCGGGCGTTCCCCACCGCCTACCTGCCGGAGCGCCTGTTGATCACGCGTGTCCTGGACGAGCAGGAGGCATACGACCGTGAGCTGCGCGCCCTGCGGGACGCCGCCGACTCCTTCGGCTGGCGCCTGGAGATCGAGGACCGCGAGCGGGAGATGGGCAACGGCGAGCTCGTGCCCGGCGTCGCGGGCTTCGTGCGGGCGCGCCTGACCACGCCGGATGAACCGACCAGGGGCGAGTCCCCGGTGGCGCCGGACGCGTGGCGGGTGCTGCAACGAGCGCGGCGCCTGTCCCGCTCGACGATGCCGCGGACCAGCCTCGAGCACGTGCTGTCGATCGATCCCGTCGGGCTCAATCCCTTCACCCGAACCAACCCGTTCACCCGGACGAACCCGTTCACGCGGACGAGCCCGGTCCGCGGCGCGGCACCCGGCGGAGGCGGCAGCGACGACTACCTGGAGCCCGGACGCGGGGCACGGCAGCCGGTCACGTGGCTCGGTCCCGCGCCGGCTCGCACGGCTGCCCCGAAGCGGGGACGACGGCCGGTCGTGGCGATCCTCGACACCGGGTGCGGCGAGCACGCCTGGCTGCCGTCCGACATCGTCACCCGGCACGTGGAGCTCGACGGCATCCCCGTGGGCTTCACGGACGACGCCGATCCCGAGCGCTACCCCGACCTCTACGGGCAGCTCGACGGGGAGATCGACGCGGTCGCCGGGCACGGCACGTTCATCGCGGGCCTCGTACGTCAGGCCGCTCCGGACGCCGACATCCTCTCGATCCGCGTCGCCGGCGCACTCGGCGTAGTGGACGAGAGCACGCTCCTGGAAACCGTGGGGCAGGTCGTGGAGCTGCTGCGGCGGCATCGCGAGGATCCGAAGACGGGCTTCCCGATCGACGTGCTGAATCTCTCCCTCAGCTACTACCACGAGACCCCGACCGACGGACTCTTCAGCACCACCCTGTACGAGCTGCTCGCGAAGGCCAGGGAGCTCGGCTGCGTGGTCGTCTGCTCGGCCGGCAACGACGCGATCGACCGCCCCTCCTTCCCCGCCTCGCTGTGGCCGTGGCCCGGCGCGGACAACGGATTGCCCTCCGACGACGGGGCTCCGCACGTCTCCGTCGGCGCCCTGAACCCGTCCGCGCACTCCGTCGCCCTGTTCTCGAACGTCGGCCCGTGGGTGCAGGTGTACGCGCCGGGGGCCGCGGTGGTCAGCACCTCGCCGGCCTTCGTCGGCGGCGCGCAGGCCGCGACCCGCGCAGACGTCGACGGGCTGCCGCGCGAGACGCTCGACCCGGACGACTACCGAGGCGGCTTCGCCGTGTGGAGCGGCACCTCCTTCGCGGCTCCCTACATCGCCGGACGGATCGCGGCCCAGCTCGGCGCCGTCCCCGCCGAGGGGGTGAAGCCCGCTGTCGCCGCGAAGGCCGTCACCGCCGTCCTGACGTCGCTGCCGACGCCGCACGAGAGGTCCTGACGCCTCGCGCCCTTCCGTGCGACCACCCCGGCACGGCATCCTGGACGGATGTCCCTGTCCGCGCGCGCGCTGCACCGACGCGGCGTCGAGGCGGCCAACGCCCGACAGTTCACCCGCGCCCGGCGGGAACTGGAGAAGGCCGCCGCCCGCACCGACGACGCCGACCTCCGCGCGCGCATCGACGGCACCACCGCATACGTGCTCGCGCAGACCGGCGAGCCTTCGGCGGCGGAGGCTCTGTGCCGGGAGGCGCTGGCCAGGGACGGACTGCAGGCGGAGACCATCGCTCTCCTCGGCGGACAGCTCGGCGCCCTCCTCATGCACGGCGGGCGGCTGGAGGAGGCCGAGGCGAGCCTGACCACCGCGATCGATGCCCTCGCTGCGACCGGCGCGGAGACGCCGGCCCTCGCGAACTGCCTGATGAACCGGGCGGTGGTGCGGATGCAGCGCCATCAGCTGGACACCTGCATGGCCGACCTCCGGCGGGCCATCGCGATCTACGAGGCGCACGACGAACGGGACTCCCTCGCCGAGGCCACGCACAACCTCGGCTATGCCGCGCTCCTCGGCGGCGACCTCGTGTCGGCACTGCGCCTCATGGCCGAGTCCCGTCCGACGTTCGCAGCAACCAGTGCCCTGGCCACCGCCATCAGCGATCTCGACCGCGCCGAGGTGCTCCGCGATGCGGGGCTGACGACCGAAGCGGAGGCGCTGCTCGCCCGTGTGGCCGTGCAGTTCGGCGCCCAGCGGATGCGCCAGGCCCGGGGAGAGGCGGAGTTCCACCTCGCCCGCTCGCTCGTCCGCCACGATCCGCGGGCGGCGGCCCACGCCGCCCGGAGCGCCGCCCGGCGGTTCACAGCCCTCGGCAGCAGCGGCTGGGCGGCCCGTGCGACGGCGGTGGAGCTCGATGCCCGCCAGCGACTCCATCCCGACCGCCCCGTGGACGCGGCGGCCTTCGAACGGGCGGCACAGCAGCTCGACCGATTCGGCTTCCGCACGGAGGCCACGGCTCTCCGGCTGACCGCGCGCCGCGACGGTGACGGACGCCTCCCGCGTGTTCCCCCCTCCGCCCCGACACCGCTGCGGCTCCGGGCCCAGGAGGTCCGCGCCGCCCGCGCGGCCGCACGCGGTCGCGACGGGGACGCTCTGCGGGCCGCCGCGGAGGGGCTCGATCTGTTGTCCGCATGGCAGCGGTCCTTCGGGGCTCTCGATCTGCAGGCCTCCGTGGCCATGCACGCCAGCGATCTCGTGTACACGGGTCTCGCCGCGGCCGTCCGCCGCCGCGACCCGGCCACGCTGTTCGAATGGTCCGAGCGCGCCCGACACCTCAGTCAGCAGGTCGCCCCGGTGCGTCCGCCGCACGACGACGCCCTCGCCGCCGACCTCGCAGAGCTCCGGATGCTGCGTGCCGACCTCGCCGGGGTGGACTGGACGACCGACCCCTCCGTTCGCGCGCTCCGCGACCGGGTGCGGGAACGACAGTGGTCCGCCACCGGCTCCGGGGCGACCAGAGAGCGCAGGACTCTGACCGAGACCTCCGCGCTCCTGCCTGCCGATGCGGCGGTGCTCGCCTACGTCTACACCGGCTCCGGGCTGCACGGGGTGGTGGTGCGGCCCGGCGGCGCAACCCTCGTCGACCTGTCCTGGCCACGGGTGCGGACCGCCCTCGACGGCCTGCGCGCCGACCTCGACATGGCCGCGCTCACGCGGGGCGGCGCCATGGGGCCGGTGACCGCACGCGCTCTGGCAGCGCGTCTCGCGACCCTCGACGACGAGCTGCTCGGACCGATGCGCCGAGCCGCCGCGGGCGCCGAGCGATTCGTACTCACCGTTCCCGGCATCCTCGGCGGGGTGCCGTGGGCGATGCTGCCCGGCATGCAGGGGGCGCCGTTCACCCTCGCGACCTCCGTGTCGCGGTGGCTCCACGGCGGGACCACCGCCGTCACGGACCCGAGGGTGGGGTTCGCGGCCGGGCGTGGGGTGCCCCGAGCAGCCGAGGAGATCGAGAGAGCGGCGGGAGCGTGGACGGGCCGAGAGACGACGCGTTCGCTCCGCGGTGCGGAGGCAACGGTCACCGCCACCACCGAGCTGGCGGCCTCCGTCGATGTCCTCCACATCGCCGCGCACGGACGACACGCGGTCGACAACCCGCTGTTCTCCGGGTTCGAGCTCACCGACGGGGTGCTCTTCGGCTACGACGTCGACCTCATCCCCCGGGTGCCGCGGACCGTGATCCTCTCCGCGTGCGAGCTGGGTCGCTCCTCTGTGCGCTGGGGGGAAGAGGCCCTGGGCATGACGCGCGTGTGGCTGCACGCCGGGGCGGACTGCGTCATCGCGGCTCCGGTCACCGTGCCCGACGACGACGCCTGCGAGCTTCTCACGGCCGTGCACGGCGGGCTCGCCGCCGGAGCCTCCCCCGCCGCTGCGCTGGCGAGCGCCGCGCTGACGACGGGGGTTTCCGCCCCGTTCCAGTGCCACGGCAACGGATTCTGACATTTTTCTCGGATCGAGGTATCAGAATCGCAGGCACCCTCTCCTGTTCTTCGGAAGGTGTCGGGCGAAGGGCCTCGAAGGGAGAGGCGCGAGGGAGGCGCCGTCGGATCTGGGGAAACGCCACTGGGGAGCGGGAAGACGAGACGGACACCATCTGCTCCGGGGCCTCGCGGTATGCAGCCGCGATGCTCCTGCAGGGCCTCGGCGATCTGGGGACGCCGAGGCCCTCGGGGTGTCCGCAGGCGTGCGATCGACGAGCCTAGGCGAGGAGGACGGTGTAGCCGGCAGCGCGCAGCGCTCCGACGGCGGCCCCGTCGGCTCCGCGATCGGTGATGACCGTGGCGAAGAGCTCCGGCCCGCCGACGGTGGAGAACGCCTCGGCCCCGAGCTTGCTGCCGTCCGTCACGACGACGGCCCGCCGCGCCCGCTCCGCCATCATCCGGTTCACCGCCGCCTCGCGCTCGTCCTGCGTTGTCGCCCCGGCTGCCGCATCCATCCCGTTCACGCCGATGAAGGCGAGGTCCAGTCGCACCCCGCGGAGGAGCTGCTCGACGAACGGCCCCACGAGCTCGTACGTGCGCGAGTGGATCACACCGCCGGTGACGACGACCTTGATCTCCGGCCGGGTGGCGAGCTGCGCGGCGATGTTCACGGCATTCGTGACCACCGTGATCCCGCCCTCCGCCGCCAGGTCCTCCCGCGCGGCGAGCGCGGCCGCGATGGCCGTGGTCGTCGTGCCTCCGGAGAGGCCGACCACCATGCCGGGAGTCACGAGCGCTGCCGCCGTCTGCGCGATGCTCTCCTTCTCGTGGGTGCGGAAGTGGCTCTTATAGCGGAGGGGCAGTTCGTAGGCGACGGTCTGCGCCACGGCACCGCCGTGCGTGCGGGTGAGCAACCGCTGCTCGGCGAGGGAGTCGAGGTCGCGACGCGTGGTGGCCGGCGAGGCCCCGAACCGCTCCACCAGCTCCTCCACCGTCACCTCCCCGTCCGCCGCGAGGAGGTCGAGGATCGCGTGCAGTCGGGCCGCGCGCTTCACCGGTCGTCGTTTCGCATCGAGGTCGCAGGCGCGCCGGCAACCTCTGGGACCGGAGCGGCATCCTGCGACGATTGCAGGGCGAACAGCCGCAGCATCCGGGCGGCCTCGTCCGCCAGGGCGGCGCGGGCGGGGGCGAGGTACTTGCGGGAGTCGACGAGACGCTCATCGGCGGCGAGCACCTCGCGGACCGCGCGCGTGAAGAAGCCGTTGAGGTGGGTGGAGACGTTGACCTTCGTCATCCCGGCGCGCACGGCGTCGGCGATCACGGCGTCGGCGACCCCGGAGGAGCCGTGCAGCACGAGAGGCACGTCGGTCCCGTCGGAGGCGGCACCGCGCAGAGCCGCACGCAGGCGGGCGATGAGGTCGAGGTCGAGGGAGGCGGTGCGGTCGGTCATGGCGTGCGACGACCCCACGGCCACGGCGAGCGCGTCCACCCCCGTCGCGGCGACGAACGCCCGCGCCTCGACCGGATCGGTGCGCACGCCGGGGGCGTGGGCGCCGTCCTTCCCGCCCACCTCGCCGAGCTCGCCCTCGACGTAGACCCCCGCGGCACGGGCGCGGGCGGCGACCTCGGCCGTCACCGCCACGTTCTCGTCGTAGGGCAGCGCGCCGCCGTCGAACATGACCGAGCCGAACCCGAGGGACACGGCCTCATCGACGAGCTCCGGTCGCTCCGCGTGGTCGAGGTGCACCGCCACCGGGGTCTCCGCGCGCCGCGCCGCGGCGAGCGTCGCGAGGGCGATGGGTTCCAGACCGCCGTGGTAGTCGGCGCAGTTCTGCGAGATCTGCAGGATCACGGGGAGCTGCGCGAGCGCGGAGGCCCGGACGAGGCCCTCCGCGGTCTCCAGGTGGATGACGTTGAAGGCACCGATGCCGGTGCCGGCGGTGGCAGCCGCGGAGACGAGCTCCCGGGCGGAGACGAGGGTCACGAAGGGTCCTTCCGGAAAAAGGCGGGGTCGGGGCGGGAGACGCGGAGCTGCTCCTCGAGCGTGCGCCAGCGGGGGGAGATGTCGCCGGCGAGCGGCATGAGGACGGCGGCTGCCGACCACGCGGTCGCGCGACGGAGGATGGCCTCGGGGTCGCGCTCGCCCTCCGCGGCGAGCACGGCGCAGGCCGCGACCGCGGCGTCTCCCGCACCGGTCGGGTTGCCAGAGAGCGGCTCGTCGAGTCGGGCGTGCAGGAAGTCGTCCGCGGTGACCGCGAGCATGCCGTCGGCCCCGAGCGACAGGAGTACGAGCTCGACGCCCCGGGCCAGCAGCGACCGCGCGCCCTCGACGGGATCGTCCATGCCGGTGGCCTCGGCGAGCTCCGCGGCATTGGGCTTGAGCACGGTGGCTCCGGCGTCTGCGGCCCGCAGCAGCGCCGGACCGGAGGTGTCCACGATCACGGGGACCCGGGCGTCGGCGCCCACGGCGACGAGCATCGGCACGAGCGACTCCGGCGCCCCGGGCGGGAGGCTCCCGGAGACGACGAGGACTGCGGCACCGGGGAGCCGGTCGACGATCTCCGCAAGGAGTCCGCCCCACTCGGCGTCGGTCGGGTTCACCCCTCGCTCGTTGACGATCGTGGTGTCACCCGCGGTCTCATCGACGAGGGCGATGCTGCGACGCGTGTCGGCCGCGACGGGGACGAGCACATGGGGCACGCCGCTGGCGGCGAGTTCCGCGGCGAATTCCGCGCCGACGGCACCGCCCGCCGTGGTCAGCGCGAGCACGGACGCCCCCTCGGCATGCGCGACCCGCGCGACGTTGAGACCCTTGCCTCCGGCGCGGGATGCCCCGGTCTCGGCGCGGTGCGTCGCTCCCTCGACGAGGCGCTCGACACGCCAGGTGAGGTCGAGAGCGGGGTTCGGGGTGACGGTGAGGATCATGCGAGCTCCCTGGCGCGGAGAGCGGCGCCGATCAGCCCCGCGTTGCCGGACAGTTCGGCGGGGACGAGCGCGGGGAGCCGGTGGAAGCTGAGGCGCGCGGCGAGGCGGGTGCGCAGCTCGTCGAAGAGCGCGCCGCCGGCCCGCGACAACCCGCCGCCGATCACCACGGCCTCGGGGGCCACGACGGCGGTCAACTGCGCGAGCGACAGGGTGAGCGCGTCCAGCGCCGAGTCCCAGATGTCCGCCGCGATCCGATCCCCGGCGGCCGCCCGGGCGATGACATCTTTGGCGCCGTCCGGAGCCGTTCCCGTGGCCTCGCGGTAGCGGCGCGCGATGGCTCCTGCCGAGGCCACGGCCTCCAGGCAGCCGCGGGCACCGCACGGGCACACCGGTCCGTCGGCGATCGGGGAGTGTCCGATCTCGCCGGCGTAGCCTCCGGCCGTGTAGGGGCGGCCGCCGACGAGCAGGGCCCCGGCGATCCCGGTGCCGATCACGAGGATCACCGCGTCGTCGTAGGCCCGTGCGCCACCCAGCTCGTGCTCCGCCCAGCTCGCGGCGCGCACGTCGTGGTCGAAGGCGACGGGGAGGCCGAGACGTTCCGCGGCGAGCGCGCGCAGCGGGGCGTCCCGCCACCCCATGTTGCTCGCGAACACGCCGATCCCGGCCGCGGCGTCGACGATGCCCGGTACGACGAGCCCGGCGGCGCACGGCACCACGTCGGGATGCTCGTCGCGCAGCTGAGCGGCGAGCACCTCCAGCCGGTCCAGGAGGACGGGAGTGCGGTCGCCGTCGGCCGTCGGGGTGGGCGTGCGGCGGAGGCCGAGCGCCCGCCCGTCCGCGTCGAACAGCGCCGACTTGATGTCCGTCCCTCCGACGTCGAAGGCCAGGACGGGCGACCCGGCGCCGAGCGTGCGCACCGCGGCGAGTTTCTCGCCGGCCTCGTCCCTCGCGACGTCGGGGATCGCGTCCGCGGCGTCGTTCGGGGTCATCGCTCGGCTCCGGGGATCGCTGGCGTCATGCATCCAGGATGACGGATCGCGTGAGGTTGCGCGGCTGGTCGGGGTCGAGCCCGCGGGCCACGGCACGGTCGAGGGCTGTCCGGTGCAGGCGCACGAGGTCGGCGAGCGGGTCGATCGCGCGGTGCTCGAAACGGGCGCCCGTGGCGCGCACCTCCGCAGCCAGTCCTTCCGGTGCCTCTCCGAACTGCCACGTCACCCGGCCCGGGGCGGCGATGGCGATCGGGCCGTGGCGGTAGTCCATCGACGGGTACGCCTCGGTCCACGACTGCGACGACTCGCGCAGCTTCAGGGCGGCCTCGTGGGCCAGGCCGATCGTCCAGCCCCGTCCGAGGAACGTGTACTGCTCGGCGTCGCGCAGCTCGGTGTCGTCGCCCTCCTCGGCGAGCACGGCCGTCGCGTCGGCGATGGCTCCGGAGAGGTCTTCGCCCAGCGACGCCCGGAAGAGGGCGAGCGCGGTCGTGGCGAAGCGTGTTTGCACCACGGACTGCTCGTCGGCGAACGGCAGCAGCACGGCGTCGTCGACGAGGGACACGAGGGGGGAGTCGGGGTCGCCGATCACGCCGATCGTGCGGGTCCGCCCCTTGATGCGGTCGACGAGCTCCAGCACCTCGGTGGTGGTCCCGGAGCGGGTGAGGGCGACGACGGCGTCATAGCCACGGTCGACGAAGGCCTCGGACGCCGCGAACGCGTCGGTCTCGCCGTGGCCGGACGACTCCCGCAGCGCGGCGTACGACTGGGCCATGAACCACGAGGTGCCGCACCCGACGACCGCGACCCGCGCGCCGCGGGCCGGCAGCAGGGCCTGCTCGGCGGAGAGGTCAGCCGCGGTGCCCCACATCTCCGGCTGGGAACGGAGCTCTTCGCGCATGTGCGCGCCAGGCAGCGAATCGGTCATGTGAAGAGGCCTTTCGGACGAGTTGTTGCGTACTTGTGATTGTTTCGGGCGTAATCCGATCATAGTATTTCGTCCCAAGAGAGCAACATCTTGATTTGTTTGTTTGCCTGACAAATAATCGGGACGAGTTCCCCCGAGCCCCCGCTCGGACGATCACGACCGCTCCGGCGGCGCGATCATCACGCACCGTCGCGTGGAGTGTTCTGCGACTGTGCACCACCCCCCTCTCCGGAGAGCGGATCCCGCCCGCTGGAGCAGCACCCACAGTGAGGAATGCAATGCCCATGAACAAGTCACGGCGATACGGGGCCGCAGCGGTCGCGGCCGTCGCCACGCTGTCGCTCGCATCCTGCGGTTTCGGTGGATCGGGAGGAGACAGCGGCGGCGGCGACGACGCCAGCACGCTCGACCTCCTCGTCCCCAGCTACTCCGACGCCACGAAGGGCCTCTGGGAAGACGTCATCGACGGGTTCACGGAGGAGAACCCCGACATCACGGTCAACCTCGAGGTGCAGTCGTGGGACAACCTCGAGAAGGTCATCTCCACCAAGGTCCAGGCCGGCGAGGCCCCCGACATCTACAACGGCGGCCCCTTCGCGGGCTTCGTCGAGGACGAGCTGCTCTACCCGGTCGAGGAGGTCGTCTCCGACGACGTCTACTCCGACTTCCAGGACTCCTTCCTCGCCAACGCGGAGGTCGACGGCACGGCCTACGCGCTGCCGATGATCGCCTCCGCGCGCGCCCTCTTCGTCAACAACGACCTCCTCTCCCAGGCGGGCGTCGAGGCACCGACCGACTGGGACTCCCTGCTCGACGCAGCCACCAAGGTCTCCGCCCTCGGTGGGGGCGTGGCGGGCTACGGCATGCCGCTCGGCTCGGAGGAGGCGCAGGCCGAGGCCGCCGTCTGGCTCTGGGGCGGCGGCGGATCCTTCGGCGACGCGTCGGAGATCACCATCGACACCCCGGAGAACCTCGTCGGCGCCGAGCAGATCAAGAAGATGATCGACGCCGGCGCGACCCAGGCCGACCCCGGCTCGACGCAGCGCTCCCCGCTCATGGACATCTTCATCCAGGGCAAGATCGGCATGCAGGTCGGCCTGCCGCCGACGGTCGGTCAGATCGCGGACAACAACCCGGACCTCGACTACTCGATCGTCCCGATCCCGACCGAGGACGGCTCGCCCTTCACCCTCGGCGTCATGGACCAGCTCATGGCGTTCGAGAACGACGGCGACAAGCAGGAGGCGATCACGAAGTTCCTCGACTACTTCTACTCGCCCGAGGTCTACGTGCCGTGGGTGCAGGCGGAGGGCTTCCTCCCCGTCACGAAGTCCGGCGCCGAGGAGCTGTCCGGCGAGGAGGCCCTCAAGCCGTTCCTCGACGTGCTGCCCGACGCGCAGTTCTACCCGTCGACGAACCCGAAGTGGTCGGCCGCGGACGGCGCCTTCAAGTCGCTGTTCGGACAGATCCAGGACCAGCCGGCGGCCGACGTGCTGAAGCAGATCCAGGACCAGGTGGACGCGGGCTGACCCGCGGAACGGAGAGGTTCGGGAATCCCCCATGAGCCAGACGACAGAATCCTCGAACCTCGCGGGGGCGGCCACCGGCCGCCCCCGCACCCCGGACGCCGGGACGGCCGTGCGCGGTCGCCCCGGCGGGCGGGACCTCCTGCAGGCGCTGCCGTGGATCGCCCCCGCGCTGGTGCTCATCATCGGCGTGGTGCTGTTCCCCGCCGGCGTCATGTTCTTCAACTCCACCCGCGACATCTCCCTCTCGGGCCTGGACAAGGGCTCGGTCGGCTTCGACAACTTCGTGACCGTCTTCACGTTCCCGGAGTTCTGGCCGATCTTCGTCCGCACGATCGTCTGGGTCGTGTCGGTCGTGCTGTTCACGGTCGTCATCTCGCTGGGCCTGGCGCAGATCCTCAACAAGGCGTTCCCGGGCCGCCAGCTCGTGCGGATGGCGGTCATCGTCCCGTGGGCCGCGTCGGTGGTGATGACCACCATGGTCTTCTACTACAGCCTCGAGCCGTACTTCGGGGTCTTCAACAAGTTCCTCTACGACATCGGACTCTCCGACGACGCGGTGGGCTACGGCTGGACGAAGAACCCCACCACGGCGTTCGTGTGGTCCATCGTCATCGCGGTGTTCGTGTCGCTGCCCTTCACGACCTACACGATCCTCGCCGGGCTCCAGGCGGTTCCCGCTGATGCGATCGAGGCCGCGAAGATGGACGGCGCCGGCGCCGCGCGCACCTACTGGTCGATCGTCCTGCCGCAGCTGCGCAGCGCACTCGCCGTGGCGATCCTCATCAACATCATCAACGTCTTCAACTCGCTGCCGATCCTCAAGGTGATGACCGGGTCCATCCCGGGCTACGGCGCCGACACGATCATGACCCTGATCTTCAAGTACATCGAGCTGCAGAAGAAGGTCGACGTCGCGAGCGCCCTGTCGGTCGTGGCCTTCCTCATCGTGATCGCGATCGTCGCGGCCTACGTCAAGATCGTCAAGCCCATGAAGGAGGTCTGATCATGACCGTGACCGAGACCGCCCTCGTGACCACCGCCGACTCGCGCGGACGACGCACCCCGCCGGTCCCGGGTCGCCGGCGCCGCTACACCGCCGATCAGGTGACGCTGCCGCGGGTGATCCTGCGCACCGCCGCCGGGTTCCTCGTGCTCGCGATCTTCGTGCTGCCGTACCTCATCATGTTCTTCGGGTCGGTGAAGACGAAGGCGCAGATCCGCTCGGTCGACCCGACCTACCTCCCGGTGGAGTGGCACTGGGAGAACTACCTCACGATGTGGTCGACGCCCGAGACGCCGCTGCCGTACAACCTCGTCTCGACCATCGTCATCTCGGTGTTCGCGACCCTCCTCGTGCTGCTCGTTTCGCTCCCCGCGGCGTACTACACGGCCCGGTTCCGGTTCCCCGGGCGCATGGTGTTCCTGTTCCTCGTGATCGTGACGCAGATGCTGCAGCCCGCGGTGCTCACCTCGGGCCTGTTCCGACAGTTCACCGTCCTCGGCCTCGGCGACACCTGGACCGCCATGATCTTCATCAACGCGGCCTTCAACCTCTCGTTCGCCGTGTGGATCATGCACTCGTTCTTCGCCGGAATCCCCAAGGAGGTCGACGAGGCGGCGCAGATCGACGGCGCCGGTCGCCTCACGGTCCTGTTCCGGATCAACCTCCCGCTCGTCTGGCCCGGGATCGTCACGGCGATCGTGTTCACGTTCGTCGCCTGCTGGAACGAGTTCGCCGCGTCGCTCGTGATCCTGTCCACCGACAAGAACCAGCCGCTCTCGGTCGCGCTCACGAAGTTCGTCGGTCAGTACGAGACGAGCTGGCAGTACGTGTTCGGCGTGTCGATCGTCGCGATCCTGCCCGTCATCATCCTCTTCATGCTCATCGAGAAGCGACTCGTCGGCGGCCTCACCGCCGGCAGCGTGAAGTAACGCAGGAACGCGTCCGGAACACCTGCACGACCGCGGCACGCGTGCAGGGGTTCCGGACGGATCCGGTCGTGCACCCGTATCCGGGTCGTGCAGCCGGAACGTCGGGGACGGCGAGGTCAGGGGCGGGGGCCGCCGGCGCGGAGCTGGTCGGGACTCCATCGCACGCCGAGGACCGCGGTGAGGGCGGCCTGCGCGGCCCCGGCGGACGGGGCGACGCGTGGATCGGCATATCGGATGGGGACGTCGGCGGTGCCGCGAGCGGGATAGCCGCTCTCGGCCCGGACCCGCTCCAGGAACCGGGGGCCGAGCTCCGTCGCAGGACCGCCGATGACGACCTCGATGGGATCGAGCAACGCCCCGATGAGCTTGATGGCGCGGGCCAACGCGCGGGCCCCGTCGTCGATCAGTGCCTGATCCGCACGGGCGACGAGGGCGCGGACGGCCGGCACGTCCAGCGCGTCCGAGAACTCCTCCCCCAGCATCGGTCCCATCGCAGCCGCCGACTCCAGGCAGCCGCGACGGCCGCAACGACAGGGACGCGCGGCATCGCCGAAGACGACCTGCACGTGGCCGATCTCCCCGGCCCGATCACGAGGCCCCGGCGCGAGCTCACCGTCGAGGGTGACCGCGGCGCCGATGCCCCCGCCGCTGTGGATGAACAGCCGGTAGCCCGAGGGAGCGGCATCCAGCCCGGCCTCCGCGATGGCCTCGGCGTCGACGTCGTTGACGAGGAGGACCGGGACGCCGGTGATGCTCTCGAAGCGGTCCGCGAGCGGGACCTCGTGCCACTCCAGCTGCACGCTCTCCAGCACCGTGCGGCCGTCCGTCGTCCCCGGGATCTGGACGCCGACCGCGAGCAGCCGCGCCCCATAGGTGTCCACCACCTCCGCGACGGTCTCGTCCAGCACGCGGTCCCGGGTTCGCGTCGTGTAGGAGATGCTTCGGCGGGCGACCTCGGAACCGTCGAGCGCGACGAGCGCGAGGTAGGCGCTCGTCGGCTGCACCACGAGCACGAGGATCAGATGGTGTTCCGCGTCGATGCTGAGCGTGGTGGCGCGTTTGCCCCCCGTGCTCACCGCTTGCTCGCCCTCCGCGATCAGCCGGTTCTCGATGAGCTCGGCGACGAGGGAAGACGCGGTTGCCGCTGTGAGCCCGGTCGCCCGCGCGATGCCGGCGCGCGTCTGCGAACCGGACGCCTGGAAGACGAGCTGAAGCGCCCGTCGCAGGTTCGCTCGCCGAACCGCCGCCTGGGTGTCCAGCGCGTCGTCGTGGGTGAACATCTGCGGGTTCCTTCTCGGGGCCGAGGTCCGTCGATTGACAGCGCGCGTACCACTCCGTACGCTCGGTCCGTTAGTTTATTCATTGAACTTAGTCAGCCCGAGCGTCGATCGGGAGGAGCATCGTGCGCTACCCCCAGATCCTAGAGCGCCCCGCGGATCGGGCACGAGCCGCGCAGCCACCGAGCAACGGTCACGCCCGCGGTATCCGGGAGCGGAACCGCGCCCTCGTCCTCCGCACGCTCATGGAGCAGTCGGCTCTCAGCCGCGCCGATCTGTCCCGGCTCACCGGCCTCGCCCGCCCCACCGTCTCCGAGGTCGTGCGCGATCTGCTCGCCGACGGCGTGATCCGGGAGAGCGGACCCAGTCAGGAGTCCCGGCCGGGAAAGCCCGCCGTGATGCTCGAATTCGACCAGCGCGCCGTCCAGGTCATCGCGCTCGACCTCTCCGTGCCCGGTGAGGTCATCGGGGCGCTGGCCTCGCCCGACGGCCGCCTCTCACATCGCCTCCATCGGCCGCGCACCCCGGACGCCGCGGAAGCCGTCGCCGGTCTCGTCGCGGAACTGCGCAGCCTCACCGACGGGCCCGCGCTCGGCATCGGCATCGGTGTGCCCACCGGCTCCTCCGCGCTGCTCGGTCTCGGACCGCGACTCGCGGAGATCCTCGACGCCCCCGTGCACCTCTTCGACGACGCCGATCTCGTGGCCGACGCCGAGCAGCGGTTCGGTGCCGTCGGCACTGACTTCCTCCTCGTCCGCCTCGGGACCCGCATCGGCACCGCCATCCGGGTCGTCGGCGACGACGGCGTCCCGGTCGAGCGCTCTATCGGGGCCCGCGAGCTCGCGCACGTCGGCGCGGGCGGCGACCCCGGCGAGGTCTGCCTGTGCGGACGCGACGGCTGCGTCCACGCGTGGGCCGCGGCTCCCGCCATCGCCCGGCGCCTGGACGCCTCGGGAGCGGACCGCCCGCAGGTGCTCGCCGCCGCGGGTGCGCGGCTCGGCACGTCGCTCTCGGTCATCGCCGCCGCCGTCGACCTGCCGACGATCGTGCTGAGCGGCCCGGACGGGATCGTCTCCCCGGAGTTCGTGGACGCGACCGCGACCGCCGTCCGCGCCGCCTCGCACCCCTCGCTCGGCCCCACCGTGGTGCCGAGCGCGCTCGACGACGCCGTCCTCCTGGGTGCGGCGACCCGCGTGGTGGCCGCCGAGTTCAGCCCGCGCTGACCCTCTCCCCAGGGCGTGGTCAGAACCTGGTGGCAAGCAGCGATAGCGCAATCGTCGCGCACAACACTGCGCCGGAGCTCGCGATCGCTGCCAGGAGCTTTCGTTTCACGCCGTGAGTCACGACCGCGAGGACAGCACCAGTGACGCTTAGTGCGATTCCGATGGGGAGGGCGAGGACCGCTGAGATCAACGTGAGGATTCCGCCGGCGGCGATCGCAAGGAAGATGATCCCTTCTCGCCTGCTCCGGTCGATGGTCGCTTCATGAGACATGAACGGTCCCCCTCCTAGTAGATGGAGCAGACTACGCTTTGCGACTTGCTGCCACCCCCGCCACCGTTCAGACGGAGGCAGGGTTGCATCGTCTGAATGTCCCAGCCGCCCGTACCAAAGATCATTTTCCGCTGCGCCCAGATGCGCGCTTGTCCGCTCACAACTCCGGCCCCCTTGCCGATCTGCCCAGCATCACGCCACCCGATCGTTCCGATCGTTGTCCACGACCGCGAGAACGAGGCCGAGGTTGCCGTCTTGCCGTTCCCGCACCACTTTCCCTCGGTGTACATGTCCCAGAGCGCAATATTCACGGAGGAGTAGGCCGTTCTTCGGACGTAACCCCCGAAGCAGCCGCTAGCTCTCGCGACGGCCGCGCTGGCGCTTTCCAGTGACCCGTATCTCGACTGCACGGAACCTGCATCGATGGCAGCCGCTGCAGCATCGTCGGCCGGCGTCAGCGACACCGCCACCTCCTCGTCGACCGGAAAGTAGTAGTCGGTGAATGCTTCCTGCTGAGCCTCGGTCAGTGCACCAAACGTCGCTTCCGGATCGGAGGCAGTGTCCAGCAACTCAAAGATCTCGGACGCGGTCCGTCCGTGAGCATCCGTCCCCTCCCGCCCGGAAGGGATGGGAGACTCGATCCCGCGGGGCGGCCGGTCCGTCGCCTCGATCCGTCTTGGGAGGGGAATCCGCATGAAAGCACTCGTGATCGGCGCGACCGGCAGCATCGGCGGCGTCGTCGCCGCCACCCTCGACGTGCGAGGGCATGAAGTCGTCCGCGCCTCCCGTTCCGGCGAGCAGAGCGTGGACGTCACCGATCCCATCTTTATCCGCAGCCTCTTCGAGCGGGTCGGCCCGGTCGACGCCGTCGTGGTCGCCGTGGGCTCCGTGCCCTTCAAGCCGCTCACCGATCTCGACCGCGACGACTACCTGGCCGCCTTCACCGGGAAGACCCTCGCACAGCTCGACGTCGTGCGGGTCGCCCTCGACCACGTGACCGACGGCGGATCCATCACCCTCACCAGCGGCGTGCTCGCGCGGGAGCCGATCGCGACGGGAGCGGCGGCGGCGATGGCCAACGGCGCTCTGGAATCGTTCGTGATCACGGCGGCCGCCGAGGCCCCGCGGGGCATCCGCATCAATGCGGTCTCGCCCGACGTGCTCGCGAACTCCCCCGGGTACTTCTCGACCTTCCCCGGCCACCGCCCCGTCACCGACGACGAGGTCGGCCAGGCGTACGTCCGCGCGGTCGAGGGCATCGTCACGGGGCGGGTGCTCACCGTCTGACCGGCGTGCGGCGGCCCCCGCGAGGCCCCGTCAAGGGGGAGGCGGAGCACAGGTCCGTGTCGCAGGATGAGGGCATGACCGACACGCCTCTGTCTTCCCGTCCCTGGCTCCGCTCCTATGCCGAGGACGTGCCGGCGGACATCGAGGAGCCGACGCAGACGCTGCCCGAGATGCTCGCCGCGAGCGTGCGGACATACGGAAGGCGACCCGCCCTCGAGTTCTTCGGCGCCGTCACCACCTACCGCGAGCTCGGCGACCAGATCGACCGCGCCGCGGAAGGGCTCCGCCACCTCGGGGTCACGAAGGGCGACCGGGTCGCGCTGGTGCTGCCGAACTGTCCGCAGCACGTCGTGGCGTTCTACGCGGTCCTCCGTCTCGGGGCGATCGTCGTCGAGCACAACCCGCTCTACACCGCGCGGGAGCTGCGGCATCAGTTCGAGGATCACGGCGCCCGCGTCGCGATCGTGTGGGACAAGGTCGCCGACACCGTCGCGGGGTTCCCTGACGATCTCCGGGTCGATCACATCGTGAGCGTCGACCTCACGGCCGCGATGCCGTTGTCGAAGCGCCTGCTGCTACGACTGCCGGTCCCGAAGGGCCGGGCGTCGCGGGCGAAGCTGACCGGCACGCCGCGCGCGCGGCACCTGACGCCCTGGAAGAAGCTCGTGTCCCACCGGCGGCTTCCCCGTCGCACGCCCGCGCCGTCCCTCGGCGACACCGCCGTCCTGCAGTACACCAGCGGGACGACCGGGATCCCGAAGGGCGCCATCCTCACGCATGCGAACCTGCGGGCCAACGCGATGCAGGGGCGAGCCTGGGTGCCCGGGCTCCGCGACGGCGAGGAGACCTTCTTCGCCGTGCTCCCGCTCTTCCACGCGTACGGCCTGACCCTGTGCCTCACATTCGCCCTGAGCATCGGGGCCAAGGTGGTGCTGTTCCCGACTTTCGATCTGGGCCTGGTGACCGACGCCGCCCGCACGAGCCCGCCGACCTTCCTCCCCGCCGTCCCGCCCATCTACGACCAACTGGCGCGGGCGGCCGGACGCGGCACCGTCGACCTGTCGAGTGTCCGGTTCGCGATCTCCGGGGCCATGAGCCTCCCCGTCGAGACGGTACGGCGCTGGGAGGAGGCGACCGGCGGGCTGCTCGTCGAGGGCTACGGGATGACCGAGGCGTCTCCGGTCGCACTCGGCAACCCCATGGGTCCGACCCGGCGACCCGGCACGGTCGGCGTCCCGTTCCCGAGCACCGAGATCCGCGTCGTGGACCCCGACGACCCTGAGATCGATGTGCCCGCGGGCGAGCCCGGTGAACTCCTCCTCCGCGGACCGCAGGTGTTCCAGGGCTACTGGGGTCGCCCCGGCGAGACGGCCGAGGCCCTGTTGCCGGACGGCTGGCTCCGCACCGGCGACATCGCCGAGGTCTCGCCGGACGGGTTCGTCACCATCGTCGACCGCCGCAAGGAGCTCATCATCACCGGCGGCTTCAACGTCTCCCCCAGTGAGGTGGAGAACGCGCTGGAGGCCCACCCGGACGTCGTGGCGGCGGCGGTCGTCGGGCTGCCCCGGGCGAGCGGCGGCGAGGAGGTCGCGGCGGCCGTGGTGCTCCGGGAGGGCGCCGCCGACGACATGGAGGGGCTCCGCGACTTCTGCCGGACGCGATTGACCGCCTACAAGGTGCCGCGGCGCATCACCGCCGTCGACGACCTCCCACGGTCGCTCATCGGCAAGGTGCTGCGCCGGGAGGTACGGGATCGGCTCCTCGCCGAGCGTGAGGCCTGACGGCCGGGTCAGCGACCCTCAGCGGCCTCGGTGTGGTGGCGGATGACCTCGGCGACGACGAAGTTGAACCACTTCTCCGCGAACTCCGGATCGAGATGGGCGTCTTCGGCGAGCGCTCGGAGCCGAGCGACCTGCTGCTCCTCGCGGTTCGGGTCCGACGGCGGCATGGCATGCTCAGCCTTGAGATGACCGACCTGCTGGGTGGCGCGGAACCTCTCGGCGAGCAGGAAGATCAGCGCCGCGTCGATGTTGTCGATGCTCGCGCGCAGGCGGAGCAGTTCGGCCTTCGGGTCCTCTGCGGCAATCATGCCCCTACTCTAGAGCCGCGGATCACCCGACCTCCGACGAGGGGCACCGCTATCGTGTGCTCATGAGCAACGACGACTCGCCGGCCTCCGCTCCGCAGGACGACAAGGGCACCCAGCCGGCCCCCGCCCCGGTCGACGCGGCACTCGCCGGCACCGCCGTGGAGACGCCCGGCGCCGCACCGGTGCCGTCCGGCCCCCCGCGGCCCGTGGTGATCGAGCCGACCACGCCGAGCCGCTCGTTCTGGACGCGGATCGATCGGCCGTTCGTCTTCGGGTTCCTCGTGACGCTCGGCGGTCTCGGGGCGATCGTGATCGGTCTCGCGCTGTCGAACCTCTCCACGGTCCTCATCTACATCGCCCTCGCGCTGTTCGGCGCCCTCGGTCTCGACCCCGCCGTCCGGTTCCTGGAGCGTCGCGGCCTGTCGCGTGCCCTCGCGGTCGTGGTGACCATCCTGGCCCTCATCGTCGTCGTCGCCCTCGTCCTCTGGATGATCGTGCCGATCGTCGTCGATCAGATCGCGGGCTTCGTGAAGTCGGTCCCCGGCATGATCCAGGACTTCACGAAGACCGACCTCTACGCCACGCTGAACGACCAGTTCGGCGACCAGTTCCAGGACCTCGTGTCGGAGGTGCAGAAGTTCCTGTCCGACTTCGGGAACCTCGCGACGATCGGCGGCGGCGCCCTTCAGGTGGGCGCGTCCATCGCCAGCGGCATCTCGGGCGCGATCGTCGTGCTCGTGCTGACGCTGTACTTCCTCGCGACGCTCCCGGCCATGCGCCAGGGGATGCTGCGTCTCGTCCCGGCCCGCGACCGCGACCGCGCGGGCGACATCTCCCAGCAGATCACGGACTCCGTCGGCGGCTACGTGATGGGGATGGTGGTCCTCGCCTTCTGCAATGCGACCCTCGCCCTCATCCTGTACTCCGTGCTCGGCCTGCCGTTCCCGCCGCTCATGGCCGCGATCGCCTTCTGCGTCACGCTCATCCCCCTCGTCGGCTCGGTGCTGTTCTGGATGATCGGCACCATCCTCGCGCTCTTCACGAACCCGATCGCCGCGCTGATCTTCGCCGCCGTCTACCTCGTCTACATGCAAATCGAGGCCTATGTGCTCACGCCGCGCGTCATGAACAAGGCCGTGGCGGTGCCGGGCTCGCTGGTGGTCATCGGCGCCCTCGCCGGCGGTACGCTCCTCGGCCTGCTCGGCGCCCTGGTGGCCGTTCCCGTCACCGCCTCGATCCTCATCATCGTCAAGCAGGTCGTCGTGCCGAAGCAGGACGCCCGCACCTGACCCCGGCCCCTCCCCACCCCGGTGCACAACTTCGGAGACTCGGGGCGGCACCCCGTCAGCCGGGGGTGCTCCGCGGCGTGTCGGGTGAGATCTCCGGAGTTATGCACGCGACCGGCGGGAACGACGAAGCGCCCGGCCCCTGAGGGCCGGGCGCTTCGCGGGGAGACGACTCAGACGAGGTCGTTGTCCGTCAGCCACTGCTTCGCGATGTCCTCCGCCGACTTCTGGTCGACCGTGCTCTGCACGTTGAGGGCGACGAGCTCCTCGGCGGTCAGCTTGGCGCTGATGCCGTTGATGACGTCCGCGATCTCGTCGGCCACGTCGCTGGACGCGATCGGCACGACGTTCGAGGCCAGGATGATGTTCTCCGGGTCCTCCAGCGCCACGATGTCCTCGGTCTGGAATGCCGGGTCGGCCGAGTAGATGTCCGCGACCTGGATCTCGCCGGCGAGCAGCGACTCCAGCGTCGTGGGACCGGTGGCCGAGAACGCCAGGTCGACGCCGTAGACCTCCTTGGCCGCGGCGGGACCGTACGGACGCTGCTCGAACTCCGGAGCCGCGCCGATCGTGACCGGGGTGGTCACGTCCGCGAGGTCGGCGATCGAGGTGAGGTCGTTCTCCTCGGCGAAGCTCTTGAGCACCGTGTAGGTGTCCTGGTCGGACGCCTCGGCGTAGTCGAGCGCCGTGAGGCCCTCGGGGAGCGCGTCCTTCAGGGCCGCGTAGACGTCGTCCGGGCTGGTGGCGGTCGCGTCCTTGTCCAGGTACTCGAGCAGGTTGCCCGTGTACTCCGGGAACAGGTCGATCGCCCCGGACTCGACGTCCGGCATGTAGGCGTCGCGCTGGCCGATGCTGAACTGACGGTCGACGTCGAAGTCGGCGGCCTCGAGCGCCTGCGCGTAGATCTCGGCGATGATCTCGTTCGAGTAGTAGGCCTGCGAGCCGATGACGATGGTGTCGCTGCCCCCACCGTCGCCGGAGTCGTCGGTGGGCGCGTCCAGGGGGTTGCTGTTGGCGCAGCCGGAGAGGGCGAGGGCGGCGGCGAGCGCGACGCCGCCGGCAAGGGCGAGGCGGGACTTTCGTGCGGTGAACATGGACTTCCTCTTCTCTGGGGGACGATGCTGTGGGTCAGGCGGGTGCGGCCGCGGGGGCGGTCGCCCGCGCGCGGCGTCGTTGCGCACGCGTGCGCACACCGCGGGGCACCGCGGCGTGCTGGGCGAGCGCGAGCAGGAGGTCGACGAGGAGCGCGAGCACCGCGACGAGGATCGCGCCGCCGAGGACCTGGTCGAAACGGCGGAGCGGGATGCCCTGGATGATCGGCCAGCCGAGGCCGCCGAGGTTCACATAGGCCGCGATCGTCACCGTGGCGATGACCTGCAGCAGCGCCGAGCGGAGGCCGCCGACCAACAGCGGCATGCCGAGCGGCACCTCGACCTTCCAGAACACCTGCCAGCCGGTCATCCCCATCGCCCGCGCGGCATCGATGGTGCGGCGATCGACCGCCTCCAGACCCGTGTAGGCCCCGGCGAGCAGGGACGGGATGGCCAGGACGACGAAGGTGATGATCGCTGCCAGGGGCGTGCGCAGCACCCCGAGCAAGAGCACCAGCAGCACCATGAGGCCGAAGGATGGGATGGCGCGGGCCGCTCCGGAGACGGCGACCGCGATCTCCCGCCCCTTCCCGGTGTGCCCGATGAGCCAGCCGAGCGGTACGGCGATCACCGCGGCGATCAGCACGGAGACCACCGTGTAGAAGACATGCTGGCCGAACAGGACGGGGAGGGAGTACGTCCCGACCCAGCGGTCGGGGGAGAACAGCCAGGCGAAGGCCTCGGTGAACACGTTCATGCGGCCGTCCTCAACGTGATCGTCCGACGCGCGGCGGCGGGGGTGGCCGCCGCCCGCGTCCACGGCATGAGGGCACGCCCGAGGAGCACGAGCAGGAGGTCGATGACCAGAGCGATGACGACGACGGCGACGATGCCGGTGAAGACCTCGGCGAGGATGCGGCGCTGGAGGCCGTTCGTGAACAGGTAGCCGAGGTTCGTGACGCCGACGAGGATGCCGACCGTCGCGAGCGAGATGGTGCTCACCGCCGCCACGCGGAGGCCCGCGAGGATGACCGGCCCGGCGAGCGGGAAGTCGACCGTCCAGAAGCGGCGGAACCCGCCGTAGCCCATCGCGACCGCGGACTGCCGGATGGCGGGGTCGACCGAGTCCAGGCCGTCGGACACCGCGCGGACGAGGATCGCGATCGCGTAGATCGTCAGGCCGATGACGAGGTTGGCTGGGCTGCGCGCGGGGTACCCGGCCACCGAGGGCAGGAGAATGAGAAGGGCGAGGGAGGGGATCGTGTACAACAGCCCGGTGAGGACGATGACCGGACCCTTCACGAGTTGATACCGCCAGGCCACCCATCCCAGCGGCAGCGCGAGGACGAACCCGAGCACGATCGCGATCGCGCTCTGCTGCAGGTGCACCGCGGTGAGCTCGAGGATCAGTCCGAGGTTGTCGCCGACCCAGTTCACGGGGCCGCCTTCATCGCACCCGCTCCGTCGACCACGCCCTCCGGCGCATCGACGATCGCCCCCTGCGTGCGGCCCTCGGAGTCGACGACCACGGTCCCCCGCGGGGTCTGCTTGAGATGCAGCGCGCGGCGGCCCCGGTCGGCTCCGATGAACGAGGAGACGAAGTCGTCGGCCGGGTTCTCGATGATCTCGCTCGGACTGCCCACCTGCACGATCCGGGCACCCTTGTCGAGGATGACGACCTGGTCGCCCAGGAGGAACGCCTCGTCGATGTCGTGCGTGACGAACACGACCGTCTTGTCGAGCTCGTGCTGCAGCCGCAGAGTCTCCTGCTGGAGGTCGGCGCGCACGATGGGGTCGACCGCACCGAACGGCTCGTCCATGAGGAGGATGTTCGGGTCGGCGGCGAGTCCGCGGGCCACCCCGACGCGCTGCTGCTGACCACCCGACAACTGACTCGGGTACCGCTCGGCGAGCGCCTGGTCGAGGCCGACCGTCGTGAGCAGCTCGCGGGCCCGCTCATGCGCCTGCTTGCGCTTCACCCCGTTCAGCCGCAGCACGGTGGCCACATTGTCGATGACGGTGAAGTGCGGCATGAGGCCGGAGTTCTGCATCACGTACCCGATCCGACGACGCAGTGCGACGGGGTCACCCGACAGCACATTCTCTCCGTCGATCTCCACCTCCCCCGACGTCGGCTCGACCATGCGGTTGATCATCCGCAGCAGCGTGGTCTTGCCGCAGCCGGACGATCCGACGAACACGGTGGTCTTGCGGGAGGGCAGCACGAGGCTGAAGTCGTCCACGGCGAGCGTCCCGTCGGGGAAGCGCTTCGTGACGTTGCGGAACTCGATCATGAGGGTGTCTCTCCGACGGTCGTTCGGACGTGCGGTCGTGCGTCGTGCGGGACTAGGCCGAGACCTCGACGCCCGGGGCGAAGGCGACGTAGCCGGAGAAGTCCTTGCCGACGCGGTCGAACGCCGACGGGTACGGGTGCGGGTACGACCACGCGAGATCCTTGTGCAGCTCTCCGTCGACCTGGACGGAGTAGTACTGGCACTCGCCCTTCCACGGACACGTGTACGGGGTGGGACTCTCGACGAGCGCGTCCGGCGCGACGGATGCCGGCGGGAAGTACCAGTTCCCCTCGATGCGGATGAGGTCGTCCTGGTCGGCCTCGGCGATGACGTTTCCTGCGAGTACAGCCTTCATGGTCCTGCCTCCTCGGATGTGGGTTCGAGCGTATAAGACGGGTGCGACATCCGGCACCGGGTTGCGCGCGGGGTCGTCAATCTGGGACACAATGCGCGCTCTGTTCGTCACGCGGCCGGAATCGGATTGCGCGAGGTCAGGCGGAGTCGCGACCGTAGCCCTCCAGCAGGCGCAACCAGATCTCGCTGATCGTGGGGTACGACGGCACCGCGTGCCAGAGTCGGGCGATCGGGACCTCGCCGACGATCGCGATGGTCGCGGCCTGGACGAGCTCGGCGACCTCCGGGCCGACGAAGGTCGCCCCGATCACGACGTCGCGGTCGGTGTCGACGACCAGGCGCGCCTGCCCGGCGAAGCCGTCCTCGTAGAGGCTCGCGCCCGCCACCCAGCCGAGGTCGTAGTCGACGGCCCGGACGGCGGTGCCGGCTTCCCGTGCCGCGGCCTCGGTGAGCCCGACCGATCCCACCTCCGGGATCGAGAAGGTGACCTGGGGCACCGCGGAGTGGTCGGCCGTGGCGGCGTGCCGACCCCAGGGCGCGTCGTCCACGTCCCCGCCCTTCGCCCGCGCGACGATGACGTCGCCCGCGGCACGCGCCTGGTACTTGCCCTGATGGGTCAGCAGCACGCGGCCGTTGACGTCGCCCACGGCGTAGAGCCAGTCGTGTCCGGGGACGCGGAGGGTGTCGTCGGTCTCGATCCAGCGACCCGGCTCGAGACCGACCACGTCGAGGCCGATGTCGGCGCTGCGCGGGGAGCGCCCGGTCGCGACGAGCACCTCCGCTGCGGTCACGGTCTCGCCGTTGTCGAGCGTGATCGTCACCCGGTCCCCGTCGCGGTGTACCGCCGTCGTGCCGGTGTCGGTGCGGACGTCGACGCCGAGCTCACGCAGGCCGTCGGCCACGCGGTCTCCGGCGAAAGGCTCCATCCCACCCAGCAGACCGCTGCGCGCGAGCAGCGTCACCGACGAGCCGAGCGCGGCGTACGCGGTGGCCATCTCGACCGCGACCACGCCGCCGCCGATCACCGCGAGGCTGTCGGGCAGCTCCTCGGCGCTGGTCGCCTCGCGACTCGTCCACGGCGAAGCCTCCCGCAGACCCTCGATCGGCGGGATGACCGCATCCGAGCCGGTGCTGATGGCGACCGCGTGACGGGCGCGCAGCACGCGGGTGCCGCCGTCCTGGTCGGTCACCGTGACCTCACGCTCCCCGGTCAGCCGTCCGTGGCCGCGGGCGAGATCGATGTGGGCGGACTCGAGCCACTTCACCTGGCCGTCGTCCGACCAGTTGCTCGTGAAGGAGTCGCGACGCTCGAACACGGCGCGCACATCGAGCTTTCCGGTCACGGCCTGCGCGGCACCGGCGACATGCTGCGCGGCACGGAGCGCCTGGGCGGAGCGGAGCAGGGCCTTCGACGGCATGCACGCCCAATACGAGCACTCCCCGCCGACGAGCTCGCTCTCCACGATGATCGCGGTGAGACCGCCCTGTACGGCGCGGTCCGCCACGTTCTCCCCGACCGGACCACCGCCCAGCACGATGAGGTCGTATTCGTCGGTCTTGTCGGCAGCAGTCATGCTCGCCCCTCTCGTGGCCGCGGCGGTCCGTGGCCCAGTCTCGCTCATGAGGAACGTCGAGTCACGGGTGAGTTGTTCCCGACCGCCGATATGCCCGTCCTCCCCGGTCCGGTTCCCGGTCGCGGGTGCACGACGTTCCGGCTGCACGACCTCGGAACGGATGCACGATCCGGACCGGACGATCCGCCGGCAGACGTGTCCTGGTCGTGCATCCGGAACGGGACGGACGGGGTCGACGGAACCGGCAGGACCGGTCCGGGGTCAGGCCGCGACGGACGAGACGGGACGGGAGTCGGCGAAGGCCCGAGGGTAGGCGCGGCGGAGGGCTACGACGACGAGGGTGGCCGCGGTCACCTTGATGAGGTCGCCGGGCAGGAAGGCCAGGGTCGAGAGGGCCGTGAGGTCGAGGGGTACGCCGGTGACGAGAGCCTGGACGGGGATGCCGAAGGCGTAGACGACGAGGACCCCGCCGACGAAGGCCGCGAGCGCGGTACGCCACCAGGTCGGACGGCCGGTGCGCATCAGGAGCCCGATGACGACGACGCCGGCGACCCACCCGAGCAGATACCCCGCTGTGGGGCCCACGAAGACCCCGAGACCTCCGCGTCCGCCCGCGAGTACCGGGAGTCCGACCGCCGCGAGCAGGAGGACGAGCGCCACCGACCACGGCGCGACCCGCGGGCCGAGGACGAGACCCGCCAGCATGACGGCGAGCGTCTGTCCGGTGATGGGGACTCCGCCGGGCAGCGGGACGACGACCGTGCCGAGCACGATGATGAGCGCGGCGAAGACGGCCACCCGGCCGAGGGTCGCCGAGGTGTCGCGGGTCGTGGGGGTCATCGGGCCATCCTTCCTGAACGGTGTTCACCTGAACACCGTTCACCAGGGTAGGGGCGCTCCCACAGCCCATGCAAATCACCCTGCGGCGGCCGGTTCGACGTCCCTCGTCCGCGGTGCGAGGACCGCGGCTCCCGCCCCGACCACCGCGGCGAGCGCGAACACCCCGACGAACGGATCGATCACCGCGGCGGCCCCCAGAGCGACGAAGAGCGAGCCCGTGACGGCGAGAGCGAGCGCGCTTCCGAAGGAGTCGGCCACGGTCATGGCCCCGCTGTTGAACCCCTGCTCCGCGGGGGACGACATCGCCAGGACGAGTGCGCTGCTGCGCGGACTCATCAGCCCCATGCCCGCACCCGCGACGACCCAGGCGAGCGCGGCGAGCAGCGGGGCGGCCTGCGTCACCGTGATCACCAGGACGAGCGTGATCCCGATGACCACGAAGACCGTTCCCACGCGCACGGCGGCCACGCTCGACAGGCGCTCGCCCATCCGCCCCTGGACGGTTGCCGCCGCCGACCAGGCGAGTGCACCCCCCGTCAGCGCGAGCCCGGCGAGGGTCGGCGACAGCAGATATCGATCGGTGAGCAGGTACGGGAGGTAGATCTGGGCTCCGAAGAACGCCGCCGCGCCGAGACCACGGACCAGGATCACCGACGGCAGGCCCCGGCGGGCGACGAGCGCGCCCCGAGGAAGGAGCGGACGCACCGCCGCGATCGCGACCACCACCGCGGCCATCGACAGGAACGGACCGGCGACCGGAACCTCGCCCACCAGGTCGAGGGCGAGCACGGCGACGGCGGCGAGCACCGACCACCCCAGCCGCCCAAGAGCCCACGGCGTGGTGGCGTCTCCGCTGCGGGTCAGACCGCGGAGGGCCGGGACCACCATCAGCAGCGCGAGCACGACGAGGACCACGACCCCGAGGAAGACCCAGTGCCAGCTCCACACCTCCGTCACCGCTCCCGCGATCGTCGGACCGATGAGGGAGGGGATGACCCACGCGGCGGCGAATCCGGCGAAGATCGCCGGATGCAGGGACGTCGGGTACACCCGGGCGACCACGACATAGAGAGCCACCATCAGTCCGCCGTTGCCGAGGCCCTGCGCGAAGCGCCCGGCGACGAGCACTTCCATGGTCGGTGCGAGCCCCGCGACGAGCAGCCCCGCGGTGAACAGGGCGACGGAGACATACAGCGGCACCACCGGACCCCGCCGGTCGGACCAGTTGCCGGCGATCACCATGCCGATCACGCTCGTCGCGAGGGGTCCGGCGAAGGCCAGCGCGTAAAGCCGCTCGCCGTCGAGGTCGGCGCTCACCGCCGGCATCACCGTCGTGACCGCGAGCGATTCGAAGGCACCGAGGAAAACGAGGGCGCACGCGCCGATCGTGATCCAGACGTACTCGCCGCCGAGGATGCGGGGCGGGGCGGGCGTGGACGGCGCAGCGCGCCCGGTCTCGGTCGTCATGAGGACGACGCTAGAACCTCAAGAAAGGTTGAGGTCAAGTCCCGGATGGTTGCGGGTCCGGCAGGGACTCAGCGGAGCGGGAGGATGCTCGTCGGTGCGGGAGCCTGCGTCTCGTGCCGCACTCCGAGCGGCGCACCCGTGCGGTCGTCGAGGTCCAGCAGAGTGACGGTGTCGGAGCGCTGACCGGCGACGAGGAGCTTGCCCTCGTAGACGAGGTGGTGGCGCGGCCAGTCGACTCCCGAGTCGGCGAGCGCGACGGGCTCCAGCGCCTCGCCGCTGCCGCGCACCCGCAGCGCCGCGATCGTGTTGCTGCCGCGGAGGGCGGTGTAGAGGAACTGGCCGTCCTTGGTGCGCGCGAGCTCGGCGGGGAAGTCCACTCCGATCTGCGCGATCGGGCTCGCCGGTGCCGAGGAGACGACGCCCCAGGTGCCGTCGGCGGCCGCTGCGAGCGTGAAGACCTCGCACGAGTACTCCGTCACGACGTGCAGGTGGCCGCTCGGATGCACGACCATGTGCCGCGGACCGGTGCCGCGCGGAAGCACGACCTCCTGGTCGAGGACGAGGCCGGTGCCCTGCAGACGCCAGAACCGCAGGAGATCGAAGCCGAGATCGGTGGTGACCACGCGACCGTCCGGCAGGAAGGCGGCGGCGTGGGCGTGCGACGCGCGGTCCGCGGCGCCATACGGGTCGACCGCGGCGATGCCCTCTCCGGCGGGCGTCGCCGGTGCCGCATCCGGATCGCCCTCACCGAAGAGGGCGGCGCGCAGGGCTGCCGCCGCGTCTTCCTTCGCCGGAACGAGCCGGCCGTCCGCCGCGAGCCCGAAGCGGACGACCCGTCCGTCGCCGTAGCAACTGGCGACGAGCGTCTGGCCGTTCGGCGACACCGCGAGATGACAGACGCCATCCCCCGTCGCCACCGGATCGCCGAGCGGCGTCAACGCCAGCTCCCCCGTGCGCGCGTATGCCTGCACCGCGGCGTCGCCCTCCAGCGCCGCATACACGACGTCGAGGGACGGATGCGCCGCGAGCCACGACGGTGACGGTGTCTGCGTCACGGGTCCGCGGTAGGCGAGCGTCGTGGCCTCACGGCCCTCGTCGCCCGCCAGCACGCCGATCCCCTCGGCGGAGCCCTCCATCGCCGGGCCGTAGCCCCCGAGCCAGAACCGGGTCATGCCGGTCAGTCGAGCAGATCGTGGCGCACGATCACCTGATCGCGCTCGGGACCGACGCCGATCACCGAGATGCGCGTGTTGCTCATCTCCTCCAGCGCGAGCACGTAGTCCTGCGCCGTCTGCGGAAGGTCTTCGAACGTGCGCGCGGTCGAGATGTCCTCGCTCCAGCCCGGGAAGTACTCCAGGATCGGCTTCGCGTGATGGAAGTCGGTCTGGTTCACCGGGACCTCGTCGAACCGCTCGCCGTCGACGTCGTAGGCCACGCACACCGGGATCCTCTCCAGTCCGGTGAGGATGTCGAGCTTGGTGAGCACGAGGTCGGTGATGCCGTTGATGCGCGTGGCGTAGCGGGTGATGGGCGCGTCGTACCAGCCCACGCGGCGCGGACGCCCGGTCGTGGTGCCGAACTCGAAGCCCTGCTTGCGCAGCCACTCGCCCTGCTCGTCGAACAGCTCGGTCGGGAACGGGCCGGAGCCGACGCGGGTCGTGTACGCCTTGACGATGCCGACGATGCGGTCGAGCGCGCCGGGGCCGACCCCGGAGCCCGTCGACGCGCCTCCGGCCGTAGCCGAGGACGACGTGACGAACGGGTAGGTGCCGTGATCGATGTCGAGCATCGTGGCCTGGCCGCCCTCGAACACGACGACCTCGCCGCGGCCCAGAGCCTGGTCGATGAGGTAGCCGGTGTCGGCGACCATCGGACGCAGACGCTCGGCGTAGGAGAGCAGGTCGTCGACGATCTCATCGCAGGTGACGGCACGACGGTTGAAGACCTTCACCAGGAGGTGGTTCTTCTGGTCGAGGGCGCCTTCGACCTTCTGGCGCAGGATGTTCTCGTCGAAGAGGTCCTGCACGCGGATGCCGACGCGGTTGATCTTGTCGGCGTACGCGGGGCCGATGCCGCGACCCGTGGTGCCGATGTTGCGCTTGCCGAGGAAGCGCTCGGTGACCTTGTCGAGCGTGCGGTGGTACTGGGTGATGATGTGCGCGTTGGCGCTGACCTTGAGCCGCGAGACGTCGATGCCGCGGGCGGACAGCGCCTCCAGCTCGGAGAAGAGGACCTCGAGGTCGATGACCACGCCGTTGCCGATGACCGGGTTCACGCCGGGCGACAGGATGCCGGAGGGCAGCAGGTGCAGAGCGTACTTCTCGTCGCCGACGACGACGGTGTGCCCGGCGTTGTTGCCGCCGTTGAACTTCACCACCCAGTCGGTGCGCTCACCGAGCAGATCGGTGGCCTTGCCCTTTCCTTCGTCGCCCCACTGCACGCCGACGATCACGATTCCTGGCATGGGTAACCCCCTGGATGATGCCTCTCGCCGGGATTCCACCGGCGGATGAGCTGGCCCGATCGGGCGCTCCCATCCTATCGGCAGGCCTCGGACAGCCCTCGGAAGCGCGATACGGGACGGAATACGCGCCTGCGTGGGTCTCGGGAGGCACGGTTTCGATCCCGCACCGGAGGCGATGGGCGCAGTTTCGATCCCGCACCGCACCAGGGGCCGGCGCAGCGGTGCCCGCTACAGTGGCGACGGAGGTGGCGATGAGGCGGTGGTGGCCCTACGTCCGACTCGCGGCGGCAGCGCTCGCGGTGGCGGCGATCGTCGCGCAGCTCGTGCGCACCCTGGAGATCGCCCTCGCCGCTGACACCGCGTGGGGCGCGCATCTGCCCACCGTGGTCGCGAACTTCTTCAGCTTCTTCACGATCCTCTCCAACGTGCTGGCCGCGGTGGTGCTCGCCGTCGGCGGGATCTGGGGGCTGACCCACCGCGGTGCCCGCGCGGAGCCGCGGTGGCTGGCGACACTGCTCGTGTGCGCGAGCACCTACATGATCGTCACGGGCGTCGTCTACAACACGCTGCTCCGCGGGATCGCGCTGCCGCAGGGGGCCACGGTCGCCTGGTCGAACGAGGTACTGCACGTCGTGATCCCGCTCGTCCTGCTCGCCGACGTGCTGTTCGCGCCGCGTCGTCGTGCGCTCGGCTGGGGGACCGTGGGGATCGCCGCGATATTCCCGATCGTCTGGGTCGTCTACACACTCCTCCGCGCGAACCTCGTCATCGCTCCCGCAACTGGGAACCTCTGGTGGTACCCGTATCCGTTCCTCGACCCCGCGCTGAACGGCGGCTACGGCGGTGTCGCGCTCTGGGTGCTGCTCATCGCCGCGATCATCCTCGCCACCGCCACGCTCGTCGTGGGAATCGGGCGCCGTCGAGCAAAGCCGTGACCCATCCCTTCCCGTGCGCCCCACCCCCTTCCGAACGCACGAAAGGGGGCGGGGCGGCCGAAAAGGGGTGGGTCGGCGATCAGACGAGGAGCGCGTCGGCCTCGAGATAGCGCTCGAGGGAGTCGTCGAGCTCGTCGAGCCACGGGGTGTGGTGGGCGGCGGCGAGCGTCCCGGTCATGACCGAGGGGTAGACGCGGTCGCGGTAGCCCATGATGTCGGCCTTCTTGTCGTGCTTCCAGGCGAGGAAGATCTCCACGACGCGATCGATGTCGAACGGCGGGTAGTCGGTGCACTCCAGCAGGTCGCGGATGTAGTCGGCCTGGAAGCGGATCTCCGTCGCGGCCGAGTCGATCTCTGCGAACCGCTTCCGCCACGCGGCGATGGATGCCTCGCGCTCGGCCTCGTCGGGGAGGGCGATCCGGCCGAGGATGACGTCGCGTACGAACCACGCCTGCGCGTCGAACATGTTGAACGTGAACCACTGGTCCTGCGCGCCGAGGTAGGCCAGGCGCGGGTTGCCCTGCCAGAGCACGCCCCGGTAGAGGCCGTCGGGGTAGACGTTGTTCGGCGAGGACAGGGCGAGCTCCGCGGGCAGGAACGGGTACTTGTGCAGGTAGCCGGTGCAGAGGATGACCGCGTCGACCTCCTTCGAGGTGCCGTCGGCGAAGTGCACGGTACGGCCCTCGAAGCGCTCGACGCACGGACGCTCCTCGAAGCCCTCCGGCCAGTCGTAGCCCATCGGCGCGGTCCGGTAGCTCGCGGTGACCGAGCGGGCGCCCATCTTGAAGGCCTGGCTGCCGATGTCCTCCGCCGAGTAGCTCGACCCGATCACGAGCACGTCGCGCCCGGCGAGGGCCTCCGCGCCCCGGAAGTCGTGCGCGTGGGCGACGGAGCCCGGGAAGGTCTCGATGCCGTCGAGGTGCGGCACGTTCGGGAAGGAGAAGTGCCCGCTGGCCACGACGACCCGGTCGAACTCCTCCGTGGTCGTGCGCCCGGTCGGCAGGTGCTCGCTGGTGAGACGGAACACCTCACGATCCTCGTCGAACTCCACCCAGCGCACCACGGTCTCGAAGCGGATGAGGTCGCGCACCTGCGTCTTCGCGAGGCGCCCGGCGATGTAGTCCCACAGCACCGGACGCGGCGGGTACGACGAGATCGGCCGTCTGAAGTGCTCGTCGAAGGTGTAGTCGGCGAACTCCAGGGCCTCCTTCGGGCCGTTCGACCACAGGTTGCGGTACATGCTGGAGTGCACGGGCTCGCCGTACTCGTCCAGCCCGGTGCGCCAGGTGTAGTTCCACTGGCCGCCCCAGTCGGCCTGCTTCTCGAAGCAGACCAGTTCGGGGATCTCCGCCCCCGCACGGGCTGCGGATTCGAAGGCCCGCAGCTGCGCCATCCCCGAGGGGCCGGCGCCGATGATCGCTACTCGTTCACTGTTCGTCACGTATCGTCCTCAAACTCTTCCGTCATGTATCGGGCGCAGCCGTATCCGGGAGAGGAGGACAGTTCTTCCCCGGTGGGAGCGGAACGCTCGACCTGCCCGGACAGTGGCTGCTCTTCGACGTTAGCAGTGCCCCGCGGCGACGCTGGCGGGAATGCGACGACGGCTGTCGCTTCCGCGCATCGCCGATGTCGGCGGCCGGTGCCAGGATCGGACGGTGCGAGAGGACATCAGGGCGTCAGAGCGGCTCGACCCACAGGGCTCGCCGGCGCGATCGCGCGGCGCCCTCGTGCTGCTCGCGGCCGGCGTGACCGTCGTACTCTGGGCGTCGGCTTTCATCGGGATCCGTGGCGCGGGGCCGCACTACGACCCCGGGGCCTTGGCGCTGCTGCGCATGGCCGTGGGCACCCTCGTGCTGACGATCATCGCGCTGCGGCACGGCATCCGGCTCCCGGAGCGCCGCCACTGGCTGCTGATCGCCGTGTGGGGCGTCGGGTGGTTCTGCATCTACAACCTGGCCCTCAACAGCGCCGAACGCACCCTCGACGCCGGGACCGCCGCGATGGTCGTGAACCTGGCGCCGCTCATGGTCGTCGTCTTCAGCGGTCTCTTCCTCCGCGAGGGATTCCCCCGACCCCTCGTGATCGGCGCTCCCATCGCCTTCCTCGGGGTTGTCCTCATCGGCATGAACTCCACCAGCAGCACCGGCCCTGACATCACGGGCCTTTTGCTGGCTCTTCTCGCCGCGGTCATGTACGCGGGGTGCACCCTGCTGCAGAAACACCTGCTCACCTCGGGGGTCGACGCCACCACGCTGACCTGGCTCGGGGCGGCCGCGGGCACGATCGCCCTGCTTCCCTGGCTCGGCGCCCTGATCGCCGACGTGCAGACGGCGCCCCTCGACGCGACGCTATGGGTGGTCTACCTCGGTATCTTCCCCACCGCGATCGCCTTCACCACCTGGGCGTACGTGCTGCAGCGCAGCACCGCGGGGAAGACCTCAGCGACGACGTACGTGGTCCCGGCCCTCGCGATCCTGCTGTCCTGGCTGATCCTCGGGGAGGTGCCCACGCCGCTCATGTTCGTGGGCGGCGCGCTGTGCCTGCTCGGCGTGCTCATTACGCGCATGCGCGGGCGGCGCTCGCGCTGAGCGCGCCACCCGCGCGGGTCGAGGTCGGTCCGCGCGGATGCGATTACGCTGGTCGGCGGAGGGGCGCGCCGTGCGGGCCCGCGTGTGACCGAGGGAGACGAAGACCGATGACCGACGCCGACGCGCAGACCCCGCCGACGATCTCCGCGCCCCCGCCGCCCCCCGCGTCCGCCGCGCCGACCGCTGCCCCGGCACCCGCCGCTGCTTCCGCGGCTCCGAGCGACGCCGAGGTGGCGCGCGCCGGTGCGGTGCTGCAGACGATCTCCGACGCGTACTCCGCGAAGATGGTGGGCCAGGAGCGCCTGCGCACCAGCCTGCTCGTGGCGCTCATCGCCGGCGGTCACATCCTCCTGGAGAGCGTGCCCGGCCTCGCCAAGACCACCGCGGCCAGCACGCTCGCGGACACTGTGAAGGCGAAGTTCAAGCGCATCCAGTGCACGCCCGACCTCCTGCCGAGCGACATCACGGGAAACCAGATCTACGACGCCGCGACGGGCAGCTTCCGGACGGTCCTCGGTCCCGTGCACGCGAACTTCGTGCTGCTCGACGAGATCAACCGCTCCAGCGCCAAGACCCAGAGCGCCATGCTCGAGGCGATGCAGGAGCACCAGACCACCATCGGCGGCGAGATCCACCCGCTGCCGAGGCCGTTCCTCGTGATTGCCACGCAGAACCCTATCGAGCAGGAGGGCACCTACGAGCTGCCCGAGGCGCAGATGGACCGGTTCCTCCTCAAGGAGATCGTGGAGTACCCGAGCCCCGCGGAGGAGTTCGAGATCCTCAGCCGCATCGACTCGGGCGTGCTCGACCCCGACCGTCACGTGCACAGCGCCGTCACGCTCGACGACGTGCACCTGCTGCAGGACGTCGCGAGCCGCATCTACGTCGACCCCGCGATCCGCAACTACATCGTGTCGATCGCGTACGTGACCCGGAACCCCGCGCCGTACATCGGGGAGGAGCGCGCCCGGTTCATCAAGTACGGCGCGAGCCCTCGGGCCAGCATCGCGTTCCTGCAGGCCTCCCGCGCCCTCGCCCTCCTCAGCGGCCGGACCCACGTCCTCCCCGAGGACATCCGTGCCCTGCGCCACCTCGTCCTGCGCCACCGCGTGCTGCTGACGTTCGAGGCCGACGCCGAGGGCATCCGCAGCGAGGAGATCATCGACCAGATCTTCGCCGCCGTGCCCACCCCCTGACCCGCCGACACGTTCAGGGATCCGCGCCCGATGCCCAGCCTCATCACGCAGGTGAAGAGCAAGCTCTTCATCCACTCGAACCGCAAGTCGCTGCACGCGCTCGACGGCGCCTACGCGTCGTTGCTGCACGGGCGGAGCCTCGACTTCGAGGACCTGCGCAAGTACGAGTACGGCGACCAGGTGCGCGACATCGACTGGCGCGCGACCGCCCGCCTCGGCACGCCGTTGGTCAAGCGGTCACGGGCCACGCGCATGCACACGGTGATGTTCGTCGTCGACACGGGACGCTCGATGACCGCTCTCGCCGCGGACGAGCGCTCGAAGAAGGACCTGGCGATCCTGGCGACCGGAGCGCTCGGCGTGCTGACGCTCCGGCACGGCGACGACTTCACCGTCGTCTACGGCGATTCCTCCCGCGTCCGTCGCCTCGCACAGGGGCGCAGCGAAGGGGCCCTCGAGCACGCCCTGCGGACGATCGACCGCGCGGTCGACGACGCAGCGGCCCCCAGCGACCGCGACGCCCTGTTGTCCTTCGTCACGCGGACGATCGCGCGGCGGATGATCGTCGTCGTGCTCACCGACGAGGCCCCGGTCACCACCGAGACCGAGCGCCTGCTGCGCCGCCTGCGCGTGCAGCACGACGTGCTCTGGCTCACCCTTCGCGACGCCGAACCGGTGCTCGACCACCGGTCCGCGCGGCTGCGCGCCGACGTCGACAGCCTCTGGCAGGTTCCCGATTTCATCCAGGGCGACCGCGCCATCGTGCAGGAGCTCCACGCGCAACGGGCGGCCGACGCGGCCCGGCTGGCCGACCTGCTCACGCGGATGGAGATCAGCCACGCGGCGCTCGACGGTCAGGACGACGCCGTGCCGCAACTGCTACACCTGCTGAACCGGAGGTCCGATGCCCGGTTCTGACGAGCTCTACCCGCCGACGCAGTACGGATGGGGATGGATGCTGCTCGCGCTCGGCATCCTGGCCTTGCTGATCGTCGGCACGTGGCTGCTGTTCCGGCTCACCCGCCCCCGCACCGCCGCCTCCGGAGCGGCCTCGGATGCTGGCCGGCCGTCCACCCTCGACGTGCTGTCTGCCCTGCGTTCCGAATACCTCGCCCGCATCGACCACGTCGAGCAGGACTACCGCGACCGCCGCCTGTCCCCGCGACAGGCGAACCTGGAGCTCAGCCGCGTCGTACGCACGTTCGTCAACGAGTACAGCGGCCTGGAGGCGCCCGTCCTCGCCCTCGACGACCTCGTCTCCCGCGGTGTGCACCCGGCCCTCATCGATGCGATGGGACGCCACTACTATCCGAGCATCTTCCGGGAGGGGCCGGCGATCGACCCGGTCGCCGGCGCCGAAGCCGCCAGGACGGTGGTGCGCGCGTGGCACTAGCGAACGTCTGGATGGTGGTCCTCGCCGCCGCCGTCATCGTCGCGGCGGTCGGGATCGGACTCGGGGTGGGGCTGCGCCGTCGAGGCGGCGGACGCGCTGCAGACACCGCCCGCGTCGCCAGGGCCGAGCGGCTGCGGTCGCTCTCGTCCTTTCGGCAGGCCTTGTCCCGTCGCGCGGTGGCCCTGACCGGCATCGTCGCCGTGGGGGTGGTGGCGGCGATCGCGGCCGGCGTCGTGGCCGCCCGCCCGATGGCGGTCCGGACCATCCAGCCGGTCGACACCAGTCGCGACATCATGCTGTGTCTGGACGTGTCCGGTTCGATGTCGGAGGTCGACGTCGAGGTGCTTTCCGTCTTCGACGAGCTGCTCGACGGCTTCGAGGGTGAGCGCATCGGCCTGACGATCTTCAACAGCTCCCCCGTGCAGATCTTCCCCCTCACCGACGACTACGACTTCGTCCGTGACCACCTGACGAGTATCAAAGCGAGCTTCGACCTCGCCGACGAGATCCCGGAGCACTGGCTCGGCACGCTCAACGGCGACGGCGCCTCCCTCATCGGGGACGGTCTCGCCGCGTGCGCCATGGGCTTCGACCACCCGGACGATGACCGATCGCGCTCAGTGATCTTCGCGACCGACAACGAGATCAACGGCGCCTCGATCGTGTCACTCGACGAGGCTGCGGCGTATGCCGCCTCGAAGGACGTCCGAGTGTTCGCGATCAACCCCGTCGAGGGCAAGGATGCCGACGTCAGCGCCGAGCTCGCGGCTGCGGCGGAGGCCACCGGGGGCGCCGCGTACGGACTGCGGGAGACGACCACGGTCGGAGACATCATCGACGCGGTGCGGAAGCAGGAGGCCACGGCGCTGCGCGGTGAAGCCCAAGTGGTCTGGACAGACAGCCCGAACCTGTGGATCGCGGTGCTCACCGTCCTCGCTCTGGGATTCGTCGTCCTCGTGTGGAGAGTGCGCCTGTGATCTTCCAACCCGTCCTCCCCGTCCTCCTCATCGTGCTGCTGTGCGCGGGCGTCGCCGCGGCCGCCATCTGGATGCTCGTGCGCGCACCGCGCGCCGGCGGCGAGGTCGTCGCCGATCGCCGCGCCATCGTCAAGCACCGCTCCCTCTGGGCGCTGCGGCTCGTGATGGTCCTCGCCTGCGCCGTGATGCTGCTGCGCCCCGGACTTCCCGGCGGCTCGACGCAGACGCTGGCGACCGACACGGACATCGTGCTGGTCGTGGACACCACCGCGAGCATCGTGGCGGAGGACTGGGCTGACGGCGATCCGCGGCTCGACGGCGTCCGTGCTGATGTGCGCACGCTGGTGGAGGAGTATCCCGGCGCCCGGTTCGCACTGATCACCTCGGATGCGGCGGCGGAACTGCGGATCCCGCTGACCACCGACACGACCGCCCTTCTCGGATCGCTCGATGTGCTGCGCCCGGAGGTGACGACTCAGTCGCGCGGCAGTTCGATCGGTGTGGCGGCGCGACTGCTGAACGAGACCCTCGTCTCCGCCGCGGAATCGTCCCCGGATCGCTCGCGCATGGTGTTCTACTTCGGGGACGGAGAGCAGACGTCGGGCATGGATCCGGAGTCTTTCGCGGACAGCGAGCGGCACACCGACGCCGGAGCCGTCTTCGGTTACGGAACCACGCAGGGCGGTCCGATGCGCGTGACGACCGGCGGCCTCGACAGCGGGGGTTCCGAGTACATCCAGTACCAGGGCACCGACGCCCTGTCGGTGATCGACGAAGCGAACCTGGAGAAGATCGCCGGGCAACTCGGGGTCGGATACGAGCACCGGGAGGCCGGCGTCTCGCCGACGCTGCCCCGTGCCCCATCGAGCACCGTCGCCTACGCGGACGCCGGGAGCGTGGGCGACGTCGTCGAGCTGTACTGGCTCGCTGCGCTGGTCATCCTTGCCGCGCTCGGGGTGGAACTCACCCGTGCGACGATGCTGGCCGCCCGGCTCCGCGGCCTGCGCGCTCCGCATCCCCGACGATCCGCCGTCTCCGGCGAACACTGACACCGGCCTCGGGAGATCGCAGAGCCGTCGTTCCGCGCGGATAGGATGTTCAGACGCCGACGACAGGGAGGAGGAGCGTCGTGACGCCTGCGCAGGATGACCCCGCCGCAGCCCTCCTCCGCTCGAACCGTCGTCGACGCCTCGTCCGCCGCTGGGTCGCCATCGGGACCCTCCCGCTCACCCTGGCCGCGCTGCTCCTTGTGGGCAAGCTGCTGAGCATGTACGCGTTCGCCCACCAGGCCATCACGGCCTACGTCACCGATGACTTCGCAGGCTCCGAGGCCTCGGCGCGCGGACAGGACATCGTGAACTGGTTCGAGCCGTACAAGGCGCCCTACAACATCGGCACCGCGCTGGCCGGTGCCGAGGAGCTCCCCGCCTCCCGTACGGAGCTGGAGCGCGCACTCGACCTCGCCACCGGCCTCGAGGTGTGCGCGGTGCGGATCAACCTCGCCCTCGTGATCGAGCGGATGGGAGACGCCGCCAGGGCGGAGGGCGACAGCGCCGCGGCAACCGCCCTCTACGGCGAGGCACTGACCGTCACCGTCGAGACGCCGGAGGAGTGCGACAGCGACGAGGCGCAGCAGCAGTCACCCGACCCTGAGCGCGACATGTCGGACACCCTCGACGACACCGAGGATCGCCTGAAGCAGAAGCAGCAGGAGCAGGAACAGCAGCAGCAGGAACAGCCCCAGGAGCCGCAGGAGGAGCAGGAAGAGCCGCAGCCCTCGCAGGACGAGCTGCAGGAGCTCCAGGACAAGCTCGAGCAGGGGACGCAGGAACGCGATCAGCGCCAAGGCGACGACCCCGGCGGCACCGGAACGGACAAGCCATGGTGAGCGACCACGATCGGCAGCGCGCCCGCTATGTCGGCGGCACCGAGGGTGCACCGCCCGTCCCCCCGCCCGGCGGCTATCGCGGCGCCCGACGGCAGCAGCAGGTCGACCTCACCCCACCCACCACGCCGGGCCTGCCCGTCGAGGAGAAGAAGACGTCAGCCAACGCGCTCGCCTGGATCGCGCTGGTCGTCGCCATCCTCTTCGTCCTGATCCTCTTCGGCACGCTCGCGGTCGGCGGCACGGATCTGCTGTACGGAGTGACGATGATCACACTGCAGCTCGTCGTGCTCGGAGTGATCGTCGCCGCGCTCTTCACTCCCGGTGGACGGCGCCTCGGCATCATCGCGCTCGTGCTCACCGTCCTGTTCAACGTCGCGACCGTCGGAGCGCTCAGTGCGCTGCGCACCTCCGCATCTGGCAACTACGAGGGTGAGAAGACGGCGGAGCAGCGGCACGCGGAAGCGTACCCCGGGATCAAGGGGACCGACCCGCAGGAAGCGCTCACCCAGCAGTCGATGGAGGAGGTGCGCGCCGACGCCGATGCGCTGTTCGCCGACATCCGCGAGCGTCTCACCACGGACTTCGGGTTCACCTGGGTCCCGGTGGGCGACGAGGACGTGCGGCCGGAACGCAACGGCTACGGCGGGGAGTCCCTGCTGTCGGAGTACACGTCGACAGCCTGGGCCACGGAGCAGCCCGTGCAGGACTATGCGCACAAGCTCGAGGTGATGGCGGCGATCGATGACGTCGTGGTCGAACACGGCCTGTGGAACCTGTACTCCTTCAACGACCCGACGAACTCGGGCATCGATCCGTCCATGATCGCGAAGCTGTACGGCAGCGACGACCCGCGCACGCAGACGACGTGGGAGTACTACACGGAGAACTACCCCGACCCGTTGCGCTTCTACGCGAACATCTACGACCTGTCGAACGATGCCGACGGCGGCTTCCGCAGCTCCAGGGAGTCACAGAGCGCACGGACGGGCGAGCCGATCGAGGGCCTGCAGCTCGTCGTCATCGCCAGCAAGGTGCTGAGCGATGCCGACCGCGCGGAGTTCGAGGACCGGCTCCAGGAGTACCCGGGCTTCGAGTGACCAACTCGGCCCGGTGCGAGGATGGCGGGATGAGGCAGGGCGCGGTCGGGACGGTGCGGCTCGTCGAGCGAGACGGGCGACGGCTGGTCGAGAAGCGACTGTCCGATCCGGTGCGGCACGGCAACGAGCTGCGGGCACTCCGGGCCCTCGCCGACTCGGGGCTACCGGTACCCCAGGTCGTCGAGGAGCGGCCGGGCGTGATCCTCATGACCGCCCTCCCCGGTGCCCGTCTCGACGACGCCGACGCCGACAGCCGGATCGCGGATCTCCGCGCCTCCGCGCCGCTGCTCCGCACTCTGCACGAGCTCGACGCGCCCGAGGGCCTGCTCCCGGCCCCCGACGACGCGGCGATCATCGAGCGATACCGCGCCGCCGGCGCTCCCCCGCTCCCGCTGGTCGTCCCGCCCGCCGCCGGCGTCGTCTTCTGCCACGGCGACTGGACCGACGGCAACCTTCTCGCGCAGCACGGCCGCATCACCGGGGTCGTGGACTGGGAGGCCGCGCACCGCGGTGATCCGCTGCGTGAGCTGGCACGTGCCGCGTGGGGAGCCAGCCGGAAGGATCCGCGGTCGGAGCGGGCGCTCATCGACGGCTACGGCGCGGATCCCGCCCGTGTCCGCGCCTGGTACCCGGTGCACGCCGCCGAGTTGTGGCTGTGGTTCGCGGAGGCCGGGCCCCCCGAGTACCTCGCACAGCTGACCGCCGAGCTCCGGGCGTGGCCGGCCTGACTCCTCACCGGGTGAGTCCGGAGCCGACCCCTCGATGATCCCCTCCGTCGTGACTACACTGGCGGCACAGGGGGAGGGAGTGTCCGCATGATCCACGAACTCGATGAGCAGCAGTCCTACGAGTTGCTGGCGACCACCACGGTGGGCCGCATCGGATACCTGGACGACGGCAGGGTCAAGATCCATCCGGTGAACTTCGCCGTCTCGGGTCACGAGCTGCTCCTGCGGACATCTCCGGACGGTCACCTGGCGGCGCTGTCGAACGAATCGGCGGAGGTGTCGTTCGAGGTGGATTACCACGATCCGCTCGGTGGAATGGGGTGGAGCGTGCTGATGCACGGCACTCTGTCGCGTGTTCCGGAGGACCGGGCGGCCGGCGCTGCGGCGCGCGTGAACCCCTGGGCCGGAGACGACCGCGACCTTCCGCTGTCGTTCCGCATCGAGAGCCTCACCGGGCGCAGCGTGCGCCGCGGCGGCGCCTGACGCGCGCACGACGGCTCGGGTCAGGACGCGAAGGCGAGTCCTGCGGCCAGCGCGAATCCGAGGACGGTCGCCAGCCCCGTGGACTCCTTCGCCTTCGACTGTGCCTCCGGCACCATGGAATCGACGAGCATGACGAGCAGGGCGCCGGCCGCGAAACCGCTCGCCCCGGAACGGAAGACCGCGCCCGTCACACTGGCCAGCCCGAAGCCGGCGACGGTGGCCGCGGCGCACAGCACGGCGACACCGGCCCACAGCAGCAGCACCCTGGACCGCCGCATGCCCCCGTCGAGCAGGTCGGCGGCGGAGCCGATGGACTCCGGAAGGTTCGAGACGAGGATGGCGACGACGAGCGCGATGCTCACCGGCTCTCCGGAGGCGAGGCCGATGCCGAGGACGAGCTGCTCCGGTATCCCGTCCAGGAGGGCTCCCACCGCGAGCTGGCCTCCCCCGGCCTCGCCCTTCTTCCTGGCGGCCCTGGCGTCGAGGATGCGCGCGGCGATGTAGTAGCTGAGCGCTCCCAGCGCGACGCCGGTGACGAGGGGGATCGGCCCGCCACGATCGAGCCCCTCCTCCCAGAGCTCGAACGCGATGGAGGCCATCAGGGCTCCGGCCCCGAAGCCCAGCACGATGCCCAGCCAGCGCGGCGGCCAGGTGCGCAGCATCGCGAGCACCGCACCGACGAACAGCGGAGCCGCCGCGACGGCTCCCCACAGAATCGCTCCACCCATGCGCCCATCTTCCCGTTGACCCACCCCTTTTCGCGCGAGCCACCCCTCTGCGTGCGTGCGAAAGGGGCCGGAACACACGAAAGGGGGTGGGTCGCGCGCCGATAGACTGGGAGCCATGTCCAAGGTCCTCCAGTCCCTGCCCGTCGGCGAGCGCGTCGGCATCGCCTTCTCCGGAGGACTCGACACCTCCGTCGCCGTCGCCTGGATGCGCGACAAGGGCGCTGTCCCCTTCACCTACACGGGCGACCTCGGACAATACGACGAGGACGACATCGCCTCGATCCCCGGCCGCGCGCTGGAGTACGGCGCCGAGGCCTCGCGTCTCATCGACTGCAAGACCGCGCTCGTCGAGGAGGGCTTCGTCGCCCTCTCCTGCGGTGCCTTCCACATCCGCTCCGGCGGCAAGACGTACTTCAACACGACGCCCCTCGGCCGCGCGGTCACCGGGACCCTGCTCGTGCGCGCGATGCGCGAGGACGGCGTCGATATCTGGGGCGACGGCTCGACCTACAAGGGCAACGACATCGAGCGGTTCTACCGCTACGGCCTGCTTGCCAACCCTCGCCTGCGCATCTACAAGCCCTGGCTCGACGCCGACTTCGTCACGGAGCTCGGCGGACGCCAGGAGATGAGCGAGTGGCTCGTCGCCCACGGCTTCCCCTACCGCGATTCGGCGGAGAAGGCCTACTCGACCGACGCCAACATCTGGGGTGCGACCCACGAGGCGAAGACGCTCGAGCACCTCGACGTCTCACTGGAGACCGTCGACCCGATCATGGGCGTGAAGTTCTGGGACCCCTCCGTCGCGATCGAGACCGAGGACGTCTCGGTGACGTTCGAGGGCGGCCGTCCGGTCGCGATCAACGGCGTCGAGTTCAGCGACCCGGTGGCACTGGTGCAGGAGGCGAACGCGATCGGTGGACGCCACGGCCTCGGCATGAGCGACCAGATCGAGAACCGCATCATCGAGGCGAAGTCGCGCGGCATCTACGAGGCTCCCGCGATGGCGCTGCTCTTCATCGCGTACGAGCGCCTCGTCAACGGCATCCTCAACGAAGACACCCTCGCCACGTACCACGAGCAGGGCCGGCGCCTGGGCCGCCTCATGTACGAGGGTCGCTGGCTCGAGCCGCAGTCCCTCATGCTGCGCGAGTCGATTCAGCGCTGGGTCGGCTCGACGATCTCGGGCACCGTGACGATCCGCCTGCGCCGCGGTGACGACTGGACGATCCTCGACACCGTCTCCCCGAATCTGTCTTACGGGCCGGAGAAGCTGTCGATGGAGCGCGTCGGCGACGCCGCGTTCGGCCCGGTGGACCGGATCGGCCAGCTCACGATGCGCAACCTCGACATCGCCGACTCCCGCGCGCGCCTGGAGCAGTACGCAGGCCTCGGCCTCGTCGGCGGCGCGACCGGAGAACTCGTCGGCCGGGTGACCGCGGGCGAGTCCGCCGAGATCACCGAGTCGGTGCACGGCTCCATCTCCGAAGCCGACGAGAACCTCGCCGACGCCGTCGACACCGCCTCCGAGCGCGCCGCGTTCGACTCCGGCACCGACTGAGAGCGGCGCCCTCGGGCGCCCGCACCCTCAGCACGCGGCCACGAGCGGTCGGCTCTGTGCCACGGCGCGGTCGACGATCTCCGGCAGCACCTCGTCGAACAGATCGATGAGCGCGGTGCGCATCGACACGGCGTCGCGCGCCGGGAGCACGCGGCCGATCCGGGCGACCGCGAAACGCACGCTCGACCAGTCGAACGCGGCCCCCGCGCGACGGGTGAAGCACTCGAGCAGCGTGCCCAGGCTCGCGAGCAGCTCGGCTCGTTCGGTGTTCCCCTCGATCCGAGCGAACGCGACCGCGAGAGCGCGCAGCCCCGTGCCGAATCCGGAGGGCGCCCGCAGCCGCACGGCGCGTGCCACATCGTCGACAAGCTCGCTCAGATAGGCGAGATCGTCCTCGTGGAGCGTCGCCATCGTGTGCCGAACCGAGCCGATCCAGACGTCGCCGAACATCGCCACCGCATCGCGGACCCGGTCCCCGTCGAGGGCGGTGACCCAGTGGGTGCCGTCTCGGCGCACCGCGATGAGGCCGGCAGCGGCGAGCGCGCCCAGTGCACGATGGATCTCAGCGGCGCCGACGTCGAGGACGTCAGCGAGCCGGCGCTCGTCCAGCCGTGTCCCCGGAGCGAGCGCGCCCGAGAGGATCGCTTCCGTCAGCCTCCCCTGCGCGCTGCCGTGGGACTCCTCGTGCCCCGACTCCCCCATCCCCGCGCGGACATCGTCCTTCTTCTCGATCATGGCGTCCCCCCGCCGTTCCCTGGACCGATCCCGCCGGAGTCCCGGTCCGGACCGGTCTCTCCGCTGAGAATGCGCCGAAGCGCGACGCGTAACATAACACAGCCCGCCCCGGAGAAGTCTCTGCGCCCTGCCGCGCGGTCGGTACGCTGCGAGATTGCTGGGTTATCTTGCACAGCACTGTGCAGCTTATTACCATGGAGGGATGACCACTCGCGCCCTCCGTCGCGACGCCGCAGAGAACCGCGCCGGCATCCTGTCCGCGGCTCGCAGCGCCCTTGCCTCCGACCCGCACGCCTCGCTCGACGCGATCGCCCGTGCCGCCGGTCTTTCCCGCCGCACCCTCTACGGGCACTTCGAGGATCGGGACGCCCTGATCCGGGAACTCGTCTCCACCGGCGCCCAGCGTTTCAATGCCATCGCCACCTCCGTGGACGCTCCGGACACTCGTTTGGCCCTCGCCAGGCTGGCCGCCCGGCTCTGGGAGGAGGCGGCGCATGTCCAGGTGGCCGCCGCGCTCGCCCTCGATGAAGCGCATGTCGAGCACACCGCTGCCGCTCTCGCGCCGCTGCGGCGGAGCGTCGGCGCACTGGTGCGGAGGGGCCAGGAAGACGGCAGCTTCCGCACCGATCTCCCCGCAGCCACGGTCGCGCGGCTCATCGAGGAGATGGCGCGCACTGTCGTCTCCCGCACCGACGCGCAGAGCAGCGGAGCGGGGACCCTCGCCGTCCGCGCGGTCCTCAGCATTGCCGGGCTGTCCTGGCGCGAAGCCGATGAGCTGCTCGCCGCGCACCCGGACATCGCCGCCGAGGATCAGGAGGTCCGCGCATGAGGATCACGCTGCACGAGGTCAGCAAAGGGCGCTCCGGGCAGGCACTCCCGCCGATGAGCCTCGAGTTCCACTCCGGCGCGGTCCGCTACGCACTCGCGGAGACCGAGCAGCGACCGACCGTGCTCGGCCTCATCGCGAGCGGGCGGATGCGTCCGGATACCGGCCGCGTGACGATCGACGCCGCGGCGAGCCCGAAGGAACTGCGTCGCCGGGTCGCCCTCGTGGACGCCCCCGATGTGAGCGACCCACACCCCGACATCACTCTCGCGGGGGTCGTCGGCGAGGAGCTGATGTTCGCCGGCCGCGGGGCGACGCCGCTCCACGCCCGACGCTGGCTCGGCCGCGTGGGGTACCACGAGCTCGCTTCGGTCCCCATCGGCTCCGTCGACCCGGCCGCCCGCGTGCGGATCCTGTGCGAGCTGGCAGTGCTCCGTGAGGGCGTCGACGGCATCGTCCTCGTCGCGCCGGACCGACACGGCGGCAGCCCGGACGGGTGGTGGCGCATCGCGGCCGAGTTCGCGGACCGCGGCTACGCGATGCTCGTGATCGTCGGCGGCTCCGCCGCCGTCGCGCTCGAGCGCATGCACGAGTTCGACGCGATCAACGCGTCCGGACCGATCGAGCCGCTCGTCCTCGAACGTCCCGACGTCACCGACGAGCCGGAGGAGGACGAGGCCGGCTCCGTCGAAGCCGCATCCGACGAGGAAGGAGAAGCGCGATGAAGGTTCCCGCCATGATCGCCGCCGAACTCCGCCGCCTGACCGCGAGCCGGATGGGCATCCTCGCCCTCGTGGCCCTGGTCTGCGTCCCGATCCTCTATGGCGGCCTCTACCTCTGGGCGAACCAGGACCCGTACGCGAAGTTCTCCGAGGTCCCCGTGGCCCTCGTGGTCGACGACGAGGGCGCTCCCGCCCCCACGACGGGCACCGAGCCGGCGAGCGACGAGACCGTCAACTACGGCGAGGACGTGGCGGAGAACCTCATCGAGGGGAACGCCTTCGACTGGCAGCGGATGACCGAGGACGAGGCGGCCGACGCCCTGCGGCACGGTGATGTCGACTTCACCGTGACGATCCCCGCCGACTTCTCCGCCGCCCTCACCTCCGCAGCGGGCGACGATCCCCATCAGGCGCGCATCGAGCTGGAGACCAACGATGCGAACAACTACCTCGCCTCGTCGATGGGATCGCAGGCCGTCGAGAAGATCCGCAGCTCGGTCGCCGAGATGGTGGGCAGCGAGGCCGCGGAGCGGCTGCTGACCGGCCTCAGCGACGTGCGGGACAACCTCATCTCCGCGACGGACGGCGCCACGCAGCTCGTCGACGGCGCGCGCAGCGCCGCCTCCGGCAGCACGACACTCGCCGACGGAACGGCGCAGCTCGCCGACGGCTCCGCGCAGCTCGCCTCCGGTGCCCGGACGCTCGCCGACGGCGCCCAGCAGGTGAGCGCGGGCAATCGCCAGCTCGCCGATGTCGCCGATCGCGCAGGAGCCGCGGTGCAGGAGGCGACGAACGCGCTGCCCCAGGTGCGGTCGGACATCTCCGCCCTCCTGACGGAGCAGGGGCTCGCGCCGGAGGAGATCGACCAGGTGCTCGCCCGGCTCGATCCCCTGGGCACCCGCATCCAGGAGGGCAACGCGCAGGTCCAGGATGCGGTCGCCAAGGTCGACCAGCTCGCCGCCGGCTCCGCGTCCCTGGCGTCGGGGGCGAGCGAGCTCGCCGGGGGTGCCGGTACCCTCGCGACCGGGGCGGCCGCGGCGAACACAGGCGCGGCCCAGCTCCGCGACGGCCTGCAGACGCTGTCCTCCGGGACCGCCGAGCTGCGGGACGGCCTCGCCGACGGCGTGCAGGCGATCCCCGCCTCCACCCCTGACCTGCGCTCGTCGCAGGCCGACACGATCGCGGACCCGGTGAAGGTGTCCAGCGACAAGGTCGCCTCCGCCGAGGACTACGGCGCCGGCCTCGCCCCGTTCTTCGCGGCCCTCTCCGCCTGGATCGGCATCTACGCCCTCTTCCTCATCGTGAAGCCGATCTCGCGTCGTGCCGTCACGGCGCTGCACTCCCCGATCCGGATCACCCTCGCGGGCTGGCTGACGCCGGCGATGCTCGGCGCGGTGCAGATGCTCGGACTGATGGGCATCCTGGCGCTCACGCTCGGTTTCACGTTCGACCATCCGCTCGGCACGCTCGGGGTGATGATGTTCGCCTCGGCCACGTTCGCCGCGATCATCCTCGCCCTCAACGTCTGGCTCGGTTCCGTGGGGCAGTTCCTCGGCCTCGTGCTGATGGTGCTCCAGCTCGTCACGGCGGGAGGGACGTTCCCCTGGCAGACGCTGCCCGCCCCGCTCGCCGCGCTGCACCACGTCCTGCCCCTCGGCTACGTCGTCGATGCCATGCGGCAGCTCATGTACGGCGGCGACTACGCCCGCGCCGGGTGGGACCTGGCGGTGCTGGGCGCCTGGCTCGCCGGGGCGCTGCTGCTGGCGATGATCGGGGTCACGCGCATGACGCACCGCCGCACGCTGCGGGACCTGCAGCCCAGCCTCATCGGCTGAGTCCGCCGCGCTCGCCGCGCACAGTCACGCGGCGAGCGCGGGACGGCTATGATGCCGAGAGCGCGTACCCGTGAAACGCGCACTGGGGCTCGGTGGGACTGGGTCTCACCTGGCTACCCGAAAGAGTTCTCGACGATGATGACCGATTCGCCGGCGTCCGCCGTTTCCCCGCGCCCGTCCCTGGGCGCCCGCATCGGACGCATCGCGTTCCTCGTCGTCGCCGCCCTCGTGGTGGTCGCCGTCGCGGTCGCGTTCTTCGTGACCTGGACGATCCAGCGCTCCTTCCCGCAGACATCCGGCTCGACCACGCTCAAGGGTCTGACGGCCGACGTCACGGTGCAGCGTGATGCCAGCGGCGTGCCTACGATCACCGCCGACTCCTCGGACGACCTCTTCTTCGCCGAGGGCTTCGTGCACGCGCAGGACCGGTTCTTCGAGATGGACTTCCGCCGTCACGTCACCTCCGGCCGGGTCGCCGAGCTGTTCGGCGCCTCGCAGGCCGGCACGGACGCGTTCCTGCGCACGCTGGGCTGGCGCAAGACCGCCGAGGCCGAGGTCGAGGCGATGGACGACGTCACCCGCGGCTACTACGAGGCCTATGCGGACGGCGTCAACGCGTACCTGTCGACCCGCTCGGGCGCGGAACTGTCGCTGGAGTACGCGGTTCTCGGGCTGCAGAACCCCGACTACGAGCCGGAGCCGTGGGAGCCCGCGGACTCGGTGGCGTGGCTGAAGGCGATGGCCTGGGACCTCCGCACCAACGTCGAGGACGAGACCGAGCGGGCGCTCCTCGCCGGGCAGCTCGCCGAGGACCCGGAGGCCGATGTGGACGCCCTCCTCGGCACGCTTTATCCGGACTACCCCTTCGACCGGAATCCCGTGATCGTGCCGAAGATCTCCACGGTTCCGGCGCTGGAGGCCGGCGCCGAGCCTGCGGCCTTCACTGTGCGCGAGGGCGACGGCGAGGCACAGCAGGCTCTCACCACGGTGGAGTGGGAGGAGACGTCGTCCGTGATCGAGGCGGCGAGCCTGCTCGTCGGCGACGTCGGGGAGGGCATCGGCTCCAACTCCTGGGTCGTCTCCGGCGACCTCACCGAATCCGGGATGCCGCTGCTCGCCAACGACCCGCACCTCGGCGCCTCCCTCCCGTCCGTCTGGTACCAGGTGCAGCTGAAGTGCTCGACCGTGGACGAGGACTGCCCGTTCGACGTCGGCGGGTTCTCCTTCTCGGGGCTGCCCGGCATCGTCATCGGCCACAACCAGCGCGTGGCGTGGGGGTTCACCAACCTCACCACCGACGTCACCGACCTGTACGTCGAGCGCATCGAGGACGACTCCTACTGGCGGGACGGCGCGCTGGTGCCGCTGGAGGAGAGCACGGAGACCATCGAGGTCGCGGGCGGCGAGGACATCGAGCTCACGATCCGCTCGACCGTGCACGGGCCGATCATCTCCGGTCTCACCGACGACTTCACCGGCATCGCCGACGACCCGACGCCCGGTCTCACCGCCGAGGGCGCGGTTCCCGCCGCTCCCGGCTCCGATGCCGCCGAGTATGCCGTGAGTCTGCGATGGACGGCGCTCGACCCCGGCACCACCGCGACGGCGATCTTCGCCCTCTCCACCGCCCAGGACTTCGACGACTTCCGCCGCGCGGCATCGCTGTTCGATGTCCCGGCGCAGAACCTCATCTACGCCGACGTCGACGGCAACATCGGCTACCAGACCCCCGGTCGCCTGCCGATCCGCGGCGCCGGCGACGGCTGGATGCCGCAGCCCGGATGGGACAGCAGCTACGACTGGACGGGGTACATCCCCTTCGAGGAGCTGCCGGTGTCGTACAACCCCAGCTCTGGGTACATCGTCACCGCGAACAACGCCATCGTGACCGATGACTACGAGTACTTCCTCTCCCGCGACTGGGACCAGGGTTATCGCGCCGCCCGCATCGCCCACCTCATCGAGCGACGTGCCGCCGCCGCCCCGCTGACCGCGAAGGACATGCGGGACATCCAGATGGACGGCGAGATGTGGATCGGCAAGCACCTCGCCGCCGCGATGGGAGACATCGAGGTCGAGGGCGAGGGTGCACAGCAGGCCGTCGAGCTGCTCCGCGGTTGGGATGCGCAGAACGGCGCCTCGTCGGCGGGAGCCGCCTACGCGAACGTGCTGTGGTCGAACCTCGTCCAGAACATCTTCGCGGAGCGCGAGCAGCCGCTGCCGATCGACGGCCAGGGCCGCCTGTTCACCGTGGTCGGAGCGATGCTGGAAGACCCCGACGACGCCCTGTGGAGCAACAGGGCACTCGGCGTCGAGGGCAGGGACGAGATGCTCGCGCTGGCGGCCGAGGAGGCGTACGACGAGCTGTCCGGCATCCAGGGCACCGATGTCGCGCGGTGGAACTGGGGCGACCTGCACGCCCTGACCCTCACCAGCGACACGTTCGGCTCGTCCGGCATCGCCCCGATCGAGGCGCTCTTCAATCGCGGTCCCTATCCTGTCGGCGGTGGGGCATCCGTCGTCGATGCGACGGGATGGCAGCTCGGCGTCTCCTACGCGACCACCACCGTCCCGTCCATGCGGATGGTCGTCGACCTGTCCGACTTCGACGACTCGACGTGGATCCATCTCACCGGAGCCTCCGGCCACGCCTTCCACGAGTACTACGTCGATCAGACGAGGGACTGGTCGACGGGGGTGCAGCGGCCATGGGCGTTCACGCCGAAGGCCGTGAAAGCGGCCGCGGTCGACACCCTGACGCTCACCCCTGCCGGCTGAGAAAGGGGCTGAGGTTGCTCGGCTAGCGTGGACGAGTGCCCACCAGCTACCTCGCCCCGAAGGGGACGCCGGCGACCCTCCTCGAGTTCGAGCACGGAGGAGCGACCCTCATCGCCGAGACCTTCGGCGACGGGCCGCCCACCTTCCTGCTGCTCCACGGCATCGGCATGGGGCGCAGCGTCTACCTCGACCTCACCCAGCGGCTGCAGGGGCGGGTGATCGCGCTCGACCTCCCCGGCTTCGGGGAGGCCCCCGAGCCCACGCGCACCCTGACCATGCAGCGGCATGCGGATCTCGTGGCCGCGTATCTCCGGCACGTCGACGCCGGTCCGGTCGTGGTGATCGGGCATTCGATGGGGAGCCAGATCGCCGCGGAGCTCGCCGCCCGGCATCCGGCCCTCGTCGCGGGCGTCGTGCTGGCCGGTCCGACCGTCGACAAGGCGGCGCGGAACATCGGCGCCCAGGCGCGGTACCTGCTGCAGGACCTCGTCGGCGAACGGCCGCTCGTCATCTGGCGCGGTGCCCGCGAGTACCTCCGCGGCGGCCCGCACCTTGTCCGCAAGATGCGCGCGACCATCGTCCACAAGCCGGAGAAAGCGTTCGTGCGCATCGAGTGCCCGGTGCTGGTGCTGCGCGGCGAAGATGATCCCCTTGCGCCGATGAGCTGGTGCCAGGACATCCTCGACGCGATCCCCGGCGCGGAGCTCGCCGTCATCCCCGACCACGGCCACGGCACGCTCATCAGCGACTCCGAGCCCGCTGCCCGCCTGATCGAGGCCTTCGCCGCCCGCACCTAGCCGTTCAAATCGCTCACTTGGCGGCATCTGCGGCCGAAATGGCGCAAAGTGCGCGACTCGAACCCGGGGTCAGCCGGCGGCGGGAGGGGTCTGCTTCGACTCGGCGAGCTCGTCGACGACGAGACCCCGCTGCTCGATCGTGCCGTTTCGGTAGGCCTGGCGACCGACCATGTGCGCGGACAGGGGCGCGGTCGCGAACTGCATGAGCACCACCGGGGCGACGAGCACGAGACCGAACAGCACGCCGCCGATCGACCGCTGCGAGAGGGCGATCGCGACGCAGATCAGCAGCAGTCCGAGCACCTGCGGTTTCGTCGCGGCGTGCAGTCGCGTCGGCACGTCGCGGAAGTGCAGGAGCCCCACGGAGGCGGAGAGGCAGAGGATCGCCCCCAGGAGGATGAGGACGAGGACCGCCACGTCGACGACGGCGTCCGGGATCATCAGACCGAACACGTTCATGGTGTCGTGTTGTCCCTTCTCGCGACGAACCGGGCGACCGCGATCGACCCGAACACGCCGACCGCCGCGATGATGAGGAGCACGGGGATATTGCGGGTGTGGCCGTTGATGGCCATCTCAGCGCCGAGCACGCACATGACCTCGGTCAGCAGCACGTCGGCGGCGACGGCGCGGTCGAGGATCGACGGACCGCGGACGATGCGGATGACGGCGAGGATCGCGGCCACGCCGAAGACGGCGAGGATGATGAGGAGCAGGGTGTTCATCGGGCACCGCCGATCGTCGCGGGATCGATGCGGCCGGCGCGCTCGTCGGCCTTGAGCGCCCGGTACTGGGTCGGGTTGCCGAGCGCCCGGACGATGCGCTTCTCCCAGCCGAGGACGCCCTGCCGCTGCTTCTCCACGTCCTCCTTGTTGCGCACGCCGATCACATGCAGGTAAAGGACCCCGCGGTCGCGCTCCGCCTCCACGACGAGCGAGCCCGGGATGAGGGAGGAGACCACGGCGACGTGCGTCATCACGAGGTCGTCGGCATAGCGGAGGGGTACCGCGATGATGGCGGTCCCCGGCTGACGGCGGAAGTCGAACACCTGCGCGGTCACCGAGAGCGCGCCACGGAGGATCGCGAAGAGGAACTGCACGACGAACAGCGCGCCGTACCAGAGGTTGATGCGCCCGGAGAGCTCGACCGTGGGGAGGCGGAACACGCGGGTCACGAAGATCGCCACCACGAGTCCCGTGAGGAAGGAGAGCACCGTGAACTGGGCCCAGAGCAGCATCCACAGCACGATCAGCCAGGCGAGGAACGGCAGCTGCATGCCGATGTCCCGCCAGATGCGCTTGGTCTCGGGCCTCATCCCTCCACCTCGTCTTCCAGCTGGACGAGGTTGACCGGCTGCAGCAGGCCCGCCCCGATACGGTCGCACAGAGCGTACAGCGGTCCGGCGAAGATCGTCAGGGCCAGTGTGACGGCGACCATACCGGCGGTGGCCATGGTCATGATCCTCGGGATGTGCCGGCGCTCCTGCTGCTCATCCGCGGCGGGGGCACCGGTGAGGTAGGAGATGCGACCCTCGGTCTCGGTCGAGTCCTCCTCCTCGCGCCAGAAGGCGAGGTTCCAGGCGCGCATGAGCGCATACAGGGTGAGGAGCGAGGTGATGATGCCGCCGAAGATCAGCACGATCATGAGCGGCGTGCCCACAGAGGCGGCGGCCTCGAACAGGGCGAACTTGCCGATGAACCCGGAGAAGGGCGGCAGACCACCGAGGTTGATCGCCGGGATGAAGTACAGCAGCGCGATGACCGGGGCGATCTTCAGCAGGCCCTTGACCCGCAGGATCGACGTGCTGCCCGCCCGGCGCTCGATGAGACCCACCGCGAGGAACAGGGTGGTCTGCACGACGATGTGGTGGACGATGTAGTACACGGTCGCGCCGATGGCCGCCGGGGTCGCGATCGCCAGACCGAAGATCATGTACCCGACGTGGCTCACGAGCGTGAACGACAGGATCCGCTTGAGCTCGGCCTGCGCGACGGCGCCGAGGACGCCGACGATCATGGTCGCCAGCGCGATGATGAGCAGCAGGGTGTCGATGCTGTTCGAGGCGAAGAGCTGCGTCTCGGTGCGGATCAGCGCGTAGACGCCGACTTTGGTGAGCAGGCCGGCGAACACCGCGGTGACCGGCGCCGGGGCGGTCGGATAGGAGTCGGGCAGCCAGAACGACACGGGGAAGATCGCGGCCTTGATCCCGAAGGCGACCACGAGCATGAGATGCAGCACGAGCTGCGTGTCCTGCGGCAACTCCGACATCCGCTCGGCGATCTGGGCCATGTTGACCGTGCCGAGTGCGCCGTAGATCATCGCGATCGAGGCGAGGAACAGGATCGACGACACGAGCGAGACGACGATGTAGACCGCGCCGGTGCGGATGCGGGACTCGGTGCTGCCGAGGGTGATGAGCACGTACGACGCCACCAGCAGGATCTCGAATCCGACATACAGGTTGAACAGGTCGCCCGCGATGAAGGCGTTGAAGATACCGGCGGCCAGGATCAGGTACGAGGGGTTGAAGATCGAGATGGGGGTCTCGTCCGCGCCGTCCGCGACGCCCTGGCCGATGGAGAAGAGGAGGACCGCGAGCAGCACGATGCTGGAGACGAGCACCAGCAGGGCGGCGAGGCGATCGACGTACAGGACGATTCCGAACGGCACCGGCCACCCGCCCACCGACACCGCGAGGGGGGAGCCGGCGTCGACGACCACGAGCAGCACCGCGGCGATGACGGACACGACCGCGAGAGTGGCCACGGTGACGAACGCCTGCAGGCGTGCGTTGCGACCGAAGACGAGGGTGATCGCGGCGCCGAGGAGCGGCAGGGCGACGAGGAGCGGGACGAGCGTGGTCATGGCCTGCCCTCCCCGTCTGTCGTGTCGTCGTCCCGGTCCGCGGCGTTGTCCGCTCCGTCGGGTTCGGGCTCCGTCTCGGGCACGTACGGTGCGTCATACGGGGCGTCGTCATGGATCGCCGGGTTGTCGCGCATGTGCAGGACGGTGATGGGCGCGGTCTGCACCCCCACGAAGTCGGTCGTGGCGTCGTCGTCGTCCGTCTCGGACTCGTCGTCCATGAGGTCTTCGTCGGCGTCGGTGCGCTCGCGCAGGGCGATGTCGGCCTCGTCGTCCTCGACCGTGTCCGCCTGACCGAGCTGCCAGGACCGGTAGATGAGCGCGAGCAGGAACGCGGAGACCGCGAACGTGATGACGATCGCGGTGAGCGTGAGCGCCTGCGGCAGCGGGTCGCTCAGGTCGCCCTCGGTGCCGAAGAACGGGGCATTGCCCGGAACACCCATCACAATGAGCAGCAGCAGGTTCGTGGCGTTGCCGAGCAGCAGGAACCCGATGAGGACGCGGGTGAGGCTGCGCTCCAGCATCGCGTACACGCCGCACGCGAAGAGCACGGCCATGATGGCGATGAGAGCGAGCGAGACGTCCATCAGCCGTTCCCCCCTGACCGCGAGGAGAAGTCGACGGCGACGCCCGCCCCGGTGCGCTGTGCCGCCTGCCGGTCCACTTCCGCGCCGAGGCTGCGGAGCACGTCGAGGACGAGCCCGATCACCACGAGATAGACGCCGATGTCGAAGATCGTCGAGGTGACGAACTCCATGTGCCCGATGCCGGGGATCTCCCACTCCCAGAAGGTGCTGGTGAGCGGTGCCATGCCGAAGAACAGCGGGACCACGGCGGTGCCCACCGCGAGGATGAGTCCCGCGCCGAGCAGGCGTCCGGCATCGGTGGGGGCGGCGGCGCCGAGCTCCCAGCGCCCTCCCGCGATGTAGCGCATCACGAGGGCCATGCCCGCGACGAGCCCGCCGGCGAAGCCGCCGCCGGGGAGGTTGTGCCCGGCGAAGAGCAGGAAGATCGACACGACGATGATCGTGTGGAACAGGATGCGGACGATCACCTCGAGCAGGATCGACCGGTTCTCCGGCTTCATCTTCTGTCCGCCGACGAGCCAGGCGCGCGGGGCGGAGCGGTTCTCGGCGGTCTGGAACCGCACGCCGTCCGTCGTCTCCACGAGGGGCCGGCTGCGCGCGGACCTGCGCACGGAGCGCGGCAGGGTCTTCGTGGCCGCGAGCAGGTCGGCGCGGTGCGTGACGAAGACGAGCGAGGCCACACCCGTCGCGGCGAGCACGAGCACGGACAGCTCACCCATCGTGTCCCAGCCGCGGAGGTCGACCAGCGCCACGTTCACGACGTTCTTGCCGTGGCCGATCTCGTAGGCGATCTCCGGGAAGATCGCCGAGATCGGGTCGGCCACGCGGGATTGGGTCGCGACGACGGCCACGAAGGCCATCGTCAGACCGACGCCGATACCGAGGAGGGCTCGCGGGATGCGGCTGACGGAGGCGTTGTGCTCGCCCATGCGCGCCGGCAGTCGGCGCAGCACCAGGGCGAAGGTCACCATGGTCACCGTCTCCACGAGGATCTGGGTGAGAGCGAGATCCGGCGCGCCGCTGGTGGCGAAGAGGACGACCATGCCCAGGCCGGTGACGGAGGCGAGCACGACGCCGGTATAGCGCTTGCGGGCCCGCACCGCGACGACGCCCGCGACCGCCATGATCGGAGCCACGGCGAGTTGAGCCGGCGTGTGCCAGAGCGAGAGCTGATAGCGGTCGATGTCGCTCGCCACGAGCGCGGTGACCTCGGCGGCGACGAAGACGACGAAGATCGTCCCCACGTAGACGGGGAGCGAACCGCGCTGGGTGAGCGTCGTGCTCAGCACCGACAGCCGGTCGATGCCGCGCATCACCACGTAGTAGGCGTCGGCGGCCGTGAAGGGCAGCAGGCGCGGGCGCCGGTCCCACCCGGTCCGGCGCGTGAGCAGGAAGAGCCCGATGCCGAGCAGGATCGACAGGATCGAGATGCCGAGAGCGGGCTCGAGGCCGTGCCAGAGCGCGAGGTGCCCTGGGCCCTCGACGGCCGCGCCCTCGTGGTCGAGTCCGGGCGTGGCGGTCAGCGCATAGGGCTGCAGGGCGACATCGAGCGCGGGGGCGCCGATCCCGGCGGCGAGCGTCACTCCGGCCAGGATGATCGGCGCGGACAGGAAGCCCACGGGCGGGTCGGGCCAGACCGTATCGGGCTGCCGCTGTCCGTCGGCGTCGCGCTTGGTCCAGAACGCGCCCCAGAGGAAGCGGACACCATATGCCGCGGTGAGCATGGATCCGAGCGCGACGCCGATCAGGGCGACCAGACCCCATACGGAGCCACCCAGGGCGTCGTCCAGCAGTGCCGTGAGCGTCGACTCCTTCGCCACGAATCCGATGGTCGGAGCGACCCCGGCCATCGATGCCACAGCGATGAAAGCGGCCGTGGCCATGACCGGCGCCTGCCGGCCGACGCCGGAGAGCTCGGTCACGTCACGGGTGGAGAGCTGGCGGTCGATGACGCCGACGATGAGGAACAGCGCCGACTTGAACAGCGCGTGCCCGATCACCAGCGCGATGCCGGCGAGGGCGGCCGCCTGGGTCCCGTAGCCGACGACGACCGCGAAGAAGCCGAGCTGGCTCACCGTGCCGAACGCGAGCACGCGCTTGAGGTCGGTCTCCCGCAGCGCCTGGATGCCACCGAGGAGCATCGTGAGGATGCCGAGCGTGAGCACGATCGGCCGCCACGTCGGGCTGAACGCGAAGATGGGCGCGAACCGCGCGATGAGGTAGATGCCGGCCTTCACCATCGCCGCCGCGTGCAGGTAGGCGCTGACCGGGGTCGGCGCCGCCATGGCGCCGGGGAGCCAGAAGTGGAAGGGGAACAGCGCCGACTTGCTGATGGCGCCGACCAGCAGCATGACGATCGCGGCATCGACGATCGGACCGGTCGGCGCGATCGCGAGGATCTCCCGGATGCTCGACGTCCCCGCGTCGACGACGAGGAGCACGACGCCGACGAACATGACGAGTCCGCCGAGCGTCGTCACGAGGAGGGCCTGCAGCGCGGCGCGACGGCTGGCGGCGCGGCGCCGGTAGTGGCCGATGAGGAGGTAGGAGAGGATGCTCGTGGCCTCCCAGAACATCACGAGCATCACGAGGTCGTCGGTGAGGACGAGGCCGTACATCGCGCCGGCGAAGGCGAGGAGCACGCCGGCGAACTGCCCGATTCCCGCCGCCTCGTCGTGGAAATACCAGCGACAGTAGAGCAGCACGAGGGCACCGACGCCCGTGACGATCAGCGTGAGCACCCAGCCGAGGACGTCCATGTTCATCGACAGGTTCAGCCCGAGCTGCGGGATCCACGGCACGGAGACGAAAGGCACCGGGCCGTCGAGAACCTGGGGCGTCAGCACAAGGGCGTGCACGAAGGCGGCCGCCGGGACGAGGGCGGCGACGGCGAAAGCCTGAGCTCCCAACCAGCGCACCAGAACGGGCATCAAGAGCGACCCGAGGAGGAACACTGCGAGGAGCATCAGCATATACGCGGCTCCTCGGGGGCTCGTCGGCCTTGCGGCTCAGGCGGGCGGTGTCCGACCAGTTTACCGGGCCGCGACGCCTCTCGGCTCCGCGACCTTCGAGATCGCGTGCCAGAGTGGTCGCATGCAGCGGGTCTGGGGGCGCGAGCTGGCGGGGTGGGCGGCCGCCCTGGCACTCGCGCTCATCGCCCTCGGGAGCCTTGCGGCTTCGCCCCGGTCGGCCCTCGTGTTCGACGACGGGGACTCGCTGATCGTGGCTCTCGTCGCGCGCTCTCTCCTCGACGGGGGCGGGGGCGACTGGGCGATGTCCAGCGTCCTCTTCCTTCCGGAGATCGCGGTTTTCACGGCCCTCGACGCCGTGCTGCCCCTCGACGTGGACGGCGTGCTGGTGGTCAACGCGGTGGTGAACGTGCTCGCGCTGTACGGGGTGATCCGACTCGCCGCCGGGCGGCGCGTCGAGGGTCGAGCTCCGGTCGCCTGGTCGGTCGCGGCGCTCGCACTGTTCTGCGTCCTCGTCGTCACGGAGGCCTCCCCGTCTCGCGACGCGCTCGAACTCGCATCGCTGATGCTGACGACCACGTACTACTCCGCCACCGTCGTCGGTGTGCTCCTCGCCGTCGGCCTGTGCCGGCGGCTCCTCGATCGCGCCTCCGGGGGCGCGGCGCTGCGGGTCGCCCTCGCGGTCGTCGCTGCCCTCTCGACGCTGAGCAACCCGCTGTTCGCCGCGTGGGGGGCGGTCCCCCTCGCGCTGCTCCTCGGCGGTATCGCTCTCCGGGCGCCGACCGTCCGTCGCCGGAGCGTCCTGCTGGTCGCGGCTCTGGCGGGCGGCAGTCTCGGGGGCTTCGTCGCACGCATTCCGTTCGCGGCATGGATCGCGAACTCCGGTGCCGGCTATGTGCATCCCGCGGAGTGGGCGCACTCCGCCGCGTACTACACCGGTCTCGCGGCGGACCGGCTGTCCACCGTCGGCGGGGTGCTCGGCGCGATCGTCGTGCTGGGCCTGATGGTGCTCGCGGTGATCCTGACGACCCGAGTGACCGACGCCGGGAGTCGTCTCGTGGCGATCGCCGCCTGGCTGCTCCCCGCCATCGTGGTTCTCGGAGCCGTCGCTGCGGGGACGCACGCCGCGCGCTACCTGCAGCCCCTCGCCTTCGCTCCCGTGCTCGCCCTCGTGGCCGCACCCCGCGTCCTGCCGCTCCCGCCGGCGCTCTCCCGGGCGCTGACGGCCGTGGTCGCGGTGGTGCTCTTCGTGGGTGGAGGGCTCGCGGTGGTCCGGACCGCGCACGCGGCGACCGCGCCCGACCGTGACCTCGCCTGTGTCACCGACTGGGTGAACGGATCAGGGCGCACCGGTGCGGGCCAGTTCTGGACCGTGCGACTGCCGAAGCTGCACGCGGCGGACCCCGCCCGGCTCGTGCAGGTCGACCATGAGCTCCGCGGCTACGCCTGGCTCATCGACCGCCGCGATCTCACCCCGGGGGCGGTGACGTTCCTCGTCGAGGACGCGCAGACCGTGCCCTGGAGCCTGCCGGGCGACGCGCAACCCACCGCCGTCGTCGAGTGCGGACGGTATCGCATCCTCGACTACGCCCCCGGGACGCTCCCGATCGGTCCCGCCCACTCCTGACCAGCGCGCGCGTTCAGCGTGACGGCGGCGGTGCGGTCGTGGTGCCGGCACGGAAGACGCAGTGCAGGTCCTGCGTGACGCCCTGCTCACCGCGCAGCATCCGGGCGACCTGCTCTCCGGCCGCCCTGCCCTTCTCCACCGCAGGCTGCACGCTCGTGGTGAGGGTGAGGTCGCCGAGGCCGTCGAGCGGGATGCCGTCGAACCCGGCGACCGAGAGGTCTTCGGGGACGCGCAGCCCGAGCTCCTCCGCCGCGCGGATCACGCCGACGGCGAGCAGGTCGCTCTGCGCGAGCACGGCGGTCGGGCGAGTGGCCGGGTCGGCCAGGAGCATCCGCCCGACGAGGATGCCCTCGTCGATGAGGCTGCCCGAGGCCGAGATCGCCGGGGCATCCGGGAAGACCTCCCGCATCCCGGCGAGGCGGTCGACCGTCACGTCGACGGTCGCGTTCGCCAACCGCTCCGGTGTGATGAGGGTGCGCTCGCGTTCGGCATCCAGCGAGAGCGTGACGAGCGCCACGTCCCGGTGGCCGAGGTCGTACACATGGCGGGCGACGTCAGCGGAGGCGGCGACGTTGTCCAGGGTGATCCGCGGGACGTCGAGCCCCGCGTCCCCCTCGATGACGACGACCGGCAGGCCGCGTCCGAGCACGATCTCGAGGGAGGCCCGCGTGCGGCCGGAGCACCCGATGAGCACCACGGCATCCACGGGAGCGCTCGCGATCGCCGAGCCGTCCTCACCCGGCTCGTCGCGCATGAGGAGGATCCCGGCGCTCAGTTCGGCCAGCCCGTCGGTGAGGCCGTCCATCATCGCGGTCGTGACCGGGTCGAGGAAGGCCGCGCGCAGATGCCCCTCCAGCACCACCGCCACGATGCCGCTGCGCCCGCGCCGGAGGGAGGCGGCGCGCGGGTCGGGGCCGGTGTAGCCGAGCTCGGTCGCGGCGGCGAGCACCCGGTCCCTGGTGGCGGGCGCGACCTTGGCCTTGCCGCTGAAGACGACGGACGCGGTCGAGGTGGCGACCCCCGCCTCGCGAGCCACATCGGCGATCGTGGGCCGGCGCGGCGTCTCCCTGGTCATACTCCGAGGATAGCCCGCTTCGGTCGCGGAAGGTCGAATCGATTCGATAAGCTGTCCGCCATGGACACCGCCCTCACCCGCTCGCAGTTCGTGCGCTGGCGCACCGCGATCTTCGCCATCTTCCTCGCCAGCGGCCTCTCGATCGCGACCTGGGCCTCCCGTGTTCCCGGGATCAAGGAGGCGCTCGACCTCGACAACGCGCAGGTCGGCCTCATCCTGCTCGGCATGGGCGTCGCGTCCATCCTCGGCATCTCCACGAGTCCCGCCGTCATGGCGCGGACCGGCGCGCAGCGCGGCATGCTCCTGGCGATGCTCACGTTCGCCACCGGTATCGCGCTCGTCGGTCTCGGCGCGACCGTCTTCGGGTCGGTGCCCGTCGTGCTCGTGGGCATGGTGCTCTTCGGATTCGGCAACGGCTGCGTCGACGTGATGATGAACGTCGAGGCGACCGCCATCGAACAGCAGATGGGCCGCACCATCCTGCCGGTCTTCCACGCGTTCTTCAGCTTCGGCACTGTCCTCGGCGCGGGGATCGGCGCCCTGGCCGCGGCCCTCAAGGTCGACGTCGGCACGCACGCCGTGTCGATGGGCGTGCTCATCGCGGTGATCGCCGTCCTCTGCTTCTTCCAGGTACCCGTGCGCGAGGCCGCACTCGACCCCGAGGACCACGACAAGCCCCCGTTCCGCGAGCGGATGCACACCGCGCTCGAGGCGTGGCGCGAGCCGCGCACCTACCTCCTCGGCACGGTCATGCTCGGCATGTCCTTCGCGGAGGGTGGCGCCAACGACTGGATCGCCCTCGGCACCGAGCAGGGGCACGGCTTCGCGGAGGGCACGGGAGCCGTCGCCCTCGCGGTGTTCTCCGTCGGCATGACGGTGGTGCGCCTCTTCGGCGGGCCGCTCGTCGACCGCTTCGGCCGGGTGCTCGTGCTGCGCATCCTGGCCGCGACCGCTGCCACCGGCATCCTCCTGTTCATCCTCGCGCCCACGCTGCCGCTGGTCCTCGTCGGCGCGGCGCTGTGGGGCATCGGCGCGTCGCTCGGCTTCCCCCTCGGCATGTCGGCGGCGGCGGACGACCCGGCCAAGGCCGCCGCACGGGTGAGTGCGGCGGCGACGATCGGCTACGTGGCGTTCCTCGGCGGCCCGCCCGTACTCGGCGTCATCAGCGAGCACATCGGGCTGCTCAACACGCTCTTCATCCTCGTCGCGCTCGTGGTGCTCTCCGGCCTGTTCTCCGGCGCCGCCCGGCCGCTCCGCGCGGAGGAGAAGGCTCCAGCGATTCCGACCACCGAGCGCTGACCTCACTCCTCGACACCGCGCACCAACGCGGCCGCGTGTGACCGGCTACGGGCCCCGAGCTTGGTGAGCACGTTCGACACGTGGGTCTTCACGGTCGGCACCGAGATCTTCAGGCGCGCGGCGAGCTGGGCGTTCGACCACCCCTGCAGGATCCCGTCGAGGACGTCCCGCTCCCGCGGTGTCAGCTCGGGAAGCACGAACGTCGTCATCGGAGCCGGCTCCGGAGCGGACGCCGCCACCGCGGCGAGCGCTCGGCGGGTGACCCGCGGGTCCAGCGCCCCCTCTCCGGCAGCGACAGCACGCACGGACTGGACGAGGGTCGGCGCGTCGACGGTCTTCAGGAGGAACCCGACCGCGCCGGCGCGGAGCGCGGCGAGCACGAGCTCATCCTCGTCGAAGCTCGTCAGCACGAGCACGTCGCCGAGGCCGCGCTCGACGATCTCGCGGGTGGCCGAGACCCCATCGCGTCCGGGCATCCGCAGATCCATGAGGACGACGTCCGGCCGTAGCGCCGCGGCATTGCGCACGGCGACATCACCGTCGGCGGCCTCCCCCACCACCGCGATGTCATGGGTCTCCAACATGATGCGCAGGCCCGCTCTGATCGCCCCGTGGTCGTCGGCCAGCAGCACGGTCGGCGCGGTCATGCCCGAACCCCCGCGGGCAGTCGCGCCTCGACAAGCCAGCCCTCCGCCTCCGGTCCGGCGCGGAAGGTGCCGCCGAGAGCGGTGACGCGTTCCCGCAGCATCTGCAGCCCCCACCCCTCGCCGCCCTGGCCGGCCGTCGCCGTGGGGGCACCACCCCGAGACCGCACCGCGACGCGCACGTGGCCGCCGTCCCGGGCGATGGCCACCTCCACGGAAGCACCGTTCGCGTGACGGACGCAGTTGCCCAGCGCCTCGCGCACCACCCGCACGACCGCCTGCTCGCCGCCCCCGCCGAGGTCACCCGGATCCTCGACGACCAGCCGGACGTCGAGCCCGGAGCGTCGGGCCTCCGCGGCGAGGCGGTCGATGTCGGCCCACCCCGGCGTCGGAGTCAGCGCGCCCTCACCTCGCCGCAGCACTCCGATCATCGTGCGCAGGGCGCCGTGCGCATCGAGTCCGGCGTCCCGCACCGCCTGCAGCGCGGCGCGGTCGTCGGATCGGTCGAGCGGAGCGGCCAGCGCCGCCTCCGCCCTGATGGCCATGGCCATCACGTGTCCCGCCACCACGTCGTGCAGCTCCCGCGCCATGGTCTCGCGCTCGCGCTGCACGGCCTCCGCACGGTCCCGGTCCGCGGTCGCGGCGGCATCCTCCGCACGCTGCCGGTGCAGCTCAGCGAGCTCGTGCGCCTGGGACACCGCGACAGCCCACCAGTAGTCGGTGCCGAAGATCGCCCCGAACTGCACGGCGAACAGCAGTGCGACCGGGGGCGTCGCCGGAGAGAACAGCAGGGCGGCCGAGAACAGCGCGACGGTCGCCGCACCGAGCAGCACGAGCAGCACGCGGCGCCCGCGCGGTCCGGCGAAAAAGGCCGCTGTCCACAGCACGTCGAGCAGGACCACGAGCGTGCCGACGCCCCCCACCGTGAGCAGGTCGGCGACGAAGAGGACGGCGACCAGGGCGAGCACTGTCCACGGGTGGCGACGCTTCCCGAGGGCGAGAGCGCAGGCCGGGAAGGCGAGCACCAGGGCCCACCACGGCGAGACGTCCTCCGGCAGCAGCGAAAACGGCCCCCAGATCCCATGGAAGCCGAGCGCCGCCATGATCGTCGCGAGGGCGGCCATGCCGACGGGGTCCGCCCACCATCGGTGTCGCCGGTACCAGGCGGCGGGCCCTCCGTCGGCCGGATCGTGCATGTCCTCATGCAATCACGGCAGGCACCGCGCCGCATCCGACGAAAGGATGAGGGCGGTGGGACGACCGCGACTTTCGCCCGATCCGCGCACGCCCGCACCCGGGGATCGTGGAGGCCATGGAACTCTTCGGCGGGCTGCCGCTGCCCCTGTCCCTCGCCGTGCTCGCGCTCATCGACGGTCTGAGCGTCGGCACGCTGCTCATCCCGGTCTTCCTCCTGCTGCACCCCGGGCGGGTCCGCGCGGGACGGATCCTCCTCTACCTCGCGACGATCGCCGTCTTCTATCTCGTCGTCGGCCTCCTCTTCCTGTGGGGGCTGGTGAACCTCGTCGACGTCGCCTCCGACTTCCTGAGCTCTCCCGCGGGGATGATCACCCGCCTCGTCGTCGGCGCCGCCCTCCTCATCACGGCCTTCGTGATGCCGACGAAACCCGCCGAAGCAGCGCCGGGCGCGGTGCCCACGGCCGCCGTCGCGGCAGCGGATCCCGGGAAGCCGGGCAGCGACCGCGTATCGGCATCGGGTGCGCAGGCACACCCTCCCGCCCCGTCCGCCGCCACGGCGACGGCCGCGCCGCGTCCCGGTCGGATCACCCGGTGGCGGCAGCGCCTGCTCGACCCGAAGACACGCGGGTTCGCGGTCATGGCCGTCGCGATCGCCGCCGGCCTCGTGGAGGTCGCGACGATGCTGCCCTACATCGTGGCGATGACGATGCTCGCTGATGCCGGCGTCGACACGCCCCTCCGGGTGCTCTCCCTCGCGGGGTACTGCGCGCTCATGATCGCCCCGGCCCTCGTGCTCCTCGTGCTGCGACTCGTGGCGGCCCCGCTCGTGCAGCGCCCGCTGGAGCGCTTCGCCGCCTGGATGGAGCGGACAGGGGCGGAGAACACCGCCTGGATCATCGGCATCATCGGCTTCCTCATCGCCCGGTCGGCCGCCACCGAGCTCGGACTCTTCGGCGCGATCTTCTGACCGCGACCCCGGCGGCGACGAAGTAGGCTCGTCGGGTGCGTCTCGTCATCGCCCGCTGCTCGGTCGACTACACCGGCCGACTCAACGCCCATCTTCCGCTCGCCACCCGCCTGCTCGTGCACAAGGGTGACGGGAGTCTGCTCGTGCACTCCGACGGCGGCAGCTACAAGCCACTCAACTGGATGAGTCCGCCGTGCATGCTCGCCACCGAGGAACCGGGCGAGGAAGAAGCCGGCGCCGGCGTCGTCGAGGTGTGGCGCGTGACCCACAAGAAGACCGGCGACGCCCTCCGCGTGCAGATCTACGAGGTCATCCACGACTCGAGCCACGAGCTCGGGATCGATCCCGGTCTGCAGAAGGACGGCGTCGAGGCCGACCTGCAGCGTCTGCTCGCGGAGCAGGTGGACCGCGTCGCCGAGGGTGCCACCCTGGTCCGTCGTGAGTACCCCACGGCCATCGGCCCCGTCGACCTGCTGGTGCGCGACGCCGACGGCGTGGCGATCGCCGTCGAGGTCAAGCGCCGCGGCGACATCGACGGCGTCGAGCAGCTCACCCGCTATCTCGAGCTTCTCGGTCGCGACCCCCACCTGGCACCGGTGCAGGGCGTGTTCGCGGCCCAGGAGATCAAGCCGCAGGCCCGCGTCCTCGCCGAGGATCGCGGCATCCGCTGCCTCGTGCTGGACTACGACGACATGAAGGGCATCGAGTCGGGCATCCCCCGCCTCTTCTGACCTCAGCGCGTCGAGACCAGGCGGGGCCTCGGGCCCTCCAGCCGCGCGATCGCGATCTTCACCTCGGTGAGCTCGTGCTCGATCCGGTCGAACTTCGCGTCCTGGATCGCGAACCTCGCGTCGACCTTCGTCTCCATCGCGGCGAACCGCGTGTCCATCCGACCGATCATCCAGCCGAATCCGCTGATGATCGCGACGAGAGTCGTCGCGGCCGTCGCCAGCATCGTGATGACTTCCACCGACACGTACATGGCCCCCATTCTCACCCGTGATCCCGCCGCTGTCACGACTCTAGATCGGCGTGAAGGGCCTTCCTGCGTTCGGTGGAGGAACCCGTTTCGTGCACACCTGTGCAGGACGGGCGGGCACCCGTTCGCGGGACCCTAGGCTGGAGGCATGCCCTCTTCGCCATACTCGTGTGTGCTCTGGGACGTCGACGGGACCATCGTCGACGCCTCGGTCGGAATCCTGCGTCGCCTGAACATCGCCCTGACGCACTTCGGCCACCCGGCGCCCACGCGGGAAGAGCTCGTGCACTGGATCGGCCCTCCCATGTTCCAGTCCTTCCAGGACCAGGCGGGGATGACGCCCGAGCAGTCGACCGAGGCCGTGGCGTTCTACCGCACCCTCGGCAAGGCCGACGGGTACACGACCGACGTGCAGACGTATCCGGGGGTCGCCGAGCTGATCCACGACCTGCGCGCGGCGGGTGTCCCTCAGGCGACGGCGAGCTCCAAGCCCGAGAATCAGGTCGACGCGCTGGTGGATCACTTCGGACTCCGGCCGTCGTTCCTGACGACCGTGGGCGCCACGCCGGACGAGGCCACGCTCGCCTCAAAGACCGACATCGTGGCGGAAGCGCTGCGGCGGCTGCGCACGCTCGGCGCCGACACCTCTCGCCCTGTCCTCGTCGGCGACCGGCACCACGATGTCGAGGGCGGTCTCGCGAACGGCGTTCCCGTCATCTTCGTGGGCTGGGGATTCAGCGATCCGCACGAGGGCGACGACGCGGCGTTCCGCGTCACGAGCGTCGACGAGCTGCGCGCACTCCTGCTGCCCTGACCGGCCCCAGGCCGTCAGGAGACGAAACTCCCCGCCGGGTCAGCGCCTGCGCGTGGATCCGACGGGGAGTTCCCGGTGTTGCTTCCGCCTCAGACGGGGCGGATGTTCTCTGCCTGCAGGCCCTTGGGGCCCTGCGCCACATCGAACTCGACCCGCTGGTTCTCTTCGAGAGAGCGGTAGCCGGATGACTGGATGGCGGAGTAGTGCGCGAAGACGTCAGCGCCTCCGTCGTCGGGGGAGATGAAGCCGAAGCCCTTCTCCGAGTTGAACCACTTGACCGTGCCCTGGGTGCTCATGTACTGCCTGTTCTGCTGATGTAGAAGCCGACGCAGGGGTGCACCGACATCGCTAACGCTAGTGGAGGGGACCCCTAGCGGAATAGCCGTTGCGAGAAGGTAATCCAAATGTTGCACGAGCGGATGCGCCCGGAAAATGGTGTGGCCCTCACCGCGGGGGGAGCGATGAGGGCCGAAGACGACCGGAGGGTGCGTCAGAAACAGCCTAACCCCTCCGCGGGGTTCTTGTCCCCCTTTTGGGGGACAAATTTGAAAATCTTCGAGAGGACCGGGCAGAGAGCGGCCCTCTCGAGGAGCCCATTGGGGACTGAACTACTCGAGAGGGCCCAATCGCATGCACGGATCGTCCGGCCCGTGGGGAGGGCCTCCGCCCCCTGGGGAGAGGCGTAGACGATCGATCCCCTTGCATGCACCTTCACCATAGGGGAGGACGCGATCTCCCGCCATGGACCTTGACAGACGCACCGGTAGCCTGAAGCGGTGACCATGCTGAACAAGGACATGACGCTCTGCATCTCGCTGTCGGCACGGCCGAGCAACAACGGCACCCGCTTCCACAACCACCTCTACGAAGCGCTCGGCCTGAACTGGATCTACAAGGCCTTCGCCCCGACCGATCTGACGCAGGCCATCGCCGGCGTGCGCGGTCTCGGCATCCGCGGGTGCGCGATCTCCATGCCGTACAAGGAGGACGTCATCGCCCTCGTCGATCGCATGGACCCCTCGGCGCAGGCCATCGACTCCGTGAACACCATCGTGAACGACGACGGCGTCCTCACCGCCTCCAACACCGACTACTCGGCGATCGCGCAGCTCATCGCGGAGAACGACCTCGACCGGACGTCATCGGCGCTCCTGCGCGGCTCGGGCGGCATGGCGAAGGCGACGGCGGCCGCGTTCCGCGACGCCGGCTTCACAGACGTGACGATCGTCGCCCGGAACGAGTCCGCGGGCCGTGCCCTCGCCGACCTCTACGACTTCGCCTGGCAACCGGAGGTCGGGAACGCGACGGCCGACGTGATCGTCAACGTCACCCCGATCGGCATGGCCGGGGGCGCGGAGGCCGACGCGCTCGCCTTCGCGGAGCCCACGATCGCCGCAGCCACGGTCGTGTTCGACGTGGTCGCCCTGCCCGCGGAGACCCCGCTCATCACCGCCGGCCGCGCGGCGGGGAAGACCGTGATCACCGGCGCGGAGGTCGCGACGCGTCAGGCGCTCGAGCAGTTCGTCCTCTACACCGGCATCCGACCGTCCGCGGAGCAGGTACGCGCCGCCGAGGCGTTCATGCGCGCCGGAGCGTGAGGCGATGATCCCACGTCAGGACGCGCGGCCCTCGGCGAGATAGCCGAGGCGGTGCAGGGTCTCCGCGTTGCGCCAGCGGAGCATCGGCGTGGTGAGGAACCGCGGCAGCAGCGTCGCCGGGCCCTTGACGGGCTCCTCGTCGATGCGCACCTGGCAGCCGGTCGGGGTCGTCCGCGCGCGGATCGTCACCTGGGCTTCGCCGACAGGCCAGCCCCGCGCCCGCAGCACCGCCCGGTGCGGCGGGTGCCATTCCACGAGCTCCGTCGTGTCGTCGAGGAGTGCGGGCCACGTACCGACCGAGTGGTGCAGCTGAGCGCCGGCAGCCGGCCAGGAGTCGTCGACGTCGCGCATCCGCGAGGCTCCGACCACCCACGAGGGGTAGAGCCAGCCGTTCGCCAGCACGCGGAACACGTCATGGGTGGTGCACGTCAGGTCGCGGGTGTTGGTGGCCATGGTTCCTCCGTTCCGCACCCATCCTGGGCGCTCTCCCCGCCCCGCGGACAGGTGCTTGACATCGGCGTCCGCCCTGTCCCGTACTCTCCTGCCATGGCCCGCACCCACCCCGCCGCCTCCACCGGTTACGAGCCGGACTACCCGCTCCTCACAAAGCGCCTGGTGCTGCGTCCGATCGTCGCGACCGATGCCGTGGCGATGCACGCCTACAAGTCCGACCCCGCCACCGTGCGGTACGTCCCGTACGGACCGCTCGACGTGGCGGACATCGAGGAACGCATCGCCACGATCTGGTCGAACACGCACTTCGCCGGAGAGGGCGACGCCGTCTGTCTGGCGGTGGAGGATCGCGATTCCGGCACCCTTCTCGGAGACGTCGTCCTGTTCTGACGCGACGAGACGAACCGCGCGGGCGAGATCGGGTACATCTTCGATCCCCGATTCGCAGGTCGCGGATATGCGACGGAAGCCGTTCATGCCCTCCTCGCGGTCGGCTTCGACGGGCTGGGGTTGCACCGCATCTCGGCGCGGATCGACGAGCGGAACTCCGCATCGGTGCGAGTGGCGGAACGGCTCGGGTTCCGCCACGAGGCCCGTTTCGTCCAGAGCGAGTGGTTCAAGGGCGAGTGGTCGACGCTGCTCGTCCTGGCGATCCTGGAGCACGAGTGGCGCGCGGGGGTGTCGCCGGACTGAGCGTCCGCGCGCTCCCCGGCTAGCACAATCGCTCGGGGCACGCCTCCCCCTTGGGCCCCGTCGAGATCCCGTGACAGGGTCGATCCATGCTTCAGCGACTGACTTCCCGACTGTCCGACGGCGTCGACGCGGTCTTGCACGAGGACTCTCCGGCGCTGCTGACCCGCGGCTACGACTTCGGCGAGCGCATCTGGCGTCGCGCCCGCTCGGGGGCCCGCTCCGCCCCGATGCGCCTGCTCGGCCACCCGGCCGCGTTCGTCCGGGGCGCCGAAGGGGTGGAACTGTTCTATGACGAGAGCCGTATCGCCCGCGCCGGCGCCATGCCGGGGGTCATCCGCGAACCGCTGTTCGGCCACGGCTCGGTGCACGCCCTCGACGGCGCCGCGCACCGCCACCGCAAGGCCACCTTCGTGGCGGTGGCCTACGAGGACGCCCAGGTCGAGCGGCTCACGCCATACCTGGAGCGCGAGTGGGCGACGGAACGCGAGGACTGGCGCGCCGGCGGCACACGCAGTGCGTACGACGCCGCCGTCGGTGCGTTCGGGCGCGCCATGATGCGCTGGGCGGGCCTGCCCGGCACGGCCGCCGCGCAGACCCGATGGGCAGCCCGACTCGCGCAGATCGTGGACGGCTTCGGCGCGCCGTACTCCCCCGCCTACCTCGAGGCTTTCGCGAACCGGGTCTTCTCCAACCGCCACGCGCGACGTCTCATCGAGGCCGTCCGCGCCGGCACCCTGAGCGCTCCGGACGGCACGGCCCTCGCCCTCTGGGCCGCGCATCGCGACGGGAACGGGGAACTCCTGTCCGCCGAGGTCGCCGGGGTGGAGCTGCAGAACAGCATCCGTCCGATGATCGCCGCCGCGCGATTCGTGGCGTTCGCGGCGAAGCAGCTGCACGACCACCCGGAGTGGCGTGCGCGGATCGCGGCCGAGACCGCGGAGCGCGGGGCTTTCGTCGGCGGGACACTCGCGACGATGTTCGCGCAGGAGGTGCGCCGGACCGGGTTGTTCGTGCCGATGCTGCCGGGGCGGAGCATCGCGGAGGTCGAGATCGAGGGTGTGACCGTCCCGGAAGGGGGCCGGGTCGTGCTGGACATCCTCGGCACGAACACCGACGCGCGATCGTGGTCCCATCCGGAGCGCTTCGCCCCCGAGCGGTTCACGGACGTCGACGACTACGAGGACATCACGACCTTCATCCCCCAAGGCGGGGGCGACGTCGCCTCCGGACACCGCTGCCCCGGCGAGAAGCTCGTGATCGCCGGCCTCTCCGCCGCGATCGCGGTGCTGAGCGACCCGGAACTGACGGTGCTCGATGAAGGACTCGACGTGAACCGCCGTCGGCTCCCCACCAAGCCGTCCTCTGGAGGCCGGGTGCGCGCCGCCGGCTCCGGGCGCGGCTGCCCGTTCCACTGAGTCCCGGGGGTCGCACGTCGTCCGCGACCTGTCAACCGGGTGGCTCCGGTCGGCCTCCCCGGAGAGCCTGGAAGAACGACGGACATCGAGACGTGGAGGACATGATGAAGGCACTCACCTGGCAGGGCAAGCGCAACGTGACGGTGGAGGAGGTCGCCGACCCGGTCATCCAGCAGCCGGCGGATGCCATCGTCCGGATCACCTCGTCCGCCATCTGCGGGTCCGACCTGCACCTCTACGAGCTCCTGGGGCCGTTCCTGGACCGCGGAGACATCCTCGGGCACGAGCCGATGGGCGTCGTGGTGGAGGTCGGTGCGAACGTCACGAAGCTGAAGCCGGGCGACCGCGTGGTGATCCCGTTCAACATCTCCTGCGGCGTGTGCTTCTTCTGCCTCCGTGGCCTGCAATCGCAGTGCGAGACGACGCAGGTCCGGAAGTACGGCAGCGGCGCGGCACTCTTCGGGTACACCAAGCTCTACGGCCAGGTCCCCGGCGGACAGGCCGAGTACCTCCGGGTGCCGCTGGCGGACTACAACCACATCCCGGTGGCGCCGGACCTCCCCGACGAGCGCTACCTCTTCCTCAGCGACATCCTGCCGACGGCCTGGCAGGGCGTCGAGTACGCACAGCTTCCGGAGGGTGGGACCCTCGCGGTGATGGGCCTCGGACCCGTCGGACAGTTCGTGAGCCGCATCGCCCGGCACCGGGGCCACCGCGTCATCGCGGTCGAACCGGTGGCGGAGCGGCGCGCGATGGCGGAGCGCCACGGCATCGAGACCCTCGACCTCACCGACACGGCCGTGGAGGAGATCCGCGACGCCACCGAGGGCCGAGGCGCGGACGCCGTGGTGGACGCGGTGGGCCTGGAGGCGCACGGCAACAGCGGGGTGGAGTTCCTGCAGAAGGCGGTCGGTCTGCTCCCCGACCCCGCCGCGCGGCAGATGCTCGACAAGGCCGGGGTCGACCGGCTCGCGGCCGTGTACGCCTCGATCGACGCCGTCCGTCGCGGCGGTACGGTCTCCCTGAGCGGCGTGTACGCGGGCGACGCCGACATCCTGCCGATGAAGACCCTGTTCGACAAGCAGATCAGCCTGCGGATGGGGCAGTGCAATGTGAAGAACTGGATCGACGACATCCTGCCGCTCGTCGAGGATCCGTCCGACCCGCTCGGTGTCATGGATCTGACGACGCACCACGCGGCGCTGGAGGACGCGCCGGAGCTGTACCGGACGTTCCAGGAGAAGAAGGACGGCTGCATCAAGGTCGTGCTGCACCCCTCCGCTGCCTGACGGCTGATCGAGGGACTCCCGTGAGCAACCTGGGTTGACAGTCGCCGCTCAAGCAACGTAGGTTGACACCATGGAGTCCCTCGACATCGCCCGCGTCGCTGCGGACACGACCGATCCCCGTGCCGGGCTGCGCGCCGTGGCCTCACTGCGGACCCTCGCCGACGCGCTCGAGCTGCGTCAGGTGGAGGCCGCACTCCGCGCCGGAATGAGCTGGCAGACCATCGCGGATGCCCTCGGCGTCACGCGGCAGGCGGTGCACAAGAAGCACAGCCGTCGCATCGACCCGACCATCCCGGTCCCACGGCGGAACGCATGAGCCGGTTCACGCAGGCCGCCGCGACCATGCACACGCTGTCGCTCGCGGCGATGGAGGAGGCCTCGCGCCTCGGCGTGCACGACGCGGACATCGATCATCTGCTGCTCGCTCTCACGCTCGATGCGGACACCGGCGGGCAGGTCCTGCGGCGCTCGGGCGTCCATCTCGACGCCGCCCGGATCGCGGTCGAAGCACAGCACACCGCGCAGCTTCGGGCCGTGGGAGTGGACGCTCCCGCGCTCGGCACCGGCCGCATCGTGTTCCACGAGACCGAAGGGTACGACTGGACGGATCGCGCCCTCGCGGTTCTCCGCGCCGCGACGAGCGGCGGCCGACAGGGCGATTCCGCGGCGGTGCTCCGCGCGCTCGTCGCGGAGCCGAGCGGCCTGATCGTCGCCGTCCTTCATCGGCTCGGAGTTTCCGGGACGGAGATCACGGCTCAACTGGACGAGGTCGAGGCCGCCGCTCGCTCCGCGCAGGATCGGTCGGAGGGCTCAGGGATCACCGCGTCCCGGTCGATGTTCGTGCCCGCCGCCATGGCCGACGTCTGGGCGCTGGTCTCCGCCGGCGATCGTCTCCCGGAGTGGGAGCAGAGCGTCGAGAGCGTGGTTGCCGGATCGGACGACGGGCCCTGGGAGGCGTTCGCTCCCGCGACGGCTCCGGACGGGCGCCCCCTCGGCCGCAAGCCGGCGTTCCATCGCCTCCGCGTGACCCGTTCGGCGCGCGAGGAGTCCCCGCAGGTGTCCTGGCGCTTCGAGTACTCCGATGCGCCGGACGCGAACCCGCGCACACTCGCGCTCGCGCTGGAACCGGCTGCGGGTGGGACGCAGCTCCGGGCGACCCTGACGTGGGAGACGAAACCACGTGGGCCGCTCCGACGAGCCCTGAGGGCGCCTCTCCTCCCGCTGCTGCGCGGGCTGGTGTTCATCCAACTCGTCCAGGTCGAGAGCGGGATCAGCCGCGTCTTCCGCTGATCCGACCCTCAGTCGTCCTCGTGCCGCGGACCGATCCCCGGCTCCTTGCTGTGGGTCGACTCGTACGCGGGCTCCGGCGGGTTCTTCGAGGCGGGGTCGACACGGGCGGCGTTTCCCGCTCCGGCGTCAGCCCCAGCACCGCCGGCGGGTACGTCCTGGATGCCGTCGGGATCATCGCCTCCGCGTTCGGCGAGATGCGCCGCGACGCCTTCCCTCGAGGGCTCCTCGCCCGACTCGACGAGATCCTCCTCCTCGGGCCGCAGCGGCTTCTCCGGCTCCAGCGGCTCATCCGGGTACATGAAGGCTTCAGGATTCGACATGACGCGCTCCTCTCGTGGCGGAGACTCCAGAGTGCGTCGGATCCGCGCTGAGGACAAGGCCCGTTGACAGGTCGCCGTCCCCCCGGTATCCCCGGCGGGCGCAGCGGAGGACCGCCACACCCACCGGGCCGGAGCCCTCAGCTCTTCGCGCCCTTGCGAGGCTTGAGGAACTCGTCCGGGGCATTCTTCGCACGCTTCGCCGCCCGCTTCTCCTTGAGCGAGAGCTGCGGCGCCTTCTTCCCTGCGCGACCCGGTGTGGACTTTCCTGACATGGCGCTTCCCCTTCGTGACTGGCTGGCGTAACCCCCGACCATACCCGGAAGCCCGGGGAAGTCAAATCGCCGTCTGAACGGGAGAAAAACGCTCGTGAACTTCGGTCTTCATCTCCCCCGGAGCGCCTCGTCGAACCGAGTTCTTTTGAATGACTCAAATTAACGTGATACGGTCGGAGGACAGCAACGGGCCAGGCCGAGCACTCCGCACGATCACCCGCGGAGACGCCCCGCCGTCGTCCGCATGGCGCCCCGGGGCGATGACCCCGCAGTCGGGCGCACGCGCCTCGCGGGGGACCCCCATCCCTGGGCGCGAGCCTGCCCACCCCCGAGAGAGGAATCCCGATGCCAGAGACACCACCGACGGAACAGACCGAAGCTGTGCTCCGCCTGCAGCCCGCCGAGCTCCATGCGGCCGCGCCGTTCGCGCCGGACGACGACCGCTTCGTCGCAGAGCTCGCCTCCCCCGGCCTCGGTGCGTGCTCGTTCATCCTCGGCCCTCAGGGCGCTCCTCCGCCCGCGTGGATCGTTCTCGACTACGCCGACGGGCATCAGCGCCGCTGGCGGCGCACGCGGCGAGCCGGCGATCGGCATTTCTTCGCTCTCGTGGAGGACACGGCGAGCGCCGGCTACGTCACAACTGTTGCCTGAGGCAACTTTGAGGCGTACCCTGGGAGCATGAGCACCGGCGAGGACGTCGCCGGCATCCACGTGGCCCTCGTCCGCGTGGTGTCGGAATGGAGTGAGAGCGACCTGCAGCGTCAGGTCGCCGAAGCCGTCGACGTCGCCCTCGATGCGTCCGCCATCCGCGCGCTCTACCTGCTCGGGATGAACGGCGGGGCGATGGGCTTCGGCGACCTGGCCGCGCACGCGGCGCTGTCGCGTCCGACCACGTCGAAGCTCGTCGCCCGGATGGCGACGCAGGGCGTCGTCGATCCGGTGCGCTCGGGTCGCACGGTCGAGGTGCGACTGACGGACGCCGGCCAGCGCGCCTATTCGCGTCTCGTCGACGCAGGTCACCGCATGGTCGACGACGCGCTCACCGGCTGGTCGCCGGACGAGATCGAGGGTTTCCGTCACCAGCTCACCCGCTTCGTCACCGCCCTGTCCGGCACGCCGCCGGTCGCGTCCATCAAGGAGGAAACCTCATGACCCGCACGTATGTCGTCACCGGATCCGCATCCGGCATCGGCGCCGCCACCACCCAGCTGCTCCGCTCGCAGGGGCACACCGTCATCGGCGTCGACCTCGCCGGCGCCGAGGTCGAGGGCGATCTGTCGACCCACGACGGCCGCCTGGCTGCGGCGAGCGCCGCCGTCGAGATGGCCGACGACGGGATCGACGCCGTCATCGCCTGCGCCGGCATCTCCGCTCCGATCTCGAAGACGATGTCCATCAACTTCTTCGGCGTGACGGAGTTCCTGACCGCGCTGCAACCCACGCTGAGCCTGTCCGATGCGCCCCGCGCCGCCGTGGTGTCGTCGATGGCCTCGCTGCAGCCGGTGTCGCCCGAACTCGTCGACGCTGCCCTCGCCGGCGACGAGGCACGGGCGATCGAGATCGGCGACCGCCTTGCCGCGACGCCCGAAGCCGGGTTCCTCAACTACTCGTCCAGCAAGCGCGCCCTGTCGCGCTGGGTCCGCCGGGAGAGCGTGACGCCGGCGTGGGCGGGAGCGGGCATCCCGCTGAACGCCGTCGCCCCCGGCACCGTCACCACCGCGATGACCGCCGGGCTGCTCAACTCGCCCGAAGGTCTGGCGATGGTGGATGCGGCGGTGCCGATGCCCCTGAACTACCACCAGCCGGCGTCCTCCATCGCCGAGCTCCTCGTCTGGTTGACGAGCCCGGTGAACACCCACATGGCGGGCCAGACGATTTACTGCGACGGCGGGGCCGACGCCGTGCTGCGCGGCGACGACATCTGGTCCTGGAACGACGCTCCGCAGGGCTGAGTCCCGCACTGCTCAGCCGCTGTTCCGGGAGCACGGGTATCCTGAGGGTGTCTCCGGCACCCGGAGCAGCGGACGAGGGAGCAGTACCCGCACACGACGACTGACTCATGAAGGAGTCCGTCATGATCCGGTCGTTCATCACCCGCACCGACGTGCTGCGTGTGGCGCTGGGGTGGGGCGCGTTCGTCGCCCTGCTCGCCCTGCACCCGCTCCTCGCGCCGCCGGTTCCCGGTCCGCTCCTGATCGTCGCCCTCCTCGCGATCGTCGCCGTCATCCTCGTGTGCGCCTTCGGGGTCGTCAAGCAGGCCGAGGCCCTCGCTCACCGACTGGGCGATCCGTACGGCTCCCTGGTGCTGACCCTGTCGATCGTGCTCATCGAGGTGATCCTCATCTCGGCCGTCATGCTCGGGCCGGGCGAGCACGCCACGATCGCGCGCGACTCGGTCATGGCCGTGTCGATGATCATCCTCAACCTCGTCATCGGTCTGGCCCTCCTCCTCGGCGGGCTCCGTCACCGAGGGATGGCACACAACCGCACCGGCACATCCGCGTACCTTTCCATGCTCGTAGTCCTCGTCGCTCTGGCCTTCGGACTCCCCGGCCTCATCGGCGAGGGCGGCGCATACACGGTCGGCCAGGAGATCCCGATCATCGTGCTCACGCTCGTCCTCTACGCGTTCTTCCTGTTCCGGCAGATGGGCGCGCAGGCCGACGACTTCACCGAGGTGGACGAGCGGCTGCGCCCGGCCGTCCGTGCGGCCGAGAGGGAAGCACCCCGGACCCCCATCCGCGAAGTGCTCGCGGCTCACCGCGTCGAGGTGCTGACCCGCCTCGTGCTCCTCGTCGTCACGGTCGTCCCCATCGTGCTGCTCTCGCACGACATGGCGACCCTGCTCGACGACGGTCTCGGCCGGCTGGGCGCTCCGGTCGCCCTGGCGGGACTGTTGATCGCGGGCATCGTGTTCCTCCCGGAGTCGATCACCTCGATCCGTGCCGCCCTGAACGGCGAGGCGCAGCGCGTGAACAACCTCTGCCATGGCGCGCTTGTGTCGACGGTCGGCCTGACGATTCCGGCGGTCCTCCTGATCGGCATGCTCACCGGGCAGGAGGTGGTGCTCGCCGAGTCGCCGGCGAACCTCCTCATGCTCGCCGTGACGCTGCTGCTCTCGGTGACGACGTTCGCGGCGAAGCGGGTCACTGCGATGCACGGGGCCGCACACGTGGTGACCTTCGCCGTCTACGTCCTCATCCTCATCCGTTGAGCCGCCTCGGCGGGACGACTCGAAAGACCCCGACCTGTAGGTGGGTCGGGGTCTTTCAGACGGAGAACGAGAAGATCGGTCTCCCTCAGTGCCACGTCCTCGGGCATGCTTCGAGGGCCGCGTAGTACTCGTTCTGATCCATCGTCGCGGGATACAGCTCGGAATAGGGATCCCACCCCCCGGGGCCGCTTTGCACCTGCTCCACGAACGTCTGCTCAGAGGGCGGGGTGCCCGGGTCGAGCCCCCGCTCGGTCAGGCACTCGGCGGTCGCGAGGACCTGCTTATAGATCCCCCGCACCTCTTCGTCCGAATAGACAGGGGGAACGTCATAGCCGAAGGACTCCTCGCATGCCTTGTAGTCCGCATCGTACGAGTCATCCTGCCCCTTGGGCACGGTGACATTTATGCCACCGTCTGCAAGCATCTCGATGTCCCAGCCCTTATCCTCCAGACACCCCTCCATGTTCTCGCCCCAATTGTCGAGGTCTTGGCCGGCCGAACTCCCCTCGCTGGGGGCCGATTGCCCGGGGCCACCAGTACAACCCGTCAGGAGGACAAGGCTGGCGGCGCTGGCCAGAACCAGCGCCACCAGCCGTGACGATGTGATCGCTACCAAAGCTTGCAACCACTCGACCAGCCGGAGCTGACGATGGACGTGGCACTCGTGGAAACCGTACCCTTCGTCGCCCTCTGCGTGGTCCCGGCGACAGAGTTGTTGCGCGCCGTCGCCGATGTCTTCCAACTGCCCGTGGTGGTGGAGCCGTTGTCGTTGTAGACCTTGATGGTCTGCGTGCCCTTCGAGTTCAAGTTCATCCTGGGGTTGTCAGGCCACCAGCAGGAACGACCGGTGTATTCGACGCTCGCTGCCGATGCGGACACAGCCGTCCCGAAAACCAGCGCTAATGCGATGAACGCGGCCGCGCCGACCTGGGTCTTCTTCTTCATGTCACCCTCCGATGGGACTTGTCTTCTCGCGCCCCTCGCGCGATTGCCGGTCAGTTTCGCCGGGTTCGATGAAGAAGTCAAGGAGACTAAAGTCCAGGTCAGGGCACTCGAAGTTCCCGGATCGGTTCCCGACGGCTAGCGACCGCCGCAGGAATCAGGGAGGCGATGAGCGCGGTGCAGAGCGCCAGGATGGCGAGTGCGGCGGTGAATGCGCCCCCCGGCCAAGGGTCGCCGCTGGCGAAGAGAACGACCAGGGAGACGGCGACCCCGACGATGATACCGACGCCGGCCAGAAGCGCAGTCTGAGTCACCAGCAGGCCGATGATGAGTCCACGGCTCGCACCGAGTGCGCGCCGTCGGCCGAAGTCTTTGCGCCGCATCATGACCAGGCCGTAGAGAAGGACGGCTACCAGCAGGCCGGTCAACGAGAGGAGAGCCAGAACCAGGCTCCGAGAGAAGGATCCCAGCTGTCCCTCGATCAGCGCGCGAAGCTGAGCGAGCTCTTCACTCGTCTGGATCTTCACCATGCTGGCATCGTCCGCACCCAAGACGGAACGGACGGCTTGGCTCACCGGCGCGACGAGGTCCGGGCGGTCAGCGATCACGATGAGGAGTGCGATGCTCTCGGCACCCGTTGCATGCTGCTGTGGCACCAGCACGACGGGTTCGTAGCCTGCCAAGAAGTCGGGCACTTCCACGGTGCCGACAATCCCCAAGGTCTCCCCGGTGCTCACGGTGATGCCCCCCATCTGGTCAGGAAGACCTAGTTGCTTCAGAGCAGCGGAGGACGCCCATGCGGCACCGTCCTGCACCGCCGGATCGCCCGGGATTCCGAGGCGCTGGAGCTGTGAGCCGTACACCTGTCGGACGGGAACGCGGGATCCATCAGGTATCGCCGTGTTGGTCGCGTCGACAGCAGCGGAGAACCCGCCAGCCCACTCGATCCCCTCGATCGACGCGATGCGATCGAGGACGTCGCTCGTCAGACCTGCTTCGGCTTCCGCGCGGATTGTTATCGAGCGCGTGCCGGCGGAATCGATCGAACCGAGGACTTGCTGCTCGGCCCCCACGGTGCGGCCCGTGGTGAGCATGACGGAGACGATCATCCCCATCACGATCAGCACGGTGAGGGTGGTGGCGACAGGCTGAGACCGAGCGGATGCTGCGGCTTCTCGAACCACGGCCCATGTCATAGCGTGATCTCTCGGTCGCAGGCTTCTGCGACATCTCGTGAGTGTGTGACCACGATCACGGCAGCACCCGAAGCGGCACGCTCCCGCATCGCTGACACCACCATCTCAGCCGTGACAGGGTCGAGGTTACCGGTGGGCTCGTCCGCGAGCATGATCGCAGGATCGTTGAGGAGGGCACGGCACAGGGCGATGCGCTGAGCTTGACCGCCGGAGACCTGGCCCGGCTTCCGATGAGCGGGGAGGTCAACGCCGAAGCGCTCCAGCAGTTCCCGCGCGCGCGGGACGGCATGCGACCGGGGTTGCCCCCGGTAGAGGGCGGTCTCGGTGACGTTGTCGAGTACTGTCCGCGTGGCGTCGAGGGCAGCATCTTGGAACACGAAACCGAACAGGTGCGCCCGAAGGCGCGCGCGTTCTCCATCGCTGAGGCGCGCTGCCTCGTGGCCTGACACCGACACACGGCCCGAACTCGGGCGCAGCATCAATCCGAGCAGGTAGAGCAGCGTCGATTTTCCGCGCCCAGAGGGACCCGTGAGCGCGGTCATCGTTCCCGCCGGGAAGTCCGCTGACCAGTTCTCGACCACCGGGCGGCCAGCGGTGTACCCGAAGGTCACGCCGCGCGCTTGGAGGGGGATAGCGGTCATGGGGCGGCCTTCTCCGAGGCGGGGACCTGTACCTTGAGCCCCTCTTCCACTCCGCTGACGACAGACATGCCCTTCGCTGACGCCTCGACGATGACCGGGATGCGTGTCCCGTCGACGTCAAGCACGGCCGTCTTTCCCCCCGCCGTCGTGACGAGTGCGGACGAAGGAACCACCAATCCGGTGACGGTCGGAACGGTGGTGATCTTCGCGGGCAGCGTGATCTCACCTCCGACCGGAACGGTGACGCAGGCCTCACCGCAGATCGTGGCGCCCTCTGCTGCCGAAACGCTCACGTTGATGGCGTCACTCTCTGAGTCCACCGCCTGGTCGGTCGCAACGGCGTTCCACGTTTCCCCCTCCGGGGAGGTCATCTCGATGGGAGCATCGGCGGGGATCATCCGCGCCTGCGCTTCGGTGACGGCGAGACTGAACTCAGGAGCGGGTGGAAGGGCGTTGACCGACTGTTCACCCCCGGCGAGAGTACTGCCGAGCTTCATCGTCTCGGCGTTGAGCATGATGCGAGTCGGCAAGGTTCGAACGAACACGATATCTCCGAGCTCGACGACACCGGTCTTCTCAAGGCCGAGGGAGCCTTGCCATCGCTGGATCGCACGGACGGTACCGTCACCCGCCTCACCGTCGATGCCCCCGCCGTAGTGTCCCAGCGAGGCCAGCATCGATTGCAGCTGCTTGACGTCAGCCCCCTTCGTGTCCGCGGCAATGGCCCGGAACGCCGGGACGTCACCTTGTGCAACGACGACCGGCCTGAGGTTGACCGTGTAGAGCACGCTGCCTTGCGAGATTTCCTCACCGGCCTCAGCATCCAGGCTCGTCAAGACGCCGACCGCCTGATTGATCCCCGCCGGTTCCGACGTCCACTTTGCGATGACGTTCAGACTTAACGATGCGCCGACCTCACCGGGAGCCACCTCGGCATACGTATGGTCCGTCGAGGCGAGAGGATCCTCAGCGGGACGGATCGCGGTCATCACCGCCCAGGTACACGCGGCGCCGAAGACGAGGAACAGTATCGCCACGACGCTATACGTGAGCCAGCGCTTCGATGATCGCAGGGCCTCAGTCATGAGAGCCACCATAGTTACCGCATCGCGCAATTGCGTGCTTCTCGCAGGCGGCGTTCACGTTCCGCGTCCGTAGCCGCAGTGGCGACGTCTCTGCCCCTCTTCGGCCGTCCCGTCCCCAGCGGAAACGCAAAAGAGCCGGTCGACGACCGTCGACCGGCTCTTTCGATGCACGAACAGAACGGTTGCAAGACAACCGCCCGCTGTGCGCGAGGGGGGACTTGAACCCCCACGTCCATAAGGACACTGGCACCTGAAGCCAGCGCGTCTACCATTCCGCCACTCGCGCGAGCGTCTCATTCCGAAGAACTCAACTTTCCGAGGATATCACGCGTTTTCGCCCTCGTTGCACACCCCGGAGGGGGCGTCGGCGGCGTTCCCCCAGGTCACCTGGCTACGATGTCCCTACCGGTCGCCATGCCAGAGGAGCCCAGTGGGACTACTTGACAGCTTTGAGAAGGGTCTCGAGCGCGCCGTGAACAGCGCGTTCGCGAAGACCTTCCGCAGCGGCATCCAGCCCGTGGAGATCGCTTCGGCGTTGCGCCGCGAGGCGGATACCACTGCCGCGGTGGTGAGTCGCGACCGCATCATCGCGCCCAACAACTACGTCGTGCGGCTCAGCCCCGACGACGCGGAGCGCATGCGCGGACTCGGCGGCGCGCTGACGGACGAGCTGCACGCCCTCCTTACGAAGCACGCGAAGTCGCAGGGCTACAGCTTCGCAGGCCCCCTTTCCATCACTCTCGACGCGGACGACAAGGTCGCCACCGGCACCGTCCGCGTCACCTCGGGCACCGTCGAGGGGCGCGTGAGCTGGCAGGCCGTCGTGGATGTCGACGGACGCCGGCACACCCTCACCCGTGCCCGCACCGTGATCGGCCGCGGATCCGACGCGGACATCACGATCGCCGACGCCGGCTCCAGCCGTCGGCACGCCGAGATCCTCTGGGACGGCGAGCGCGCCATGCTCCGCGACATGGGCTCGACCAACGGCACCAAGGTCGACGGCCAGAAGCTCCGCGAGGCCGCCCTCCCCTCCGACACCACGATCACGATCGGCCGCACCGACCTCGTGTTCCGCATCGTTCCCATCGCCACGCCGTCGCGGTCCTCCCGCCCCGACGACGACGCGACCCGCGTGTTCGGAGCCCTCGGATGAGCGAACTGGTCCTGCTCCTGCTCCGCATCGGCTTCCTCGTGCTGATGTGGTTCTTCGTGTTCGGGGTCGTGTACTCCCTCCGGGCCGACCTGTTCGGCGTGCGGGCTCGGAAACTCCCCGCCGAAGCGACCGCGGGAGCGTCCGCTGCCGCCACCCCGGCACCGACCGCTCCGCCCCGTCCCTCGGCGACGCGACCGTCGTCGGGCCCGGCGACCGTGGCCACGGCGAAGCGCCTCGTGATCACGTCCGGACCGAAGGCGGGCCTCGAACTGCCCCTCGGCTCCGACGCGATGACGATCGGCCGCTCCAGCGAATCGGCCCTCGTGATCCGCGACGACTACACCTCCAGCCACCACGCCCGGCTCCTGCTCCGCGGCGACACCTGGGCGATCCAGGACCTCGACTCGACGAACGGCACGTTCGTGGCCGGTCAGCGGGTGACGGGCGGCCCGGTCTCCCTCAGCCTCGGAACCCCGGTCAAGGTCGGCGCGACGACGTTCGAGTTGAGGGCCTGACGCCGGCATGGTCTTCGAAGGCTCGAGCGCCGCGATCTCCCACACCGGGAAGGTCCGCTCCAACAACCAGGACTCCGGATATTCCGGAGCGAACCTGTTCGTCGTCGCCGACGGCATGGGCGGGCACGCGGGCGGCGACGTCGCCTCCAGCATCGCGATCCAGCGCATGGAGCCGCTGGATCAGCCGTACTCGTCCACGGAGGATGCGCAGGCCGCGCTCCAGGCCGCCGCCACGACCGCTGCCGGCGACCTCATCCGCGCCGCCAAGGACCGCCCGGAACTCGCCGGCCTCGGCACCACGCTCAGCGCCATCATCATGGTCGACGAGTACGCCGTCATCGGCCACATCGGCGACTCCCGCATCTACCTCTACCGCGACGATGCGCTGACGCAGATCACCGCCGACCACACCTTCGTGCAGCGGCTGGTCGACTCGGGCCGCATCACCCCCGAAGAGGCCAGGTACCACCCGCGGCGCTCCGTGCTCATGCGGGTGCTCAGCGACATGGACGCCGACCCCGAGCTCGACATGTTCGTCATGCACGCGCAGCCCGGCGACCGTTGGCTGCTCTGCTCCGACGGCCTCTCCGGTGTCGTGGACGAGGCCCGCATCCTCAAGGCCATGCAGCTCGGGCTCGCCCCTGGGCGCACGGCGGACAACCTTCTCAAGCAGGCTCTCGACGGCGGCGCCCCCGACAACGTCACGATCGTGATCGTCGACGTGGGCGGCCAGCACCCCGTCCACTCCGGCACCGCCACGATCGTCGGCGCAGCCTCGAACCCGTCCGGGGTGTACGTGCCGCCCGTCCGGGCGCCGCGCAGCAACTGGCTGCACCCGGTCCGGCAGGCCGCGAACGAGCCGAGCCACTTCGAGCCGGCACCCGAGTACCTCGAGGAGCTGATCGAGGAGGACCGCCGTCGCGCCAAGCGCCGCCGGCTGGGCTGGATCGCCGGGACCCTGGTCGCGCTCGCCCTGCTGGGCTTCGCCGCCTTCGCCGCGTACAGCTGGACCCAGACGCGCTACTTCATCGGCGCGGATGAGGACAGCGTCGTGATCTTCCAGGGTGTGCAGCAGAACATCGGCCCCATCACGCTGTCGACACCGGTCGAGGACACCGAGATCCTCCTCGCCGACCTGCCGCCGTATCAGCGGGCCTCCGTCGAGCGCACGATCAGCGCGCGCTCGCTCTCCGACGCGATGGCCATCGTCGACCGGCTCCGCACGGGTGCCGAGGCCAACATCATCGAGCAGACTCCCCTGCCCACGCCGCTCCCCTCCCCGAGCGCCACACCGTCGGGAGGTGCCGGATGAGCACCGACGTGCAGGCGGACACCACGGTCATCAAGGCGCTGCGCCGCCTGCGGATGCCGCAGACGCAGCGCAACCGCGAGTTCTGGCTGCTCCTGTTCGCCTGTGCGATCAGCGGTGCCGCGCTGACCCTCGTCCAGCTCGGTGCGCTCGGCACCATCGACCCGATGATCCTCGCGATCGGCGGCGGGCTCGCGGCTCTCGCCTTCGCGCTGCACATCGTGCTCCGCTTCGTCGCCGCCGACGCCGATCCCTTCGTCGTCCCGATCGCGACGCTGCTCACCGGACTCGGCGTCGCGATGATCTACCGGATCGACATCGCCTTCGGGAACACCGGGTGGGCCGCCTATTCCACGAAGCAGCTCGCCTGGACCGCCATCTCCCTGGCTGGGGCGATCACGGTGGTCATCCTGCTGCGCAATTACCGGATCCTGTTCCGCTACACCTACATCTTCGGCCTCGCCGGAATCCTCCTCCTGCTCCTGCCGTTCGTCCCCGGCCTGCGGATCCCCGACGCGAATGCTCAGGTCTGGGTCTCGCTCGGAGGCATGTTCGCCTTCCAGCCGGGGGAGCTGGCGAAGATCTGCCTCGCGATCTTCTTCGCCGGCTACCTCGTGCGCACGCGGGAGAGCCTGACGTCGGTCGGCAAGCGGGTGCTCGGGATCACCTGGCCGCGGATGCGCGAACTCGGACCCGTCCTCGTCGTCTGGCTGGTCTCGCTCGGCATCATCGTCGTCCAGCGCGATCTCGGCACCGGAACGCTCATCTTCGGCATGTTCGTGGCGATGCTCTATGTCGCGACAGGCAAGACGAGCTGGGTGCTCATCGGTCTCGGCCTCGTGGTGGCCGGCGTCGCGGCCGCCTCGCAGATCCTCAGCTACGTGCAGGGTCGTTTCATCAACTGGCTGTTCCTGTTCGACTCCTCGAAGGTCGACCCCGATGTCGCCGGCTACCAGCCCATGCAAGGTCTGTTCGGGCTCGCCCGCGGGGGTCTCATCGGCACCGGCTGGGGTCAGGGACGCCCCGAGATCACCCCGCTCGCGCACAGTGATTACATCATCACGAGCCTCGGCGAGGAGCTCGGTCTCATCGGCCTCTTCGCCATCCTCTGCCTCTACATGGTGTTCGTCAGCCGCGGCGTCCGCATCGGTCTCGCCGGCCAGGACGATTTCGGGAAGCTGCTCGCGACGGGTCTGTCGTTCACGATCGCCCTGCAGGTGTTCATCATGGTCGGCGGCGTCACCCGGCTCATCCCGCTGACCGGCCTCACCACGCCTTTCCTCGCCGCCGGCGGCTCGTCGCTCGTCGCGAACTGGCTCATCGTGGCCCTCCTCCTCCGCATCTCCGACGGCGTCCGCCGTCAGCCTCGGGTGGTGATCGGCTGACATGACCAAAGAGCTCCGCAGACTCAGCATCGTCATGCTGTTCATGTTCATCGCGCTGTTCGCCGCGACGAGCTGGATCCAGGTCGTCGAGACCGACGGCCTGTCCCAGAACCCGCACAACAAGCGCACCAGGCTGGACAGCTACGAGATCCAGCGCGGTGCGATCATCGTCGACGGCACCGCGATCGCCAATTCGGTCCCGAGCGACGACCAGTACCGCTTCCAGCGTGTGTACACCGACCCGGCGATGTGGGAACCCGTCACCGGGTACTTCAATCCCGCGCTCGGCTCCAGCACCGGCATCGAGGAGGCGATGAACGCCGACCTGTCCGGAACCGGCTCGAATGCGTTCTTCGCTGAGGTCGAGCGCATCCTCTCCGGCCAGCCCCAGCGTGGCTTGAGCGTCGAGCTGTCGCTGAACACCGCAGCGCAACGCGCCGCCACCGAAGCGCTGGACGGTCTGCAGGGCGCCGTCGTGGCGATGGACCCGAAGACGGGACGCATCCTGGCGATGGCGTCCACCCCGGGCTTCGACACGAACAGCATGGCCACCCACGACGCGAACGCCGCCAACGCTACGTACGACCAACTCGTGGCCGACCCGGGCAAGCCGCTGTCGAACCGCGCCATCGCCGGTGACCTCAACCCGCCCGGCTCGACGTTCAAGCTCGTCGTGGCGGCGGCCGCCTATGCGAGCGGCGACTGGACCCCCGAATCCACGCTCCCCAACCCCGCCTCGTACACGCTGCCGGGCTCGAACAATCGGGTCTCCAACGCGTGGGGCGGCACCTGCGGCTCCGGCCCGACGGTCACGATCGCCGAGGCCATCCGTCTGAGCTGCAACATCCCCATGGCCGAGCTCGCGGTCGAGCTCGGCGACGACACGATCCGAGAGATGGCGGAGAAGTTCGGCTTCAACCGCAGCTTCGACACGCCGCTCACCTCGACACCGTCGAGCTACCCCCGCGGACTCGACGACGCCCAGACCGCGCTCACCGGCTTCGGGCAGGGGCAGGTCACCGCGACACCCCTGCAGATCGCCATGGTCTCAGCGGGCATCGCGAACGACGGCGTGGTCATGAACCCGCAGATGGTGGACGCCGTGATCGGCAACGACCTCTCGGTGGTCCGCTCCTTCGAGAGCACGGAGTTCGGCAGGGCGATGGACGCCGAGGTCGCCGACGAGGTCACCTCCGCCATGGTCGCGAGCGTCTCAAACGGCGCCGCCCAGGGTGCAAGAATAGACGGGGTCGACGTAGCCGGTAAGACGGGAACGGCGGAGAACGGAAACAGGCCGCACACCCTGTGGTTCACGGGGTTCGCCCCCGCGAACGACCCGGAGGTGGCGGTAGCGGTCGTCGTCGAAAACGGCGGCGGACAGGGTCAATCGGGAAGCGGCGACACCATCGCAGCTCCCATTGCGAAGAAGGTCATAGAGGCGGTGCTGGGCAGATGAGGCCGACGCAGGGTGTGTCGTTCGGTGGTCGCTACGAGCTGCAGTCGCGGATTGCGATCGGCGGCATGGGCGAGGTGTGGGAGGCGACGGATCACGTCATCGGACGAACCGTCGCGATCAAGATCCTCAAGGACGAGTACATGGGGGACCCCGGGTTCCTCGAGCGATTCCGCGCAGAGGCGCGTCACGCCGCGCTCGTCAACCACGAGGGCATCGCCAGCGTTTTCGACTACGGCGAGGAGAACGGCAGTGCCTACCTCGTCATGGAACTCGTGCCCGGCGAGGCGCTGTCGACGATCCTCGAGCGCGACGGCTCGCTGAGCGCCGACAAGACGCTCGACATCGTCGCCCAGACGGCATCCGCCCTGCAGGCCGCGCATGCGGCCGGTCTCGTGCACCGTGACATCAAGCCGGGAAACCTGCTCATCACGCCGGACGGCCGCGTCAAGATCACCGACTTCGGTATCGCCCGGATCGCCGACCAGGTTCCGCTCACTGCGACCGGTCAGGTGATGGGCACGGTGCAGTACCTCTCGCCGGAACAGGCATCGGGTCACCCCGCCTCCCCCGCGACGGACACCTACTCGCTGGGAATCGTCGCGTACGAGTGCCTCGCCGGCAAGCGTCCCTTCACCGGTGAGTCGCAGGTGGCGATCGCGATGGCGCAGATCAACGAGCAGCCGCCGCCGCTGCCGCCGACGGTGCCCATCCCGGTGCAGAACCTCGTCATGGCGATGATCGCGAAGAAGCCGGCGGATCGTCCGTCTTCCTCGGCCACGGTCGCCCGTGCAGCCCAAGCCCTGCGCCGCGGCGACCTGAACTCCGCCGCCATCGCCGTGCCTGCCATCGCCACCGGCGGCATCGCGGGCGACGACGACGCCACGCGCATGCTCACCGCGACCGGCGACGACGGCACGACGCGCATCCTGCCCACCACCGCCCAGCTGCCCACCGACGAGGCCGTGGCGGAGGAGCAGGAGAAGAAAAAGAAGAAGAAGAGCGCGTGGACCTGGCCGCTCATCGCGCTGCTGGTCCTGCTGCTCATCGTCGTCGGCGGCACCCTGTGGGCGCTGTTCGGCAACCAGGGCAAGGACGCCGACCCGGATCCCACGGGATCCGCGACACGTACGCCCACGCAGACCCAGACGCAGACGCCTTCACAGGAGCCCACTCCGGAGGAGACGCGCGTCGACGTGACCGCGCTCGGTCTCAACGGCATGGACTGCGCCACGGCGACCACCACGCTCAAGGACGCCGGCTTCAGCGACATCACCTGCGGGGAGGGCGACCCCGCGCCGACCGACGGTGACGTCGGCAAGGTCTACCGGGTGCAGCCCACGGGCAACGTCGAGACGACCACCCCGATCGCGCTCACCGTCTACGCCGGCCGCACGCCGCTTCCGACGCCCACGGACCAGCCGACCATCACCGGCGACCCGATCGCGGGCAGCACCGTGACCATCTCTTGGGGCACCGGATTCACGTGCCCCAGCGGCACGACCCTCTCCGGCTACGTCGTCTCGCTGCAGAACGGCACGTTCGCCTCGGGCGGTCCGAACTTCCAGCCGACGCAGCGCAATGCGCAGGTGACGGTCGGAGACGCGGTGGGACAGCAACTCATCGCCACCTACCAGGGCCTGTGCTCCGGCGGCGACCAGCGCACGTCGAACGCGTCGCCGCCTCTCTCCGTGACGATCGTCGCACCGCAGGACGGCGAGGGTGACGGCGGGGAAGGCGCCGAAGGGTAGCCTGTAGATCCAGTCCAGCCGCAGTCGTTTCCAGGGGGTTCATCCGTGTCCACAGAGCCACGAGTCATCGCGGACCGGTACCGCGTCGACGAGCTCATCGGGCACGGTGGAATGGCGAAGGTCTACCGTGGCTACGACCTGACCCTCGGTCGCGAGGTCGCGATCAAGATCCTCGACCCCGAGCTCGCCCGCGACACGAGCTTCCGGACGCGGTTCCGGCTCGAGGCGCAGTCGGCGTCGCGCATGTCCCACCCGTCCATCGTCCGCGTGTACGACGCCGGTGATCCCTCCACAGTGGACAGTTCCTCCGACGAGCCGCCGTACATCGTGATGGAGCTCGTCAAGGGCACTCTGCTCAAGAAGATCATCGCCGATGGCCCCGTGCCCGTCGAGGATGCGGTGCGCTACGTCGACGGCATCCTCGAGGCCCTGGATTACTCGCATCGCGCGGGCGTCGTGCACCGCGACATCAAGCCGGGCAACGTCATGATCACCGACAAGGGTCAGGTGAAGGTGATGGACTTCGGCATCGCGCGTGCGGTGTCCGACTCCTCCTCCACGGTCGCCGAGACCACGCAGATCATCGGCACCGCGGCGTACTTCTCACCCGAGCAGGCGAAGGGCGAGCCCGTCGATGCTCGCGCCGACCTGTACTCCACCGGTGTCGTGCTCTACGAACTGCTCACGGGGCGACAGCCGTTCCGCGGGGAGTCGCCGGTCGCCGTCGCCTACCAGCACGTCAGCGAGACGCCCGTTCCGCCGTCCGAGGTGAACGAGGCATCGCCCGCGGCCCTCGACCCGATCGTGCTGCGTGCCCTCGCGAAAGATCCGTACCAGCGTTATCCGGACGCCGCGCACTTCCGCGCCGCCCTCGACGGCGCCGTGACCGGTGCTGCACCCACGCGCAAGCAGATCGGCGCGCTGACCAGCGAACTCTACGGACCGAATCCCCGTCAGGCGCAGGAGACCGCACGATCGCTTCGTCAGCTCAGCACCGACACCACGATGGCTCGCACACAGTCCGGCCCACCGGTCGCCTGGATCTGGGCGGGCGTCGCCCTGCTGGCCGTCCTCCTGGCCTCGGTGTTGTTCTGGGTCTGGACCATCAGCATGCGTCCCGCTGACGTTCCCAGCACCTCGCGCGTGATCCCCGACCTGACGAACGTCGCCTCTGAGCGCGCACAGGACGACCTGGCCGAACTGGACCTGTCCTCCAAGATCATCATCCAATCCAGTCCGTCGATCGCCGAGGGCAACGTGATCCGCACCGACCCCGAGGGCGGCGTCTCGGTGGAGCAGGGCTCGACCGTCACCCTCTACGTGTCGTCCGGCGAGGAGACCGTGGTCGTGCCGAAACTCGAGGGGATGTCCCTCGACGCTGCGACGACCGCCCTGGAAGCCGCCGGTCTCGAACTCGGCACGGTGACTCAGCGCAATGACAAGGGTCTCGCCGCTGACACGGTGATCACGGCGAGTGAAGAGGCGGACGCCGAGGTCGCCCCTGGCACCGTCGTGAACCTCGAGGTCGCCAGCGGGAAGGTCACGCTGAACAACGTGGTCGGCTGGTCCATGGACTCCGCCACGCAGGCCCTCGAGGATCTGGGGCTCACACCTGTGCCGATCGAGGCGCCGGAGTGCCCGGCGACGGATCCTGCGACCGTGCACTCGATGTCGATCGCGCCGGGTGATGTTCCCGTCGGGTCATCGGTCGAACTCCGCTACTGCACCGGATCCTGACGCGAGACGCCCCGCGGCTCAGCGCGCCAGCGGATCGAGGTGCGCGGATCGAGCGACGGCTTGCTCGTCACCACAGAGCGCGAGCCAGTTCGCCAGCAGCCGGTATCCCCCCTGAGTGAGCACGCTCTCCGGGTGGAACTGCACCCCGAGCAGTGGCAGCGTCCGGTGCGCAAGCGCCATGACGGTGCCGTCGGGCGCGACGGCCGTGATGGCGAGCTCCTCCGGAAGGTCGGACGCAGCCAGCGCGAGCGAGTGATAGCGCCCGGCGTCGAAGGGCGAAGGAATGCCGGCGAACAGGGCGGAACCGTCGTGTCGCACCGCCGAGATCATCCCGTGCATCACCTCCGGTGCGGACTGGACGGCCGTGCCGAGAGCGGCGCCGATGACCTGATGGCCGAGACACACGCCGAGGGTCGGCACCCCCCGACGGATCGCGATGCGCGCCGCGGCCACCGAGACCCCGGCGTCGGCCGGCGCTCCGGGTCCCGGAGAGAGCAGGAGGGCGTCATGCCCGCCCAGCTGCCTCTCGATCTCGGCGGCGTCCGTCGCGTCCGACTCCACCAGGGCGGTCTGCGCGCCGAGCTCGTGCAGGTAGCCGACGAGGGTGTGCACGAAGCTGTCGTGGTTATCCACGACGAGCACGCGCGTCATTCGACGTCGACCTCGCCCGGCGCGATGATCGGACTGATCCAGGGGAACACGTACCAGAAGAGCGCGTAGAGGACCGCGGCGATCACCACGAGCAGGATGATGACGCGCAGCCACCACGGACCGGGCAGCAGGCGCCAGAGGGCGGCGTACATGGGTCTTCTCTCTCCTGAGGGCGGGTCACACGGACGGAGCCGCGGGGGGCGGCGGGGGATCGGTCAGCGCGGACGGTGGTCCCTCGGCCCGCGGCTGGAAGCTCTCGAACACCCCGTAGGCGACGATGCGCTCGGCCAACGAATACAGCGGGGAGCAGGCCGTCAGCGTGATGTACTGCTCCCCGGTCTGCTGTTCCGGCATCTGGGGGACGTCGGCGAGGACATCGGTCTGGGTCGGCTTCACGTACTCCAGGGTGCGGAACCGATAGGTGTACCAGCCGTCGGGGGTCTCCACGACGATCGCGTCACCCACGTGCAGCTTGTCGAGCTGATTGAAGGGCTTTCCCCAGGTGGTCCGGTGGCCGGCGAGCGAGAAGTTCCCGACCTCGCCGGGCATCTTCGATTGGGTGTAGACCCCGATGCCCTTCTGGTCGAGGGTCCGCGCACGACTCGTCCCGCCGAAGATCCCGAAGTTGTAGTCGGCTCCGAACCGCGGGATGTGCATCTGGCCGAACCACTCGCCGTCGGCGGGCGCTGGGGGGACGGGCGCCTGATAGACGGTCTCGCCGTCCTCGGTCTCCACGAGCGGAGGCGGCTCCGGCGCTTCCGCCGCCGCGAGCTGCTGCGAGATCGCGGCGCCCTCCTCGTTCTTCTGCGCGGCGATGATGATGTCGCCGATCCACATCTGCCACGCGACGAAGAGCAGGACGACGACCCCGGCGGTCACGAGGAGTTCGCCGAGCACGCTCGCGAACGTCGCCCGCGACCGTGGTCGCTGCCGCCGTCGGCGTCGCCCCCCAGGCACGACAGATGCAGTCATGGCCGTGATCCTATCCGGCTCACCTGTGCAGCGGAGGTCGGGCTCCCCCGCGTATGCCTTCGCGTCTCGTCGGCGCCGAGGTCTCCCGGGTACAATGACGGCATGGCACGTGACCGCAAGACCGAAGAACCCGCCGTCGAGCGCGCCGAAGGCGACGCCGCTCCCAACGCCGTCTGGTTCAAGCCGGTGATGATCGGCTTCATGCTCCTCGGCCTCGCCTGGATCCTCGTCTTCTACATCTCGGGCATGCAGTTCCCGATCCCCGGGCTCGACAACTGGAACCTCGCCATCGGCCTGGGCATCGCCCTCATCGGGTTCCTGATGACCACACGCTGGCGCTGACCACTCTCGACGACAAGAACCCCTCACCATGCGGTGAGGGGTTCTTCGTCTCTGCAGGGTGGCCCGAGTTATCCACAGGTTATCCCCATACTGGGGAGAATTACACCGATGTTATTCACAGGGGTTGACAACCCTGTTAACAACTCAGGATCAGGCCAAAAGGATGACGGGCGGCACCAGGGCGACCACGACGAGCAACAGGATCACCAGAGCCGCGAGCCAGACGATCTGCCACTTCCGCTGATCGCGGCGCTTCGTCCGCACGAAGATGAGAGCCACGAGAGCTCCCGTGATCGCGCCGCCGAGGTGGGCCTGCCACGAGATCCCCCCGGCGAAGAATCCGAAAGCGAAGTTGATGCCGAGGATCACGAGGATGCCCGTGACGTTCGCTCCGATATGGCGCCCGATGATCAGGAGAGACGCGAGGAGACCGAAGATGGCCCCCGACGCGCCGACCGTCCACGTGGTGGGCGCGAGGAGGGCGACCATGACCGATCCGCCCAGGCCGCTGATGAGGTAGAGGGCGAGGTAGCGCACCCGGCCGAGCATGGGTTCGAGACTCTGCCCGAGCATCCACAGCGCGAGCATGTTGAGGGCGAGGTGGACGAATCCGCCGTGCACGAAAAGGGCGGTCAGGAGGCGCCAGGGCTCGAACGGCAGGAGCGAGAGATTCGGGTAGAGGAACGGCGCATAGAACCCGAGGGCCTGGATGATCGGTGCGTTGAGCCCAGGGATGAGCTGCACCAGGCCGATGAACGACGTGATCGCCAGCAGCACGTAGGTGACGACGGGCTTGCCGCTGCGCACGGTGCCCATCGTCGTGGCGCCGCCGCCGCGCCACCGTCGCGCGGCCTTCTTCTGGGCGGGGGTGCGGTTCTTGCGCTCGGCGTTCATGCACTCCGGGCAGATGACGCCGACCGGGGCCGGTGTCTGGCACTCGGGGCAGATGGTCCGAAGGCACCGCTGACAGAGCACGAAGCTCTGCCGATCCGGATGCCGGTAGCAGAAGTTCTCACGGTTGTTCGTGAACTCGGGCGTCGTCATCCGGATCGGCCGTCGCTGTCGTCAGGCGGCGACGATGTCGATCGACTGCAGCACCACGGGCTCGATCGGGCGGTCGCCCGCTGCGGTCGGAACGGCGGAGATCGCGTCGACCACCTTGCGCGATGCGTCGTCGGCGACCTCGCCGAAGATCGTGTGCTTGCCCTGCAGCCACGGGGTCGGGTCGGTCGTGATGAAGAACTGCGAGCCGTTCGTGCCTTCGACCCGGCCGGTGATGGCGTTGCGGCGGAGACCCGCGTTGGCCATCGCCAGGATGTAGGGCTCGTTGAAGTTGAGCTCGTTGTTGATCTCGTCGTCGAAGTTGTAGCCGGGACCGCCGACGCCCTGGCCGAGCGGGTCGCCACCCTGGATCATGAAGTTCGGGATGATGCGGTGGAAGATGACGTCCTTGTAGAGGGGACCCTCGCCCGGCTTGCCGGTGGCGGGGTGCGTCCACTCCTGGGAGCCGTCGGCGAGGCCGACGAAGTTCTTGACGGTCTTCGGGGCGTGGTCGCCGAAGAGGTTGATGACGATGTCACCGTGGTTGGTGTGCAGAGTTGCGACATGGGAAGCGTGAACCATGCGTTCATTCTCGCAGAGCTTCCGGTGAGCGGGCCGGGCGTGTACAACGCGGGGGCCGATGATGCAAGGGGCGGGCGATTCCCTCGCCGCTTCCAGCCTCTCGTGGCAAGATGGGGAACCCGTACTCCAATGGACAGGAGAGCATCGTGAGCCTCAGCCGCAAGCGGAAGAAGCAGCTTCGTCGTCTTCAGAAGGACGCGAACCAGCTGTGGGAAGACCAGCAGGTGCTCGTCGGCCACGCTGCCGACGTCGCTCGTGAGGCAGGTCGCCAGCTCGGCAACTTCAATCGGGAGCAGATCGTCCCCGTGGTCCAGGACACCTACAACCGTCGCGTCGCGCCGGTCGTCGACCGCTCCGTGAAGATGGGCAAGCACGTCGTGGACGACAAGGTCGTCCCGATCGTCGGCGGCGTCGTCGGCACGGCGCTGACCGCCTGGGACGTCGCGAACGCCAAGCGCCACGGTGTGGCCTACAAGGCGCGCAAGGCCACCCCGCAGAAGAAGGGCCCAGGTCTCGGCTCGGTCATCGCCATCGTCCTGGGCGCCGCGGCCGCGGTCGGCGTGCTGTACGCCGCCTGGCAGGCGCTGCGGGCCGATGACGAGCTGTGGGTCGCCGACGACCCGCTGTCGGCTCCCGACGCGTGACCACTCCCGACCCGCACGCGCGGGTGAGGGATGCGGCGGCCGCCCGCGGACTCGACATCGAGATCCGCGAGCGGCCGCAGGCGCGTAGCCTCGTCGAGGCGGCCGAGATCCTCGGCATCCCGCCGTCCGGCATCGTGAAGACCCTCGTGGTGAAACGTTCGGACGACACGTACCTGTTCGCTCTGGTCCCCGGCGGACGGTCCATCTCCTGGCCCAAGCTGCGCGCCCTCGTCGGCGTGAACAAGCTGCGCCTGCCCGAGCCGGAGCTGGCCCTCGCCGCGACCGGCTACGAGCGCGGGACGATCGTCCCGATCGGCAGCACGACCGACTGGCCGGTCTACGCCGACGCGTCGATCGTGGGTCAGCGCGTGGCGATGGGCGCCGGCACCCACGGGTACAGCCTGTTCGTCGACGCCGACGACCTCATCGCCGCGTACGACGCGACCGTCGCCGACATCTCGGTGCCCGACGAGCGCTGAGCGCGATCGCACCTCAGAGGATGCCGGCCATCCTCAGCGCGATGTCCACCAGCCGCACCCGCTGCAGACCGGCGACCGCGGGGAGCGGGAACCACTCCGCTCGATCGGTGGATCCGTCCGTCTCGTAGCGGAGCCTCCCGCCCGTGACCTCCGCCCGGTAGACGATGCGGAGAGTGTGCAGAGGATCGGGCGACTTCTGCACCCGCCGCCCGGCGGGGATGACGCGCGAGTGGATACCGAGGAGCTGGCCGACCCGGACCGTGTAACCGGTCTCCTCGCGGATCTCCCGGCGCACGGCATCCTCGGGTGCTTCTCCGGGCTCGAGTCCACCGCCCGGCAGGGTCCAGGCCACGCGGCGACCCTCCGTCCAGCGCGCCAGGAGGAGGCGTCCACCCTCATCGGTGACGACCCCGTATGCGGCGACGCGCAGGTCCATGGGTGACACCCTATCCGGGTATCGTGCCGTCCCCCGCCGCGTGACGGCGCTCGAAGATCGATCACGAATCGAGAAGCACGGGACCGACGGGCGTCCCTACGCTGAGAGCATCAACGAGGCCGCACGAGAGGATCATCATGGCCGACACCGAGAAGAACTTCACCGCCGAGGAACGCGAGGCCATGCAGGCCGCCGCGAAAGAAGCCCGCACCCGGCGCTCGCGAGCGAAGAAGTCGCCCGAGGAGCTGCGGGCAGCGGGAGAGGCCGACCTGATGGAAGCCGTCGCCAAGCTCACCGATGAGGACAAGGCCCTCGCGGAGAAGCTGCACGCGCTGGTCTCCGAAGTGGCGCCGGAGCTCGTGCCGCGGACGTACTACGGCATGCCCGCGTGGGGCCGCGACGGGAAGGTGCTGTGCTTCTTCCAGCCGGCCAGCAAGTTCAAGGTCCGCTACGGCACCTTCGGCTTCGAGCCGATCTCGAACCTCGACGACGGCACCGTCTGGCCGACCGCCTATGCCGTCACCGACCTCACGGAGAAGGACCTGGAGTTCCTCGCGGATCGCATCCGCCAGGCGATCAGCTGATTCCGCGAGAGCCGGGACGGGGCGGGGTCTCTCCCACTAGCGTGGTGCCTGTGAACACCCCGCCCTTCGCCGCCGCCGTATACGCCCGCCGCCTCGAGCGCGCCCAGGACCTCGCCCGAGCGGCCGGCTTCGACGCGATCGTCGTCGGACCCAGCCCCGACCTCCAGTACCTCGTCGGCGTCGAGGGCGACACCATCGAGCGACTCACCGCGCTCGTCATCCGGCCTCAGGGCGCCGCGGCGCTCGTCGTTCCGCGCATGGAACTCGCGAAGGTTCGCAGCACGGCCGTGGGCGAGCTGCGCCTCACCGTGGCGGACTGGGTGGACGGCGAGGACCCGTACGCGCTCGTCGCCGCCGCGACGGGCTCCGTCTCCCGGGTCGGCATCTCGGACGCCCTCCCGGCCCTGCACGTCGTGCCGATCGGGGAGAGGCTCGGGGTGCGGCTGGAGCTCGCGACGCCCGTTCTCCGCGAGGGACGGATGATCAAGGACGCCGACGAGATCGCCGAGCTGCGCCGCGCCGGCGCGGCGATCGACGCCGTGCACCGCCGTGTGCCCGACTGGCTGCGCGCGGGACGCACGGAGCGGGAGGTCGCGGCGGACATCGCCGAGGCGATCGTGGCGGAGGGTCACCGGACCGTCGAGTTCGTCATCGTCGGCTCTGGTCCGAACGGCGCCGATCCGCACCACGAGGTCTCCGATCGGGTGATCGAGGAGGGCGACGTCGTGGTGGTCGACATCGGCGGGGCCGTGCCCAGCGGCTACAACTCGGACAGCACGAGGACCTATGTCGTCGGCACGCCCGTTCAGGAGGCGGCGGACCGCATCGCGACGCTCGTGCGCGCGCAGCAGGCGGCGGTCGATGCGGTGCGACCAGGAGTCACCGCCGCGGAGGTCGACGCGGCGGCTCGCTCGGTCCTGGCGGAGGCCGGACTGGGTGAGGCGTTCCTGCACCGTACCGGCCACGGCATCGGTGTCTCGGTGCACGAGGAGCCCTACATCGCGCCCGGCAACGACCTCGTGCTGCGCGAGGGCATGGCATTCAGCATCGAACCGGGCATCTACTTCGCCGGGGAGTGGGGCGCCCGTATCGAGGACATCGTGGTCGTGACCGCGGACGGTGTCGAGCGCCTGAACACGGCACCGCATGAGCTCACGGCGACGGACCGATGAGGTGAGGGGGAAGGATGGTGGAGCCTAGGAGATTCGAACTCCTGACATCCTGCTTGCAAAGCAGGCGCTCTACCAACTGAGCTAAGGCCCCGTGAGGGAATTCTTGAATTGAAAGGGTGGGGCTACCAGGACTTGAACCTGGGACCTCTTCATTATCAGTGAAGCGCTCTAACCGCCTGAGCTATAGCCCCGTCAACCTCCAGAACTTTACCGGAGTTTCCGCGAAAAACCGAATCGAGGGCGAGGATCCCGTCCGGATCCCCGCCCTCGACCGGCTCACCGGCCCGGATCGATGTTCACGCTGCCCGCGGCCAGCGACACGTCGATGGTCCGGCGTGCGCTGGAGGACTCGTCCACGGTCGCATCGAAGGACCCGGCGTTGACGTCCTGCGTGATCCGGTATTCCACCGCGGGGAGGGTCAGGTTCAGCGACCCGGCGCTCACGTCGATGGTGGTCGCCGTCGGCGCGTCGCCGGTCAGTTCGACGGACAGGTCGCCCGCAGCGATGCCGAGGTCCGCCTGGTCGACGCCGTCGAGGAGGACGTCCGCCCGTCCGGCATTCATCTGCACGTCGAAGCTCTCGGCAGCCCCCGAGACGTCGAGGGAACCGGCGTTGACCTGCACCTCCAGGGCGTGGAACTCGCCGGCCACGTCGAGGGATCCGGCGTCGAGCGTGAAGCTCGCGTCGAGACGGGCGCCTCCCAGCTCCTCGGGGAGGGTGAGGACGACGCGCTCCTCATCGCCGAACCAGTTGCCGAACCACCAGCCGAAGGCCGGCCGCGGGCTCCGGACGACCAGCTCGTCGGCTTCGCGCTCGAAGGTCCATGCGGACTCCCGGCCGTTCGTCACGGAGAGTTCCGCCGCATCGACGTCCGCGAAGACGACTCGCACCATGCTCGCATCGGCGTCGAGGTCGATGGCCTCGAGGCCGTCGACGTCCAGGGTCTGCACGGAGTCCGGCCGGCTGGACGAGAGGATGTTCCCCGTCGCGGCCACGGCCGCCGTCCCGCCCGCGCCGAGGAGCGCGATGCCTCCGACGACGGCGGTGACGATCATGACCGCGGTGGCTCCGGGGGACCGTCCGGGTTCCGGACCACTCGGTGTCGGAGCGGAGGGGCTGGTCGTCTGCGGGGGCGGGGGAGTGATCGGCGTGTGCCCGCCCTCTGCTCCGCTGTTCTCGGTGGTCATCGTGAGGCTCCTGTCTGGCCGTTCGACGGCGTCGTGCCGCCCGAGTTCTCGAGGTGGGCGAGCGCAGCGAGGACCCGGCGGTTGCCGGATTCGTCCTGCTCGAAGCCCAGCTTCTGGAAGATGGAGGTGATGTGCTTCTCGACGCTCGCCTCCGAGAGGAAGAGGAGGCCGGCGATCGCCTGGTTCGACTTGCCTTCCGCGACGAGGGCGAGGACGGTGCGCTCCCGCTCCGTGAGCCGCATCATGCGGTCATCCCGGTTGCGGCGGGTCAGCAGCTGTGCCACGACCTCCGGATCGAGCACCGTGGCGCCGTCGGCGATGCGCTGCACCGAATCGATGAACTCGGCGACATCGGCCACCCGGTCCTTCAGCAGGTAACCGAGCGGTCCGCCCTGCGCGGCGATGAGGTCGGAGGCGTAACGCTCCTCCACGTACTGGGACAGCACGAGGATCGCCAGCGACGGATGCACCGTCCGGAGGTCGAGCGCCGCCCGGATGCCCTCGTCCGTGAACGTCGGCGGGAGCCGCACATCGAGAATGCAGAGATCCGGCGTCATGGACGTCACGGCTTCGCGGAGTCCGGTGGTGTCGGTGAGCGCGGCGACCACCTCGTGGCCGGCGTCCTCGAGCAGTCGGACGAGGCCCTCGCGGAGGAGGACGGAGTCCTCGCAGATCAGGATGCGCATGGCACGTTCACCTCCAGGCTGGTCGGCCCGCCCTGGGGGCTGTCGAGTCGGAACGTGCCGCCCGCGGCGAGGATCCGGTTGGCGATGCCGTCGAGGCCCCCGCCCGGGATGACCTGGGCTCCGCCCATGCCGTTGTCCTCGACCCGCGCCCAGAGCGTGTTGCCCTCGCGGACCCGGACGGTGACCCGTGCCTCACTGGCCCGGGAGTGCTTCGCCGCGTTCGTGAGCGATTCCGCGATGGAGAAGTACACCGCCGCCTCCGCGTCCCGGCCCGGCCGCTGAGTCCCTGAGCCGCCGCCCTGGGTCCCTGAGCCGCCGCCCTGGGTCCCTGAGCTTGTCGAAGGGTCCATCCGCACATCGAGCTGCACGGGGATGGGGGAGCGGCTGGCCAGCGCCGACAACGCGGCGTCCAACCCACGGTCGTCGAGCACGGAGACGTGTATCCCGCGGGCGAGCTGCCGCAGCTCGGTGATCGCGGCCTTCGTGGAGGTGTGTGCCTCGGAGATGAGCTCCTTCGCCGCGTCCGGGTCGGTGTCGATCTTCTGCTGAGCGAGGCCGAGGGTCATCCCGACGGAGACGAGCCGGGGCTGGACGCCGTCGTGCAGATCACGCTCGATCCGCGTGCGCTCGACGTCGGCGGCGCGGACGGCACCCTCACGCTGGGCCGTTGAAGCCTGCACGCGGGCGGTGAGTTCCACCTCTCGTGCGCGGGCGACGATCGCGAGAGCGAGTGTGCGGCCCAGGAGGGCGAGACCGACGATACCGGCGGCCGAGACCAGGGCACCGAGGATGCCGATCAGCGGCGCCCACGAGACCGGGATCTGTCCGCCGCCGAACGGTCCGACGATCGTCTCGGCAGGCGTCAGCGGCGCGAAAGCGATGATGATCGACCAGAGGAGCGCCCAGAACAGCCGGAGCACGACGAAGCCGAGGACCGCCGTGATCGCGAAGTTCGCGACCGCGCGCCACATCCGTCCGTCGATCGCCTGTCGACCGAGGGCCCGGAGCCAGCCGCCGAAGCCGGGGCGGTCGCGCGGCTGCAGCCGCAGCGGGGTGTTCGGTACCCGATACAGCCCCGCGACCCGAGCGATCTCGAACCAGCCGACGCCGAACAGGGCGTACACGAGCCCGACGAGGACGACGATCCCGATGCCGAAGACGAAGAGGAGGCCGAGTCCCGTGCCGAGGAGTCCGCCGAGCATTCCGAAGAGGGCTCCGCCCAGCACGCCGACGCCGGCGAGATGCAGGATCGTGAGCGGGATGCGCAACGGCGGCTTCACCGCGGAGGCGGTGTCCGGGGTCGCAGTCTGTGTGGTCATGCTTCCACGGTAGGGCCGCCGCGTGGCGCCGCCCACCGAGTCAGCCGGACACTCCCGTTCGGGTTATCCCTACCCTCACCCGCCGAAACCCCGCCCGATCGCCGAGACCCCGGCCTGCATCGGTGTGCAGGCCGGGGTCTCGGCGGAAAGACGGGGTCTCGGTTCAGTTCGACATGAAGCCGACGAGCAGCCCGCCGGTGACCTTCACCGCCAGGTTGTAGATGCCGGCGACCACGGCGCCGAGCACCGTGAAGACGATGAGGTTGAGGATCGCGACCACGGCGGCGAACGCCATGACCTGCGGCAGACCCACGAGCTCCGACAGCGGGATGGCGCCGTCGGTGAAGCTGCGAACGAACTCGTCGGCGGTGGACATGATGCCGGTGGCCTGGAGCACGAGGAAGATCAGGAAGAACGACACCATCGTCACGACGGCCAGCGCGACGGCACCGAGGAACGAGAGCTTCACCGCGGACCAGAAGTCGACGTAGACGAGCCGGAGTCGGACCTGCTTGCCGCCGGTCTTGCGTGTCGACTTCTTCGCCAGCTTGTCGGCCACTGTGCTCATGCGTCTGTATCCTCGGGTGTCTCAGTCGTCTGGGGGGCCTCGCCGTCGGCATCCGCCTCGGTCTCCTCTTCGGTGAGACCACGCTCGCCGTTCCGGGCGATGGCGAGGATGCGGTCGGCCTCCGTCGTGCGGGCGAACACCACTCCCATGGTGTCGCGACCCTTGGCGGGGACCTCGGCCACGGCAGAGCGTACCACCTTGCCGCTGGACAGAACCACCAAGACCTCGTCGTCCTCGGAGACGATCAGACCGCCCGCGAGAGTGCCCCGATCGTCGTTCAACTTGGCGACCTTGATGCCGTATCCGCCGCGTCCCTGGACGCGGTATTCCTCGACGGCAGTGCGCTTGGCGTAGCCGCCGTCGGTGACCACGAACACGTACTTGCCGGGTGCGGCGACCGAGGCGGACAGCAGGCTGTCGCCCTCGCGGAACTTCATGCCCTTCACACCGGCGGTGGCGCGACCCATCGGGCGCAGCGCTTCGTCGGTCGCCTGGAAACGCACGGACATCCCCTTGCGGCTGATGAGGAGGATGTCGTCCTCAGCGTTGACGAGCAGCGCGCTGACGAGCTCGTCCTCGTCGTTCAGCCGGATCGCGATCACACCGCCCTGACGGTTCGTGTCGTAGTTGTCCAGGCGGGTCTTCTTGACCAGACCGTCGCGCGTCGCGAGGACGAGGTAGTCGGCAACCGCGTAGTCACGGATGTCGAGGACCTGGGCGATGCTCTCGTCGGGCTGCAGCGCGAGGAGGTTCGCGACGTGCGTGCCCTTCGCGTCCCGCCCGGCCTCCGGCACCTCATAGGTCTTCGCGCGGTAGACGCGGCCCTTGTCGGTGAAGAACAGCAGCCAGTGGTGGGTCGTCGTGACGAAGAAGTGCTCGACGATGTCGTCCGCGCGGAGCTGGGCGCCCTTCACTCCCTTGCCGCCGCGGTGCTGAGAGCGGTAGTTGTCGCTGCGCGTGCGCTTGATGTAGCCCTCGCGCGTGACGGTGACGACCATCTCCTCCTCGGCGATGAGGTCTTCCATCGAGACGTCGCCGTCGAAGCCGTGCAGGATGTGCGTGCGCCGCTCGTCGCCGAACTTGTCGACGATGGCGGTCAGCTCCTCGCGGATGATGGTCCGCTGGCGGCCCTCGTCGGCGAGGATCGCCTTGTAGTCCGCGATGAGCGCCTCGAGCTCGTTCGCCTGATCGATGATCTTCTGGCGCTCCAGAGCCGCGAGACGACGGAGCTGCATCTGCAGAATCGCATCGGCCTGGATCTCGTCGATGTCGAGCAGCTTCTGCAGACCCTCGTTCGCATCCTGCGTCGTCTGGGACCGGCGGATGAGCGCGATGACCTCGTCGAGCGCGTCGAGCGCCTTCAGATAGCCGCGCAGGATGTGCATGCGCTTCTCGGCCTCGTTCAGGCGGAACTGCGTCCGCCGCACGATGACGTCGATCTGGTGGGCGATCCAGTTCGAGATGAAGCCGTCGATCGCAAGGGTCCGCGGGACCCCGTCGACGATCGCGAGCATGTTCGCGCCGAAATTCTCCTGAAGCTGCGTGTGCTTGTAGAGGTTGTTCAGCACGACCTTCGCCACCGCGTCCCGCTTGAGCACGACGACGAGGCGCTGACCCGTGCGGTCCGAGGACTCGTCGCGGATGTCGGCGATCCCCGTGATCTTGCCGTCACGCGCGAGGTCGCCGATCTTGACGGCGACGTTGTCCGGGTTCACCTGGTACGGCAGCTCGGTGATGACCAGGCAGGTTCGGCCCTGGATCTCCTCGACGTTGACGACCGCGCGCATCGTGATCGAGCCGCGGCCGGTCCGGTACGCCTCGTGGATGCCCTTCGTGCCCAGGATCTGCGCGCCAGTCGGGAAGTCCGGTCCCGGGATGCGCTGGATGAGGCCGTCGAGAAGCTGCTCGCGGGGGAGGTCCGGGTTGTCCAGTGCCCAGAGCGCGGCGTCGGAGACCTCGCGCAGGTTGTGCGGCGGGATGTTGGTCGCCATGCCGACCGCGATGCCGACCGAGCCGTTGACGAGCAGGTTCGGGAAGCGGGACGGCAGGACCGTCGGCTCCTGGGTCTGGCCGTCGTAGTTGTCGGCGAAGTCGACCGTGTCCTCTTCGATGTCGCGCACCATCTCCAGCGCGAGCGGAGCCATCTTCGTCTCGGTGTACCGAGGCGCCGCCGCTCCCATGTTGCCGGGGGACCCGAAGTTCCCCTGACCGAGAGCGAGCGGGTACCGCAGCGACCACGGCTGCACGAGACGGACGAGGGCGTCGTAGATCGCCGAGTCGCCGTGCGGGTGGTACTGGCCCATGACCTCGCCGACGACGCGCGCGCACTTCGAGAACGACTTGTCGGGACGGAAGCCGCCGTCGTACATGCCGTAGATCACGCGCCGGTGCACCGGCTTGAGACCGTCGCGCACGTCGGGGAGAGCACGGCCGACGATGACCGCCATGGCGTAGTCGAGATAGCTGCGCTGCATCTCCGACTGCAGATCGACCTGGTCGATCTTGCCGTGCTCGTGGCCCTCGGTGATGTCGGGGCGTTCTTCGTCAGTCATGTGTCTTTCCTGGTTGGCTGAGCTTGTCGAAGCATCCGGGTCCCCTTCGACGAGCGCAGGGACCCGTGGTCATCAGATGTCGAGGAAGCGGACGTCCTTGGCGTTGCGCTGGATGAAGCTCCGGCGCGACTCCACGTCCTCGCCCATCAGCACGCTGAAGATCTCGTCCGCGGCGGCGGCGTCCTCGATGGTCACCTGACGGAGCGTCCGCGTGGTGTGGTCCATCGTGGTCTCCCAGAGTTCCTTGGCGTTCATCTCGCCGAGACCCTTGTAGCGCTGGATGCCGGCGTCCTTCGGGATCCGCTTGCCGTTCTCCAGCCCGTAGGCGAGCAGCGCGTCGCGCTCGGCGTCGCTGAACACGTACTCGTGCGCCGCGTTCGACCACTTGAGGCGGTAGAGCGGCGGCATCGCGAGGTACACGAAGCCGGCCTCGATGAGTCCGCGCATGTAGCGGAACAGGAGCGTGAGCAGCAGGGTGGTGATGTGCTGGCCGTCGACGTCGGCATCGGCCATCAGCACGATCTTGTGATACCGCGCCTTCTCGATGTCGAACTCCTCGCCGATGCCCGTGCCGAAGGCCTGGATCATCGCCTGGACTTCCTTGTTGCCGAGCGCCTTGTCGAGACGCGCGCGCTCGACGTTGAGGATCTTGCCGCGCAGCGCCAGGATCGCCTGCGTGTGCGGGTCGCGACCCTGCACCGCCGAGCCGCCGGCCGAGTCCCCCTCGACGAGGAAGATCTCGCTGATCGACGGGTCCTTGCTCGTGCAGTCCTTGAGCTTGTCCGGCATGGCCGCGGACTCGAAGACGCTCTTGCGACGCGCGGTCTCGCGCGCCTTGCGGGCGGCGAGGCGTGCCGTCGCCGCGTCGATCGCCTTGCGGATGACGTTCTTCGCCTGGGTCGGGTTGCGGTCGAACCAGTCGCCGAGCTGATCGCCGACGACCTTCTGCACGAAGGCCTTCGCCTCGGTGTTGCCGAGCTTGGTCTTGGTCTGACCCTCGAACTGGGGCTCGCCGAGCTTGATCGAGATGACGGCGGTCAGCCCCTCACGCACGTCGTCGCCGGAGAGGTTGTCGTCCTTCTCCTTGAGGAGGTTGTTCGCACGGGCGTAGCGGTTGACGAGGGTGGTGAGCGCCGCCCGGAAGCCCTCCTCGTGCGTGCCGCCCTCGTGGGTGTTGATCGTGTTCGCGTAGGTGAACACGTTCTCCGTGTAGGACGTCGTCCACTGCATCGCGACCTCGAGCGAGATCTTGCGCGCCGTGTCCTCCGACTCGAACGCGATGATCTCCTCGTTCACGACCTCGGCATGACGCACCTTGTTCAGGTACTCGACGTAGTCGACGAGACCGCGCTCGTAGAAGAACACGTCGCTCGGCTGCTTGGTGACTGCCTGGCCGTCTTCCTCGGTCTCGTACGCGGACTCCGGACGCTCGTCGGACAGCTCGATGCGCAGCCCCTTGTTGAGGAACGCCATCTGCTGGAACCGGGTGCGGAGCGTGTCGTAGTCGAACTCGACGGTCTCCTGGAAGATCTCCGCGTCCGGCCAGAACGTGATGCTCGTCCCGGTCTCCTCGGTAGTCTCGCCCTTCTCGAGCTTCTGCTGCGGGACGCCGCCGCCGGCGAAGCTGTGCCGCCAGACGAAGCCCTTCTGCTTGACCTCCACGTCGAACCGCGTCGACAGAGCGTTCACGACCGAGGAACCGACTCCGTGCAGACCGCCGGAGACGGCGTAGGCGCCGCCACCGAACTTGCCACCGGCGTGCAGGATCGTCAGGACGACCTCGACGGTGGACTTCGACGGATCGGAGGAGTGCGGGTCGACGGGGATGCCGCGGCCGTTGTCGACGACACGCACGCCGCCGTCGGCGAGGAGGGTGACGAGGATCGTGTCGGCGTAGCCGGCCAGCGCCTCATCGACGGAGTTGTCGACGATCTCGTAGACGAGGTGGTGCAGCCCCCGGGGGCCGGTCGAACCGATGTACATGCCGGGGCGCTTGCGCACGGCCTCGAGTCCTTCGAGGATCTGGATCGAGTCGGCGCCGTACTCACCGGGCTGCTGCTTCTTCGGTGCGGGTGCCGCCGATTCTCCGGCCTGTGAGCCCGACGAAGCGTCGTTGTTCGGTTCCGTCTCGTCAGCAGGGGATTCAGGCGTCATCAGAGGGCATTCTCCAGATCGATATCTCGAACTCCCATTCTAGCCGGGTTTCGAGTCGAAATGCCGCTCAACGGCCGCGTGTGGCCCTCTGAGCGTTTCGGACCCCTTGCATGGTGCCCTACCCGTAGGTATCGCGCGGGCCCCGCCCTGGAACGGCTCTGGGACCCCATTTCCACGAGGGGACGTCCGGTCCGATGAACCGGAGGTTCTCCACCCCGGCCTCCGGATACCGACGTCCGATCTCCGTGAGGATGGTCGCACGCATGAACTGCAGGTTCTTCGCCCACGCCGTCGAATCGCACTTCACGGTGAGCAGTCCCCGCTCGAGCGACACCGGCTCCGAGTGCTTCGCGGTGTCGGCTCCGGCGAGGTCGGCCCACTGCCGGACGAGGTCCTCCCGCGCGAGCGTCGTCTCCCAGCCCGACTCGCGGGTGAGGGTGTCGAGGACCGCGCCGAGGGTGCCCGGATCGCGTCCGGGAGTGAACGGCGCGTTGTCGTCGTCGACGGAGATCCGTCGCTTGCGCTTCCAATTCTTGGCGCTCGGTTTGAGCCCGCGCAGCCGCAGGTAGGTGGCGACGGTTTCCGGAGCCTCCGCCGGAGCCGCGGTGTCGGCGACGACATCAGTCATCCTGCGCACCCTCCTCTTCCTGCGACCGGCCGCGCTCGTCCGTGATGGTGCCCGCTGCGATGCGGACGACGTGGGCATGGAGTACGTCGGGGATATCCTCCTCCACCGCCGCGGTCACCACCACCTGCTCATAGCCCGCGGTGAGGCTCGCGAGGCGTTGACGTCGATCGGCGTCGAGCTCGGCGAAGACGTCGTCGAGGATGAGCACCGGGTCGCCGGCCGGGGATTCGCTGCGCAGCAGCTCGGCCGACGCGAGACGGAGCGCGAGCGCGACAGACCAGGACTCGCCGTGCGAGGCGTAGCCCTTCACCGGGAGGTCGCGGACCCGCAGCACCAGGTCGTCCCGGTGCGGGCCCGTGAGGGTGAGGCCCCGGTCGAGTTCGTTGGACCGCTTCGCGGCGAGGGAGGCGCGGAACATCTCCGAGATCCGGCGGGCATCACCGCGCAGGTCAGCAGCGGAGGCGGCGCCGTCTGCGGCATCGCGGTCCTCATCGTCTTCCGGGTCGCTGCCCGCGACCGACAGCGCCCAGTCGAGCCGCGGCCGGTGGTCGGCGCCGGCGATCGCCGCGTAGGCATCCGCGACCGGCTGCTGCAGATCGGTGGCGAGCCGCTGCCGTGCGGTGATGATCTCCGAGCCGAGGGAGACGAGCTTGTCGTCCCAGACGTCGAGCGTGCTCAGCGCCTCACCGCGGACACCCCGTGCCCGCGCCGACTTCAGCAGGGCGTTGCGCTGCTTGAGCACCCGGTCGTAGTCACCGAGTACCGCGGCCAGGCGGGGAGTGCGCTGGATGAGGAGCTGGTCGGCGAACCGCCGGCGGGCGGAGGGGTCGCCGCGCACGATCTGCAGGTCTTCCGGCGCGAACAACACGACATGCGCATAGCGAGGAAGCTCGTTGGTCTTCGAGGGCGAACCGTTGATCCTGGCCTTGTTCGATCCCTGTCGGTTGAGCTGCACCTCGACGAGCACCCGCCGCTCACCGTGCGAGAGCCGTGCTCGGATGACGGCGAAGTCCTGGCCGTCCCGCACCATCGGGGCATCGGACGACACGCGATGCGACCCGAGAGTCGCGAGGAACACGACCGCCTCGGCGAGATTGGTCTTGCCCTGGCCGTTCCGCCCGACGAGGACGTTCGGTCCGCGGTGCAGCGTGAGCTCCGCGGTCGCATAATTGCGGAAATCGACCAGGCTGAGGTGCTCCACAATCACGGAGCCAGCCTACCTTCCGGGTCGGACACTCCCTCGGGACCCGAGGCGGTACTCAGCGCAGGAGGAGGTTGGGCTGGAGGAGGTACTTGAACGAGTCCAGACCGGCCTGGTCGACCGAGGTCTGGCTCGTGATGAGGACCGGGCTCAGCTTGTTGGCGTTGTCGCTGGAGGTGAAGGTCACCCGCACGAACTCGCTCTTCACCGCGCCGAGGGCCTCGATGAGGTACTGGGGGTTGAGGCCCAGCGTCACCTCGTCGCCACCCGAGAGGATCGCGTCGACCGACTCGGAGGCGCGGGCGTGCTCGCTGCCCGAGGCGTCCATCGTGACGCTGTCGGTCGAGAACGTGAAGCGCAACGGCGCCGCACGATCCAGCACGAGCGACACACGGCGGACGGCCTCGATGAGGTCCGCGGTGTTGACGACCGCGTAGTGGTCGGTCTGCTCCGGGAAGAGGCGGCGGACCGGGGGGAAGTTGCCCTTGATGAGCAGCGACGTCACGGTCTTGTTGCCGGCCGTGAACGCGATGATCTCGCGATCCCCGGCACCCGAGAAGGCGATCTGGATCGTGCCGGCGTGGCCGAAGGTCTTGCCGACCTCCACGAGGGTGCGGGCGGGGACCAGTGCGGTGGCCTCGACGGCCTCGCCGTCCCACGGCACGTCGCGGAGCGAGACGCGATAGCGGTCGGTCGCCACGAGGCTGAGGGTCTGACCCGTCACCTCGAGCTGCACGCCGGTGAGCACCGGGGTCACGTCGTCACGGGATGCGGCGAAGCCGACCTGGGCGATCGCGGTGCCGAACTCGTCGGCTGGGACGACGCCGGAGGATCCGGAGACCTCGGGAATCGACGGGTATTCCTCGACCGGCATGGCCGCGAGGGTGAAGCGCGCCGAGCCGCAGGTCACGGCGATACCGCCGTCATCCTCGACCGCGATCTCGATCGGAGCGTTCGGCAGGCGGCTCGCGATGTCGGAGAGCAGCCGTCCGTGGACGAGGATCGTGCCGGATGTCTCGACCGTCGCCTCGATGGTCGTCCGCGCGGAAGCTTCATAGTCGAAGGCCGAGAGCGTGAGCCCGGAACCGTCGGCTTCGATCAGGACGCCGGCGAGGATCGGCTGAGGATTGCGCTGCGGGAGAAGCTTGACGACGAAGGACACAGCCTCGCTGAAGACATCGCGGTTGACCTGAAACCTCACGGGTGCTCCCTTGTCGTCGAACATGACGGGTCGTCGTCGGGTCCTGCCAATGCAGGGAATCCCATGCTAGCCCCACAGTCCTGCGGTTCCCTACGCCGGAGCACTTGTCATGCCGCCGACGGTTCTCCCCACCGTCTGGTGATCGGATCGCACCCTGAATGACTTAACTCCTTAACGGTGTTAACACCTGTGGATACTGTGGATAAGTCGGTGGAAAGCAAGCGCGAGTAGGGAACTACACACTTGTCACTTGTGGAGACCCTGAGGAATCCGCGGGTGGATGAGGGTCCATCGCGATTCGACCGTCCCGCGGTTATCCACAGGTTTCCCCGATCGACACACATCTGCTTCGGCGCGTTCCACGGTCATCCACAAGTTATCCACATGTGCATAGACGCATCTATCGGACGGTCGGAAGCCCTGTCACACGCCGAAGGGACGCCGTCCGGTGTCGGATGCGGCGTCCCTTCGCTGCTGTGGCGCGTCAGCGACGACCGAGCTGCGTGGTGATCTCCGTGACCTGGTTGTAGATCGAGCGGCGCTCCTTCATGAGCTCGCTGATCTTCTTGTAGGCGTACATGACCGTCGTGTGGTCCCGGTTGCCGAAGAGCTGCCCGATCTTCGGGAGGGAGAGGCTGGTGCGCTCACGGCAGAGGTACATGGCGATCTGCCGGGCGGTGGCGATCTGCTGGGAGCGGCTGGAGCCGTAGAGATCGTCGACGGTGAGCTTGAAGTACTGTGCGGTCGCCGTGATGATGTCGGTCGGCGAGATGATGTTGTCCTCGGCCGTGTCGATGATGTCCCGCAGCACGGTCTGGGCGAGGGAGATGTCGAGGGCCGAGCGGTTCAGGCTCGCGAACGCCGAGACCCGGATGAGGGCGCCCTCGAGTTCGCGGATGTTCGAGGACACCACCGTGGCGATGTACTCGAGCACCTCGTCGGGGATGTGGAGGGCTTCGCTCTGCGCCTTCTTGCGCAGGATCGCGATGCGGGTCTCGAGGTCGGGTGCCTGCACGTCGGTGATGAGGCCCCACTCGAAGCGGCTGCGCATGCGGTCCTCGAAGCCGGTCAGGTGCTTCGGCGCGACATCGCTCGTGATCACGACCTGCTTGTTGTGATCGTGCAGGGTGTTGAACGTGTGGAAGAACGCCTCCTGCGTCTCCGCGCGCCCCTGGAGGAACTGGATGTCGTCGATGAGGAGGATGTCCACATCGCGGTACCGGGCCTGGAACGCGGCGCCGCGGTTGTTGGCGATCGAGTTGATGAAGTCGTTCGTGAACTCCTCACTGGAGACGTAGCGCACCTTGACCCCGGCGTAGAGGGACTGCGCGTAGTCGCCGATGGCGTGGAGGAGGTGGGTCTTGCCCAGTCCGGAGTCGCCGTAGATGAAGAGCGGGTTGTAGGCCTTGGCCGGCGCTTCGGCCACCGCGACCGCCGCGGCATGGGCGAACCGGTTGGACTGGCCGATCACGAAGTTGTCGAAGGTGTACTTCGGGTTGAGGCGCGACTCGTGGCGCACGGCCGCGGGCTGCTCCATCGGGGACTCGGCGCGCACCGGTTCCTGCCGACCGAAGTCCGCCACGGCGATGGGGGCGGTGGGCTGCTCAGCCAGTTCGTGGTTCACGACGACCCGGTACGAGGTGACCTCCTCGCCGATGTGCGCGAGGGCCTCCATGATGGGCAGCCGGAGGCGCTTGTTGATCTGAGCCGCGGTGAGGTCGTTCGGCACCTCGAGGTAGAGCGTCGCCGACATCACGCCGGCCGGTACCGCGAGACTCAGGAACCCCTGGAGCTGGGGGGTGACCCGGTCGTCGGCTTCCAGCAGCTCCTGCACCGTGGTCCAGATCGGGACTTCGGGCTGGGCTGGTGAGGACATGGTGCTCCGGACGATGTTCGGGAAGGGAGCGCGGGAGAGGCTGCCCTGTGGATAACTACGGATGCCCACGCTAGTCATCGCCGTCCGGAACGGCAACCTGCCGCAGAGAATCAAGCCCTGTGTCGGGTGGGTCGTCCGGACCGGGGCTGTGGATAGTTCCTGTGCGGAGAGGAGCCCGAAGCCCTCATTCCGCGTCGTACTCGCAGCTGACCGTGCCGGAATCGGAGGTCTTCTCGACGACCAGCTCGTCGTTCCAGAAGATCTTGCAGCCGACGGTCTGATCCTCGCTGTCGTTCGGAGCCGTGATCATGATCCACGTCGACGACTTCGAGGTGGTGTACTGCGCGTTTCCCACGGCAGGCCAGGGGAGGGTCCTGGTCTCGGTATCACCGCTGAATGTCGCGGTCACCCCGGACTGCGGTCCTGTTCCTTCGAGGAACACCTTGTTCAGCGGCGGCGACCAGAGTCCGCTCAGGAAGACGATCAGCAGGACGAGGTCGAGGCCGAGCGAGGCGATGGCCACACCGAGTCCGATGCGCGCCGAGCGGCGCTGATCTGAGGGGGAACGTCGCGCCCGACGCCCCAGGACGATCCCGCCGATCGCGGCTGCCGCGCCGAGGAGGAAGACGGGGATCAGCCGGGGGTTCTGAAGTGGGTGATACGGAATGAGTATGGCGGTCAGGAGAATCAGCGAGACGACGCCCGCGGCGATCGCGGCGTTCGCGAGAGCTCGCGACCGTCCGCCGTCGTCGGCGATGCCGGAACCGGAACGGATCTGCTGATGGGTCATCGCGGCCTCTCGGTAGGAGAACAGTTCCCGCTGCATCGATGGTGCGAATAGCATATCGACGGCCGTATCGCGCTCTCGTTCGCGGAGCGGCGGACAACCGCGACAGGCAGATTTGCCCTGTGCGCCGCCAAGACGTACCCTTAATCGGTTGACTTATGCCTGTACGGCAGTTCCCCATGTCTCCGGTCGAAGTGAATCCGGTGGCAGCATTCCCGGAGTGATCTCATGAGCAAGCGCACCTTCCAGCCCAACAACCGTCGTCGCGCCAAGAAGCACGGCTTCCGTGCCCGTATGCGCACCCGCGCCGGCCGTGCCATTCTGTCGGCACGCCGCGCGAAGGGCCGTACCGAGCTCTCCGCGTAAGCAGCTGTGCTCGCCCGCCCGTTCCGATTGACCCGCGGGAGCGACTACCGACTGGTCGTTCGACGCGGATCGCGTTGTGGCGGGGCGCGCGTTCTCACCTCGATGTTGTCGACGGGTGAGAGCAGAGCAGCGCGGTTCGGTTTCATCATCAGCAAGCAGGTGGGCACCGCCGTGGTGCGCAACACCGTGCGTCGGCGACTCAAAGCCGTCTGTGCGGAGGCGCTCCCGGGCGTCCCTCAGGGCACGGATGTCGTCATCCGTGCCCTTCCTGCGTCTGCGACGGCGTCCTATGCAGAACTGCGCAGCGATGTGCACCGCTGCCTGGGGCGGCTCGCGCCGATCGAGGCCGCATCATGACGGCGCTGCCGGCGTCGTCAGTGGGCACGGGGGAGCTGCACGGCCGGGATGTGCTTCGCAGCATCCCGCTGATCCCGCGCAATGCCGTGCTCGCGTTCCTCGCGGGATACCGCAAGGTCATCTCGCCGATGTACGGGGATGTGTGTGCGTACTACCCCTCCTGTTCCGCCTACGCTGTAGGTGCGGTGCAGCAGCACGGCGCCGTGCGGGGGGCTCTGCTCTCGGCGTGGCGCATCCTCCGCTGCAATCCCTGGTCTCGCGGAGGCGTCGACGACGTCACACCGCATCGACACTTCCGCTACGACCTGACCGCACACGGTTTCGTCGTCCCCTCCCGAAAGGACTGATCGGTGGGTCTTGACCTTCTGTTCGCCAGTGCCACCCCCAGCCCGGAACCGGCATCCGGCGGATTCGATCTGCTCGGCACGATCCTGTGGCCGCTGAAGTGGGTCGTCGAGCTCATCCTCGTCGCCTGGCACTGGCTGCTGACGGCCGTCGGTCTCCCGGCGGCGTCCGGCATCACCTGGGTCCTCTCGATCGTCGGCCTCGTGATCGTGGTCCGGGCAGCGCTCATCCCGCTGTTCGTGAAGCAGATCAAGAGCCAGCGGAAGATGATGGAAATCGCTCCTGAACTGCGCAAAGTCCAGGAGAAGTACCGCGGTAAGAAGGATCAGCTCTCTCGTGAGGCGATGAGCCGCGAGACGATGGCGCTGTACAAGAAGCACGGCACGACGCCGATGTCGAGCTGTCTGCCCCTGCTCGTGCAGATGCCGATCTTCTTCTCGCTTTACAGCGTGCTGAGCGACGTCAGCAAGCATGCGCGCGACAACGTGGGTGGCGTCGGCCTGCTGAGCCCGGAGCTCACGAAGGAGTTCTACGACGCGAAGCTCTTCGGCGTCGCGTCACTGCACGAGACGCTGGGCAATGCCATCGACGCGCAGAACGTCACGGCGATCATCATCCTGGTCACCCTCGTCGTCCTGATGATCGCGTCGCAGTTCATCACCCAGCTGCAGATCATCTCGAAGAACCTGTCGCCGGAGGCCAAGACCGGCCAGGCGTACCAGATGCAGAAGATCATGCTCTACGTGCTCCCGCTGGGCTTCATCTTCTCGGGCGTGTTCTTCCCGCTCGGTGTCGTCATCTACTGGTTCATCTCGAACCTGTGGACCATGGGCCAGCAGTTCCTCGTCATTCGCGAGATGCCCACCCCGGGTTCCGAAGCGGCGAAGGCACGTGAGGAGCGACTGGCGCGTAAGGGCAAGGCCATCGATTCCTCGGGCAAGGTCGTCCCGATGTCGGTGTACGAGGCTGAGCAGCAGCGTCTGCTGGAGGAGGCCGAGAAGGCCAAGGCCGAGGCGCCGAAGCGGCAGCAGCCCGTCGGCAAGAAGCGTGCGAAGAAGAAGGGGAACGCGTCATGAGTGAGGTCGCGACCGAGAGCATCGAGCCCACCGTGGCCCAGCTCGAGAACGAGGGCGATGTCGCCGCGGACTACCTCGAGGAGCTGCTGGATATCGCCGACATCGACGGTGACCTGAACCTCGACGTCCGTCAGGGCCGCGCGTACGTGTCGGTCGAAGCCGAGGGGGACTCTCTCGCGCTGCTCTCCGCTCCCGACACCGTCCAGGCGCTGCAGGAGCTGACCCGCCTGGCGGTGCAGAACAAGACCGGCTCCTTCTCGCGCCTCATCCTCGACATCGGAGGGTCTCGCGACGCACGACGCCGTCAGCTCGTGGTCCTGGTCGAGGCGGCAGCCGCGAAGCTTGACGAAGGCTCTTCCCAGGCGTCGCTGCCGGCGATGTCGAGCTACGAGCGCAAGCTGGTGCATGACATCGCTGCGGAGCGTGGGCTCGTCTCCGAGTCGTACGGCGAGGGCGCGGACCGCCACACGGTCCTGCGTCGTCACTGACCCCGCGGAAGTCGAGTACTGGCGGGTGTCCGAGACGAGCGATTCCGGCGAGAAGATCGTCGAGCAGGAGCCGACTGTCGCTGCCGAGCTGTTCGGAGACCGCGTGGAGATCGCTCGGCGGTTCACGGACTCCCTCGCGCGTGAGGGGGAGGAGCGGGGTCTGATCGGGCCGCTCGAACTGCCCCGCTTGTGGACCCGTCACATCCTGAACAGCGCGATCGCCGCCCCACTCTTCCACGGTTCCGTGGCGGACATCGGGTCTGGTGCCGGACTGCCCGGTCTGGTGCTCGCCATCGCGCGCCCCGATGTGTCATGGACGCTGGTGGAGCCGATGGAGCGTCGGATCAACTGGTTGACGGAGCAGGTGAACGACCTCGGGCTCTCGAACGTCACCATTCTCCGTGCGCGCGCGGAGGACGTCCGTGCGAAGGGTGCCTTCGACGTCGTCACGGCCCGCGCGGTGAGCGCATTACGTACTTTGATTCCACTGACGGCTCCGCTGGTCCGCGACGGCGGTGAGCTTGCCCTCCTGAAGGGGATGAACGCCGCCAACGAGATCGAGGCGGCGCGGAAGCAGATTGCGAAGTTCAAGCTCTCCGACGTTCGCGTCGAGGTTCTGGGTGAGGGACTGCTCCCCGAGACGACTCGGGTCGTCCGCGCCCGGGTGCGCTGAGGACCTCGCCGTTTCACGTGAAACACCGCCGCTCGGGCGGGGCGGTGGTGCGCCTACACCTGTGCTGGCGACGGGTACCGGCTTGGGTGTGGGTGCAAACTTCCGTGCTCTCCTCGGCGGGGGCCACCGTCTCAGCGATTGAGCCGATACCCTCTTGCGTGGCACGTATGGGGGTGAGCGCGAGGTGGCTGATGTTTCACGTGAAACGGTGGCGAAATGTCGATGCGGCGTGGCAGGGCGCCATTCTCGACCCGACAAAGTCGAGTCGGGGACATCACGCCTGTTCCGGCTGCGATGGTCCCGGATCGATGACGGACGTCCGTCGGGCGGCCCCACGAGTGCCGGGCTCGTTGGTGCGGCGGAGGAGTCCATCCATCGCGGGAGCAATCTCACCGGGGCGGTCGGAGAGGAGTGCCACGTCTTAGCGGGCCCGCCTCGGAGTCGGGGGAGCCGATAGACGCCGTCAGAACCGTCCCTCGCATCGGGGAAGCAGGCGACGGGCGCGCTCACAAGGCCTCCGACACTCCACGGAAGGTGCGTGGGGTGACCGTCGAGACCTCCCGGGAGCGTGAGCGCGGTCTCCGGGCGCCCCGGAGTTCCGGATGGTTGTGCTGCTGGGAGGTCATTGCCAGCTCTCCTCGTCGGATACCTTTCAGCCCGACACCGGTGTTGGTCGGCGCTGACGAGTCAACGATCGGAGGGTCTGTCTTCTCAGCGGCGGAGCGCAGAGTCTGCACTGAGTGAAGACCCGGATGGGGGGCACGGCCGAGCCGTTCACATCAAAGAGCACCGTTTCACGTGAAAGGTCATTCGGTGTGCATCGAGCGCGGTCTCCGTCGAGCGCTGACCGTCTCTCCGCCTTCTGGACGTGGTCCAATGGGGACGGGAAGAGGCGTCTCCATATGTCAGGAGTACAGTGATCGACTGTTTCACGTGAAACGGATGCGGCTCCTCTGGCCGGCCTTGACAGTGTCGGGGGGCCTGTCGCTGCGCTGGGAGGACCGATCGCGCGTGGGTGCGTGGGTGGTCACGGTGAGCGCGATGTCTGGCAGGGGGTCGCTTTCCCCTGCCCTGGGCGCTATACGCTCTCCATGAGCTTCTATCGACGGGACCGCGTTCAACGCCGTCGGCTGGGTCGTCGCGCCGGATCCTGTGCGCCCCTGCGGGTGTCGACGTCGCCCGCGGGCCGTCGGTAGGCAAGAAGGTCACCCGGTCGGCGCAGGCACGCCGGGAGTTCCCCCGCTGTTCCCTCTCTATGGGGAACACATCCTCTTGCGCGCACCCGGAATCGTGAACCGGAAGAATGCACCGCAGGACGGGGCGTGTTTCACGTGAAACGGTGCGTGATCGGGCAGCGGGTTCGCGGGGCGGGGGGGGGGACCTGCCGTCGCAAAGGAAGAAGGGAAGCGCCGGACCGGGGTCAATTTCCCCATGCACCCCGGTGCTGTGTTCTACCTCGTGGCTCCGACGCGGGTGGCGGCAGGCAACCTGACGCCCTGAGGAGTAGAGAGAGGGACATCCGGCGTCCAGAGCTGGGGGAGGGTGCCCATGGGGGGCGGGGAGGTCAAGGCGTGCGAACAGGGGCAGGCCATGAGGAACGTCGGGTCGAACCGCGCGGCGGAGTCGAGGGACACCGGACTGCGCAGGCCGATGCTTCGAGGGCGCGCGATGGCGACTTGCGAAGACGCAGTGCTCGAGAGGTCGGATCCCGGATCATGACTGAGGTATCGGACTCGCCTGGGAACGCCGGTGTACGAACGCGGGGGCGTCTCTTCGCGCTCCGCCGGCATCACGTGGCGCGAAGCAGCGGGCGACGAAGTCCGCCTTCCGCCGGCCGTGGCGTAAGCCCCGTTTCACGTGAAACGGAATCGACCGGAGCATACCGTCCGCATGTCTGCGGACGTGCGCGGACGGCGAGCATCTCTGCCGCGCGGTCGCGCCTGTAATCCGACGTCCGCCCCTGCGATTAGAGTGGAACGCGGCCCCGAAAGGAGTGGGTGTTTCACGTGAAACAGTCCGAGAAGGCATCGTCCAACGAATCGTTCGGGATGGATACCCCCCTCGCGCGAGAAATCGCGGATCTCTCCGTTCGACGCCGCGCGCTGGAAGCGGTGTCCGTCGAATTCAGCGGAGAGACCCGCATCCTCACGGTGTCGAATCAGAAGGGCGGCGTGGGGAAGACCACGAGTGCCGTGAACATCGCATCCGCGCTGGCGGGCCTGGGTGCGAAGGTTCTCGTCATCGACCTGGATCCGCAGGGGAATGCTTCCACCGCGCTCGGCGTCCCGCACAACGCTGACACTCCGAGCGTGTACGACGTCCTCATCGATGAGTTCCCTCTCGCCGAGATCGTGCAGCCCAGCCCGGAGAGCCCGAACCTCTTCTGCGCGCCGAGCGCGATCCATCTCGCCGGCGCTGAGATCGAACTCGTGGCGCAGGTCGCCCGGGAGCATCGTCTGCGGCGGGCTCTGGAGGACTATCTCTCCGAGAATCCCGTCGACTTCGTCATCATCGACTGTCCTCCGTCTTTGGGCCTCCTGACGATCAACGCGTTCACCGCCGCGAACGAGGTCTTCATCCCCATCCAGTGCGAGTATTACGCATTGGAAGGCCTGAGCCAGCTGCTCGGCAGTATCCAGATGATCCAGAAGCACCTCAACCCAGGCCTGCACCTGTCGACGATCCTCCTCACGATGTTCGACGGCCGCACGCGCCTCGCGCAACAGGTGGCAGAGGAAGTCCGTTCCCACTTCCCGTCGCAGGTGCTGGACACCGTGATTCCGCGGTCGGTGCGCGTGTCGGAAGCCCCCAGTTTCGGCCAGACGGTCATCGCTTACGACGGTCAGTCCGCCGGAGCGATCGCGTACCGTGAGGCCGCCGTCGAGATCGCGTCACGAGAGACGCAGAGCAAGGAGAAATGATGGCGAAGCGCACCGGACTCGGCCGAGGAATCGGCGCCCTGATCCCCACGGCAGATCAGGCAGAACGTCCTGTCGACGTGTTCTTCCCCGGAGCCAAGATCGCTCCGGCGGCCGAAGCCCCCTCGGCGGACACGGAAACGACTGCTGAGGCCGAGCTGGAGGCCGTTCCCGGAATTCACCTCATCCAGGTCGACCCGCAGGCGATCGTCCCCAACCCGCGTCAGCCGCGCACGCACTTCAACCCCGAGGACCTCGCGGAGCTCGTGCACAGCGTCCGGGAGTTCGGCGTGCTGCAGCCCGTCGTCGTCCGCAAGAACGCCGAGGGCGAGTACGAACTGATCATGGGGGAGCGGCGTACCCGTGCCGCCCGAGAGGCCGGGCTCGAGTCGATTCCGGCCATCGTCCGCGACACCGCCGACGAAGACCTGCTGCGGGACGCGCTGCTGGAGAACCTGCACCGCTCCGAGCTCAACCCGCTGGAAGAGGCATCGGCGTACCAGCAGCTCCTCGATGACTTCGGCATCACGCAGGAGGAGCTCGCGGCGCGGATCGGCCGTTCCCGCCCCCAGATCAGCAACACCATCCGCCTGCTCAAGCTCCCGGTGCCGGTGCAGCAGCGAGTGGCAGCGGGGGTGCTCACCGCGGGCCACGCCCGCGCGATCCTCAGCGTCGACTCGCCGGAGGCGATGCAGCGCCTGGCGGACAAGGTCGTGAACGAAGACCTCTCCGTCCGCGCCACGGAGGAGGCCGCCAAGTCGCAGCCCTCTGCAGGGAAGGCAGCGAAACCCACCCCGGGCGCCCGCCGTGCGTACCTCGACGAGGTGGCCGGGAAGCTCGGCGACCGCCTCAACACCCGGGTCCGCATCGCACTGGGTGCTCGGAAAGGCCAGGTCACGATTGATTTCGCATCAATCCAGGATCTGAACCGGATCCTCGAGGAGCTCGGCGAAGAGGGGTACGGCTCCGCGCGGTGACCCCGCCCCGCCGCGGCGGTGACATAGACTCGTGATCTTCACGATGCGAGGGGATGTCATGTCCAGAACAGCTGATCCAGCGAGTATCAAGCGTCGGGTGATCGCCGTCAGTATCGCGGCGGCTCTGGGCGGATTCCTCTTCGGCTTCGACACCGCCGTGATCAACGGTGCCGTCGACGCTCTCGCCGGAAACGTCTCCGGCTTCGACCTCGGCACCGGCCTCAAGGGCTTCGCTGTCTCCTCCGCCCTCATCGGTTGCGCGATCGGCGCGTGGTTCGCCGGCCCGGTATCGAACAAGTTCGGCCGCATCCCCGTGATGGTCGTGGCCGCAGCGATGTTCTTCGCTTCTGCGATCGGTTCCGGACTCGCGTTCAGCGTGGTCGACCTCATCATCTGGCGCGTCATCGGCGGTCTCGGCGTCGGTGCCGCCTCGGTGATCGCGCCCGCCTACATCGCCGAGGTATCGCCGGCAGCGATCCGCGGACGCCTCGGTTCGCTGCAGCAGCTCGCGATCGTCCTCGGCATCTTCGCCGCGCTGCTTTCGGACGCCCTCCTTGCGGGCATCGCTGGCGAGGCCGATCAGCCGCTGTGGGGCCTGACCGCTTGGCGCTGGATGTTCATGGTCGCGGCCATCCCCGCGCTCGTCTACGGCCTGGTCTCCCTCCGACTCCCCGAATCCCCTCGGTACCTGGTCCGCAAGGGTGAAGTGGACCGCGCGGCGGAAGTGCTCCAGACGGTCACGGGAACCATCGACACCGACGCGAAGATCAAGGAGATCACGGGGACGATCGACACGGAACGCTCCGAGTCCCTGCGCGACCTGCGCGGCAGCCGGCTGGGCCTCAAGCCGATCGTGTGGGTCGGCATCCTGCTGTCCGTGTTCCAGCAGTTCGTGGGCATCAACGTCATCTTCTACTACTCGACGACGCTGTGGCAGTCGGTGGGCTTCGACGAATCCAGTGCCCTGCTCACCTCGGTGATCACGTCGGTCACGAACATCGTCGTCACGATCGTCGCGATCCTGCTCGTCGACCGCATCGGTCGCCGGATCATGCTGCTCGTCGGCTCCGTGGGCATGACGGTGACGCTCGGCCTCATGGCGCTCGCCTTCTCGTTCGGCACGCTGGACGCCTCGGGCACGGCCACGCTTCCGGATCCGTGGGCCACGGTGGCGCTCATCTGCGCCAACGGCTTCGTCGTGTTCTTCGGCGCCAGCTGGGGACCGCTCGTGTGGGTCCTCCTGGGCGAGATCTTCCCGAACTCGATCCGGGCCGGCGCCCTGGCCGTCGCCGCCGCCGCGCAGTGGGTGGCGAACTTCTTCATCTCGACGACGTTCCCCGCGTTCGCAGAGATCGGTCTGACGTTCGCCTACGGCTTCTACGCCTTCTTCGCGCTCCTGTCGTTCTTCTTCGTGTTCTTCAAGGTCCCGGAGACCAAGGGCCGAGAGCTCGAGGATATGAGCGAGGATGCGAAGGTGGAGCGCCGACCCCGTCGCGCACGCGCGTAGGCTGGAGGGATGACCGAGTCCGTTCCCCGTCGCGCCAGCCTGGAAGTGCTGCGCGCCGAGGCGTCGGACGAACTCGCCGTCCTCGTGCAGGAGCGTCTGCTCGGCGGTGAGGACCCGTGGGAGTTCATGGAGGAGCTCCCCAGCGTCGATGAACTCGTCGTCTACCTGCTCCGCGCGGACAACATCGCCGCGAACGACGGTGTGCGTCCCAACGCCGCACGCCACTATCGGGTTCTGCGGCAGATCGCCCTCGAGTATCCGGAGCTCACACCGGCCGTGTGGGGACTTCTGGACGAGAAGCAGCGCCACCGTCGCTGGGACCCGCGCATCGCCGACGCCTCCTGACGCCGATGCTCCTCGTTCCCTACGACCCCTCGTGGCCGCAGCGGTTCGAGGAGTTCGCCTCGTCGATCCGGACGGCTGCTGCGGACGACTGGATCATCGAGCACATCGGCTCCACCGCGATTCCCGGGATGAGCGCGAAGCCGATCATCGACCTCGCGGTGCGCGTGGAGACCGGGGAGCAGTTCGACGCCCATCGGTCCGCACTGGAGACGGCCGGTTGGCGCCTCGGCAGCGGGGTTCGCACGCATCCGGTGATGATCGCGGAGTCGACCGGAGAACGGGTCGCCATCGCGCACTTCTTCCGCGCGGAGGAATGGGATGCCGTGTCACAGCGCCTCTTGCGGGACTGGCTATGCGCCCATCCGGCGGATGCGGAGCGATACGAACGCGCCAAGCACGAAGCGGCGCGGGCTGCGGCCGAAGGGAGGTCCTCCTACAACGCGGAAAAGACCGCCGTCATTCAGGAGATCGTCGACAGGGCACGGGCAGCACGCGGTCTCGGCGCGGTGGATGTGTACGACAAGCGCTGATCCGGGCCGGCGCGCCCGGCGCATACGAAAAGGGCCGCACCGGAAGGTGCGGCCCTTTCACGTCGTGGGGGATCAGCCGAGGAAAGCGGCGAGATCCTGCTCGAGAGCGAACTTCGGCTTGGCGCCGATGATCGTGGTCTTGACCTCTCCGCCCTGGAAGACCTTCATCGCCGGGATCGACGTGATCTGGTACTTCATGGCCAGCTCCGGGTTCTCGTCCACGTTGAGCTTGAGGATCGTGATCTTGTCGGGGTTGTCGGACTGGATCTCGTCCAGCACCGGCGCGACCATACGACACGGACCGCACCACTCGGCCCAGAAGTCCACCAGCACGGGACCATCGGCCTGCAGCACGTCCTGCTCCCAGGTCGCCTGGCTCGTTGCCTTTGCACTCATCAGAGTTCTCCTTGTTCGAGGTTCGCCTGTTGCAACAACGGGCGGGGGGAAAGTGTTCCCGGCCCGATCAGGCCGTGATGACCTCGGCGGCCTCGGCCGCGGGGACCTCGACGGACGCGTCCTCGAGGTCGGCGAGGAAGTGCTCCGCGTCGAGGGCCGCGATCGTGCCCGTCCCGGCAGCGGTGATGGCCTGACGGTAGGTGGGGTCGATCACGTCACCGGCGGCGAACACACCGGGAACCGACGTCCGCGAGGAACGACCGTCGACCCAGATCGTGCCCTCGGGCGTGAGCTCGAGCTTCTCGTGCACGAGGTGGGTGCGCGGGTCGTTGCCGATGGCGATGAAGAGGCCGTCGAGGGGCAGGTCGCGCAGCGAGCCGTCCTCGGTGGAACGCAGCTGCACACCGGAGACGGCGTTGTCGCCGAGGATCTCCACGACCTCGCTGTTCCAGACGAACTCGATCTTCTCGTTCGCGAAGGCGCGCTCCTGCATGATCTTCGAGGCGCGCAGGGTGTCCTTGCGGTGGATGACGTAGACCTTGTCCGCGAAGCGGGTGAGGAAGGTGGCCTCCTCCATCGCCGAGTCACCGCCGCCGACGACGGCGATCGTCTTCTGACGGAAGAAGAAGCCGTCGCAGGTGGCACACCAGGAGACACCGAAGCCGGAGAGACGCTCCTCGCCCTCGATGCCGAGCTTGCGGTAGGCCGAGCCCGTCGCGTAGATGATCGTCTTGGCCTCGTGGGTGGCACCCGAACCGAGGGTGACCTTCTTGACGGGGCCGGCGACGTCGAGTTCCGTGACGTCGTCGTACAGCACCTCGGTGCCGAACTTCTCAGCCTGCTCCTGGAACTTCGTCATGAGCTCGGGGCCCTGGATGCCCTCAGGGAAGCCGGGGTAGTTCTCCACCTCGGTCGTGTTCATGAGCTCTCCGCCGACCTCGACCGAGCTGGCGATGAGCAGCGGCTCGAGGTTCGCGCGCGCCGCGTAGATGGCAGCCGTGAATCCGGCGGGGCCGGAGCCGATGATGATGACCTGACGCATGTGATCTCCGTTAGAAAGGCGGTGCCGTCGAAAGACGTCCGACTGCTTCAACCCATGGTAACCGCGGGGCATTCCCCGGGTCAGCGGCCTGGCAGGAAGCGGCGGACGAGCCCGCTCGCCGCCTTGAGTTCCGGTGCCCGGAACACCGCGAGGATCGCGACGTAGACGAGGACGACGACGAGGCCGATGACGGCGGTGCCGAGCGCCCCCTGGAGCTTCTCCGACGTCATCCAGCCGTTCGTCCCACCGAAGAGCAGGAAGACGCCCCACCCGGCGAGACCGGCCGGGACGGCGGCGACGACGAAGCGTCCCGTCGCGCGTGCCCAGGAGCGCATGCCGAGGCCTCCGAGGCGGCGGCGCAGCAGCCAGGTCGCGACGATCGTCTGGAGGGTGCTCGCGACGGACTGCCCGAGGGCGACGGCGGCAGCGAGGCCGGTGATCGGGATCACACCCGCCTGCAGGAGGGCGCCGGCGAGAAGCGCGGTGGCCACGATCAGGGCGCACTGGAAGATCGTGAACCAGAACGGCGTGCGCGTGTCGTCGTAGGCGTAGAAGGTGCGCTGGACGATGAAGAGGATGGTCAGCGGGATGAGGCTGAGCAGATAGCAGAGCAGGACCAGCGCGGCCACCTCGGCATCCTCGGCCGAACTCGTGAAGACGCGGGAGGCGGGGATCGCGGCTGCGGCGACGGCGGCGACCGCGGCGACGATGAAGAAGAGGAGGGTGCGGATGCTGCGGGAGATGTCGCCTCGGACCTCGTCGTCTCGTCCCGCGGCGGCGTGCTCGCTGATCTGGGTGAAGTACGGGGTGCCGATCGACAGCACGATGACCGAGTACGGGAGCATGAAGATGAGCCACGCATTCGCCGTCACCGTCGCCGACGCGCCGGACCCCGAGGCCGCGCTGACGATGTTGCCTTGCAGGACGCCGGCGGCGAGGCTGGCGAAGGCCATGAGGAAGGTCCAGCCGGCAAGCTTGCCCACCGCACCGAGACCCACACCGCGCCACCGGAAGTCGGGCTTCAGCGCGAGCCCGGTTCGCCGCCAGAAGACGAGCAGTACGAGGGCCTGCAGCGCGATACCGAACGTGGCGGTCCCGCCCAACGTGGCGATCATCGCCGGCGTCCATTCCTCCGCCTGCGTCGGGACCGGCGCGAACACCGCTCCGAGGACGAGGAAGCCGATGATCGACACGATGTTGTTGACGACGGGTGCCCAGGTGAACGGTCCGAAGATGCGGCGGGCGTTCAAGGCCTCGCCCAGCAGGGCGTAGAGACCGTAGAAGAGGATCTGCGGAAGGCACCAGTACGCCAGGGCCGTCGCGAGGGCTTGCGCCTCGAGAGGAGCGCGCCCGGCGACGAGCACGACCAGCCACGGCGCCGCGATCGTCGCCACGGCGGTCGTCGCCACGAGAACGACGGTGCCCAGGGTGAAGAGCTTGGAGATGAACGCATTGCCGCCGTCGGCGTCCGCGGTCGCCTTGACGATCTGCGGCACGATCACCGCCGTCAGGACGCCCACGGAGATGAGCGAGAACACGCTGTTGGGCAGCGTGTTGGCGAACGTGAAGGCGTCCGCGGCCTCCGACCCGACGGCGCCGAGGACGCCTACGAGGACGATGCTGCGCAGCAGCCCGGTTACACGCGACACCATGGTGCCTGCGCCGATGATGGCGCTGGCGCGCCCGAGACTAGTCACGCGACTCCTTCGCAGGAGGGGCATCGGAGCCGTCGAGGCGCTCCTGCTCCGCGGCCTCCGCCTCCTTCTCCTCGATCAGTTCCTCGACGGCCGCCTCGACGGCTTGTTCCTCGATCGCCTCCCGGCGTTTGCGACGCACGGTGCGGATGACTCCGAGAGCGATGAGCAGCACCGCCAGGCCGCCGAAGATGACGAGCCCGATGGTCTCCCACTCCGCTCGCACCGCCACGCGCACGGTCTGCTCCGACTGGATCGGCACCCCCGTCGGACTGGTCAGGGCGAGACGCAGGTCGAGTTCGCCGCTGCCCACCCGGGCGGAGACGGGTACCTTCGCCCTGGTGGTCGAGTTCGCCTGCACCTCGACGTCGATCACGGGCTTCACTTCGAGGCGCGGATCGCTGGGGGAGGCGAACAGCCGCACGGTCACAGGCCACGGGAGGTCGTTGCGCACCGCGATCGGGAGGTCGGCGTTGGCCGTGAGCAGCTGGATCGTGCTGGAGTCGGGGATGCTGACCGCGCCGAGCGTCTCGGTGGTGCGCGCACGATGGGCCGCGACCCTCTCGGTGAAGGCCTCCGCGGACGAGCCGACGGCGATGGTGCGCAGGATCCGGATCCGCTCCGGGCTCAGAAGAACGAGCGGATCGCTGAGGATCGTGGAGAAGGCGGTGAGGGAGCGCTCGTCGGCGAGGAGGTTCGCGAGGTCGGGTGCCCGGGTGGCGGCGGCGGTATCCGGCACGGTCACCGGGACGGCGGGTGCGGACCGCACCGCGGAGAACTCGAAACCGATCGAGTCCGCTGCCGATATCGCATCGCGAAGGGCTTCGGCGGAGCGGTTCTCATCGCGTTCCAGGCCGATGAGGAGGGGAGCGCCGGCCGCCCGTGTTCCGGCGAGGAAGAGTCGCGCGGCGGCTTCCGCGAGCAGCCCCTGGCGAGGAGCCGAGGCGGTTTCGGCCGCGGCGGCGGACAGCGTGGCCGACGTCGCGGCGTCCGTGACGAGGAGATCCTGTCCACCGGACGACGCATGCGCGGCGTTCCGGCCGCCGACCGTCTCGGAGGACACCACGGTCGTCGGGTTGCGGCCGAGGTAGCCGGAGAACGCGGCGAGGTCGGTCTGCGCGAGGTCGCTCTCGGGCCAGACGATGCCGGGGAGCGCACCGTCGATGTCCACCAGCTCGTCGTTCGTCGGAAGGGCGGGACCCCTGGTCGGCGTCGGCGACGGATCGGCTGTCTTGTCCGGTGTGCTCGTCGGTGTGACGGCACGCTGCTGCGGGAAGGCCGCGGGGTCGAGGAGGGAGGACAGCGGCAGCGGCGCCAGCGCCTCCGGGAGACCGGCTTGCGCCTGCACCGTGAGGTCCGCGTCCCCGAACTGCAGGGCGAAACGGGCGTTGGGCAGCTCGTCGAGACGCGTGATCCAGTCCGTGGCGGAGGACGGCGCCGCTGTGCCCAGCGCGCGGATGGAAGCGAGGATCGCGGGGTCTATCGCGAGCACCGCGGTCGTCCCGGCCACGCCGTCGAGCTGCGCCGTGAGGTCACCGTCGGGGCTGGTGAGCTCGCTGAGCTCCTCGGAGCTCAGCAGCGCGCCGCCGGCAGCAGTGGCGGTGATCGGCACGAGGACCCCGACGGGGCTCGTCGGACTCGCCGTGACGACAAGCACGCTCGTGGCGCTCGTGTCCCAGGCGGTGGGGCGCTGACCCTCGCCGCCCTTCGTGCGGGCATCGCTCAGTGCGGCGCGCAGCGGGTAGACCCCGGGGGCGAGTGAAGCCAGCGTCTCCTGCGGCACGAACACCGTCGTCGTGGCGGATTCCCCCGCCTCGGCCGTCTTCGTCGTCTCGTCGCCGAGCGAGATGAAGGAACCCGCGGCCTGACCCTCGTCGAGCCACTCGGTCACCGCGGCGTCGTCGGAGAGCGGTGTGCTCCCGAGGTCGATCTGGACTCGACCGGTGGAGAGTTCAGCATCGGTCTCGTTGTCGATCGTCACGACCGCCGACGTCGACGTCCCGGGCGCGACAGTGCCGCGCAGACCCGCAGACACATGGAGTTCGACGCGCTGGTCGTCGTCGGCGGCAGGCTCGTCGGCCGCCATCGCGGGACCGGCGACACCGAGAGCGCACACGCCCGTGGCGACCACGAACGCCGCGAGCCTGCGCATACGCGCGCGGAGGCCCGTCTCGGGAGTGTTCGCGGTCATGAAGGTCTTCCTCGAACGCCGGGGAGAGGCGGATCGTGAGTACTGACCCTGCGATTCTAGGAGGCCGGAGGGAGGAGAACCCTGAAGACGCGTAGAGTGACGGCCGTGTCCGACACCCCCGCCCCCCGCCCCGACCCGCTCCGCAGTGCCGCGCTCGCCGCGGATCTCGACGCCGCCGACCTCCGATCCGAGCCGTTGCGGCGCCTCTGGGGCGAGGAAGCGGACGACGCTCTGGGTCGTGGTCTGCGCGAGCCCATCCTCCGGGCGATCGCCGGCGACGAGGCTGTCCTCGCCACACTCGGACGCCTCCTGGTCCTCGGTCTTCCGCAGCCCCGCACCGCCGTGGAGCGCGCGCTCCCGGCGCTCGGCGTGAGTGGCCTGGTGGACCTCGGGCTGGCGACGACCGATGAGGACACCGTGACGCCGGTCGCGCTGCTGCGCCCGCAGTCCTTCGTCGACGAGGATGGCGTCGGCGAGTGGTGGATCGCCAGCGACCTGGACGAGGTCGCCCTCGACGGCCCGTTACCCGCCGACCACGTCCTCGGCGTGGGTGGCGCCTCGCGCACGCTCGCCGAGATCATCGTGCCCCTCGCGGTCGAGCGCGCCCTCGACCTCGGGACCGGCTGCGGCATCCAGGCGCTCCTCGTGGCGCGTCGAGCGGGGACGGTCGTGGCCACGGACATCTCCCGCCGCGCGCTCGCCTACGCCGAGCTGAACGCGCAGCTCAACGGCGTCACCAACATCGACTTCCGGCACGGGAGCATGTTCGAGCCGGTCGCCGGTGAGGCGTTCGATCTCATCGTGTCGAACCCACCCTTCGTCATCACCCCGCGCACCGAAGGCATCCCCGCGTACGAGTATCGCGACGGCGGTCTCGTCGGTGACGCACTGGTGGAACAGTTCGTGCGCACGGCGCCCGCGCACCTCACCCCCGGCGGCATCGCTCAGCTGCTGGGCAACTGGGAATCCCGCACGGGGATCACCGGCCTGGCCCGGCTGGACGCCTGGGTGCCCGCCGAGCTCGACCTGTGGGTGGTGGAGCGCGAGGAGCTGTCTCCGCTCGCCTACGCGGAGCTGTGGATCAGGGATGGCGGCATCACACCACGCGACCCGGCCTTCACCCCGCTGCTCACCGCCTGGCTCGATGACTTCGCGGCGCGCGGCGTGACCGCGATCGGCTTCGGTTACGTGCTGCTCCGCCGGGGACAGGGGGAGCCGCTGCGGCGCTCGGAGCGGGTGCCGCAGCCCGTGGCGAACGTGGGGGCGGCGCTCGGTCTCGGTCTCGCGGCGCACGATGCGCTCGCCGCAGGACTACCCGACACGCTCGTCGTGGCGCCGGACGTCACCGAGGCGCGTCACCTGCTCCCTGGCAACGACGACCCGAGCGTGATCGAGCTGCGTCAGGGCGGCGGATTCGCGCGGACCGTCGCGGTGGACCCTGCGCTGGCCGGGTTCGTCGGCGCGTGCGACGGCGAACTCCAGGTGCTGCAGATCGCCCCCGCCCTCGCCGACCTCTTCGAGGTGCCCTTCGCACAGCTCTGGGCGGAGCTCGAGCCGCGCATCCGGGGACTCGTGCTCGACGGCTTCCTCCTGCCGAGGGAATAGTCCCCGCTTCCATGCGTTCGAATACACCATGAAGGCTTTCGGATTCCTCTCGTTCGGGCACTATGCCGACGTGCCAGGCTCGGCGACCCGCACGGCGGGCGACATGCTGAAGCAGACCATCGAGATCGCGGAGGGCGCAGACGAGCTCGGCGTCAACGGCGCTTACGTCCGCGTGCACCACTGGGCACGCCAGGCGGCGTCCCCGATGCCGCTGCTGACGGCCATGGCCGCGCGCACCGAGCGCATCGAGGTCGGCACCGGCGTGATCGACATGCGCTACGAGAACCCGTTCCAGTTCGCGGAGGAGGCCGCCGCACTCGACCTCATCGCCGACGGCCGGATCGCGCTGGGCGTGAGCCGCGGGTCACCCGAGACGGCGCTGCGCGGTTACGAGACCTTCGGCTTCCGCGACGAGGAGGACCCGGAGCGCGGCAGCGTGCTCGCGCGGGAGAAGTTCGAGATCTTCCTCCGTGCCATCGACGGTGAGCGCCTCGCCCCCGGCGACCCGCGGATGGTCGGCGCGGGACAGTACCTCGCGATCGAGCCGCAGTCGCCCACGCTGCGCGACCACGTCTGGTGGGGCTCCGGTTCGCGCGCGACGGCCGAAGAGACCGGCCGCAAGGGACTCAACATGATGAGCTCGACGCTCGTGACGGAGGCGACCGGTCAGCCGTTCCACGAGCTGCAGCGCGAGCAGATCGAGCTCTTCCGCTCCGCCTACCGCGAGGCCGGTCACACCGGCACACCGCGCGTCTCGGTCAGCCGCAGCGTGTTCCCGCTCGTGTCGGACGTCGACCGCGCGTACTTCGGGCTGCGCAGCGAGGAGAACGCCGACCAGATCGGCATCATCGACGGTTTCCGTTCCACGTTCGGCAAGACCTACGCCGCCGAGCCCGATGTCCTCATCGAACAGCTCCGGCAGGACGAGGCCGTCATGGCGGCGGACACCCTCATGCTCACGATCCCGAACCAGCTCGGCCCGGAGTACAACCTCCACGTGCTCGAGGCGTTCGCGGAGCACGTGGCACCGGCACTCGGGTGGAAGCCGAACACGGAGGGTCCGGTCCAGGGCGACCCGGTGGCCTGATCCGGCACGGCGGTCCGCCCGATAGTGTCGGATGCATGTCCGTCGGTCGTGTCCCGCTCACCATCCGGCCGTGCCGAGGAGAAGTGGAGTACGCGGCGCTCGTCGAGATCTGGCGTAGCGCTGTCCGCGCCACCCATGACTTTCTCGACGAGTCCGACTTCACCAGAATCGAGTCTCACCTCGCGTCCGACTACTTCCCTGCGGTGACTCTCACCGTGGTTGAACGAGACGGGGTTCCGGTCGGGTTCGCCGGCGTCCACGACGACGGACTGGAGATGCTCTTCGTCTCCGATGCCGTTCGCGGACAGGGTGTGGGCTCTGCCCTCCTCGCCGAGGTCGTCGCCAACCAGGGCGTGACCAGGGTCGATGTGAACGAGGACAACCCGGGTGCCCGGGGCTTCTACCGCAGCAAGGGCTTCGTCGAAGCGGGCCGGAGCGCGCTCGATGGGGACGGGCGACCCTATCCGATCATCCACATGGCGCTTCCGGACGACCCCAAGGCATGATCCGCGGGTGTCCGGCACGTCAGTCCGCTCTTGACAGTGGCGTCGGGACGCCCGACGCTGGGGACGGTGCGCTGACCGGCGCCCGTCCCCACCGCTTCGGAGGCACCATGACCCGCGTGCGCGTCGATCTCAACATCACTCTCGACGGCTTCGCCACGACGACCGATCAGACCCCGGAGAACCCCTTCGGCGAGGACTGGGGACGGCTCACCGCGGCCTACACGGCGACCCGCACCTTCCAGGAGCGCGTCTTCCACGACACCAGCGGTGCCGGCACGACCGGGGTGGACGAGAAGTACGCGGCGCAGTACTTCCAGGGCATCGGCGCTGAGATCATGGGTGCCGGCATGTTCGGCCTGCACGCGAACCCGGACGACCCCGACTGGCGCGGCTGGTGGGGCGAGGAGCCGCCGTTCGAGGTGCCGGTGTTCGTTCTCACCCATACCCCGCGACCGCCGATCGAGTTCGCGAACGGGACGACCTTCCGCTTCCTCTCGGCGACGCCGGAGGAGGCGCTGCGGGAAGCCATGGCGGCGGCCGGCGGCCACGACGTGCGTGTCGGCGGCGGTGCCACGACCGTCCGTGAGTTCCTGCGCGCCGGGCTCGTCGATGATCTGCACGTCGGCATCACCCCGATCCTCACCGGCAGCGGGATCCGGTTGTGGGACGACCTGCGGGGTCTCGAGGCGGGCTACCGCGTGACCAGCGAGGTCGCGGAGTCCGGGGTCACCCACGTCACGTTCTCCCGCGAAGACTGAGGCGAACCGTGTCGATGTCGCACGAGCTGACGGAGACCGGGAGTCATGATCTCGGCCGCGTCGCCCTCGAACGGATCACGCCCGAGCTCGCCGCGCGCATCATCCGGCGCGAGGAGCGACCGGGTGACGCCTGGCATCCTGAGTACCCCTTCGCGGACGAGCTCGTGCCCCTGCGGGTCCTCGCGGCGGCCGACAGCCCGGACCCCGTCTTCACGATGTATGCGATCCGCCAGGCGGCCGGAGGCCTGGCGGTGGGCGGCCTCGGATTCCTCGGCCCTCCCGATGCGGACGGCGCGGTGGGATTGGGCTACGGCCTGGTTCCCGCCGCTCGCGGCGCAGGCCTCGCGACGGAGGCCGTTCGCGGTGCCCTCCGCATCGCTGAAGCTCATGGGGCGCTCGAGGTGAGGGCCGACACGACCACCGAGAACGTCGCGTCGCAGTGCGTCCTGGAGAAGGCGGGCTTCGAAGTGGTCCGCCAGACCGACACAGCCGTCTTCTACCGGCGCCTCCTGACGCCGTCGGCCTGAGCCGCGTCGCAGATCCGCACCGACGTCGCACGGTTCCCGTGAGTCTCCACGACCCCGCTTCGAATCCGCGTCACGAGTTCCGGGCAGGGCCGAACAACTCCTCGCCGTGCTCGTGGAGGAGCCGGAACGCATCGGCGAAGGTCTCGGGTTCCGCTTCGCCGGGCGCGCCGTAGCGGCCGAGAAGCAGCCCGAGGAGGCCGCGCGCGGGAGGCGTCAGCGGTTTGAGGTGCTCCTTCTCGTTCGGCTGAGGGGTGCCGTCCTCCGGGTTCGGCGGGGTGTACGCGGGGCTCGTCACCGGCCAGTCCGCCGGATGCCGCGGCTTGTCGAGGTTCACGACGTTCAGAAGCGTGTTGGCGGACTGGTCCCGGTCGTTCAACGGCTCCAGGCCGTGCAGGCGGCTCAGCGTCGCCGTGACGGACCCGTGGTGCATCTCGTCGTGGATGATCGTGCCGCGGCGGGTGTACGCCGACACCGCGATCGCCGGCACGCGGCAGCCGAGCCGGTCGAACGTGAAGCCCATCTCCCCGGCACCCGTGTCCTTCGTGGGTTTCGTGGCCGCAGGCGGAGCCACGTGGTCGTAGCAGCCGCCGTGCTCGTCGAAGGTGATGAGCAGCAGGGTGTTGACCGCGTTCGAGCCGCCGGGGGTCGCGCTGGTGCGCACGGCCTCGTAGATGTCATGGATGAGCCGGTCGCCCGCTCGCACGTCGGAGATGGCACTGTCGAAGACCGGCTCGCCGTCGACCCTGCTCTCCCGCGGCTTCCCGAACGGCGGATGGAAGTCGTTGTGGTCGTAGACCATCCGAGGCTCGATGAAGGCGTAGGCGGGAAGAGTGCCGTTCTTCGCGTCGGCGTAGAAATCCTCCATGGTGCCGAAGTGATCCGTGCGCCAGTACTTCTCCAGCACGGCCGCATGCAGCATCCCGGTGAACGAGACGAGCTGCAGCTTGTCGATGTAGATCCGCCAGCTCACCTTCCTGTCCTCGAGCCGGTTGAACACCGTGGGCGCCGCGGGGGCGTCGATCCACTTCCGATAGCCCCCGCCGCTCTGATTCGTCACGAAGCCGTGGGACGTCGAGGCGTGGAAGAACGACCGGTTGCAGAACGTCTGCGAGGGCACGGCCGCGTACCAGTGGTCGAAGACGGCGAACTCGGCCGCGAGGGTGGAGAGGACCGGCAGCATCTCGGGCGAGAACGAGCCCATGATGTGCCGCGCCTCGTCCAGGCTCGGCTCTTTCCCGTCGCGCAGTCGGCGGAAGTTGATGATGTAGTCCTCGAGGAAACCGGACATCGTCGCCTTCTCGCCGTGTATCGGGGCATTGAAAGGGGCGGTCATCTCATCCACGAAGAGATCGGCGTTCGTCTTCGGGTCCACGGTCCCGAAGATCTGGGTGTTGACGTGCGGGTACTCCTCACCCGGGTCCGGGTCCGGGAGACTCATGATGCGGTCGGTCTCGCCGCGGTAGACGTGCGCCTCCACGACCGTGCCGTCGGGCGCGGTGTTGCTGTGGGTGCCGAACGCGAGACCCTCGAAGGTCTCGTCCGCCGGAAGCGTGTCGGCCGTGTAGAGGTAGCCCAGCAGGTTGTCGAAGGAGCGGTTCTCGCCCATCACGACGACCACGTGGTCGAAGCCGGGCTCGCTGCGGGGCGTCAGCGCCGCGAACGGGTCGGGATCGTCGGCGAATCCGTCACGACCACCGCCCGCTGCGACGGAAGACCCGATCGCCGCTCCACCTGCGCCGCCGATCACCGCACCCGCCAGCGCGGCGCCGCCCACGGCGAAGAATCCGCGCCGGGAGGGGTCGCGGGGGGAGGCGGCGGAGGGTTTGTCGTCGTCGACCATGCCGCGATCCTACGACCGCGAGAACCCACTCAGCATTCCGATGTTCCAAGGAGTTTCGCGGAACGGGTCTGGAAGGATCGGGGAGTGCGCGCCGCGATCGTCCCCTCCGAAACCGTCCCCTTCTCGGAACGTCGCTCCGTGGTGCTCGCGGTCTTCCTCGTCCCGCTGGTCCTCGCGATCCTGCTGTTCACGATCGACTTCGGCGCCGTCTTCCTCCTCTGTCTCGCCGCCGTCGTGCCCGCGGCGGTCGTGACGATGTTCGCGGCGCGCTGGCTCGCCCCGCGGGGTGCGCGGTCATGGGCGTCATCCCTGCTCGCCCTCGCCTGGGGCGCCGGCGCTGCCGTGCTCCTCGCGACCGCAGTCGGCGCGTGGTCGTCCGAGCAGGCGGTGTACGTGGACGATCGGGGCATCCTCCGCGAGGCGATCCCCACGCTGTGGGTATCGACGCCCGTCGTGGAGGAGGTGGGGAAGGGACTCGGGGTGCTGCTCGTCCTTCTGCTCGCACGGCGCCTCGGCCTGCGCGGCGTGCTCTTCGGCGCGATGGTCGGGGCGCTGGTCGGCGTCGGTTTCGCGGCGGTGGAGGATGCCTCCGCCATCGCAGCGGACATCGCGGCGAACGACCTCGGCTCCGGCGTCGCGACCTGGATCGTCCGCACCCTGACCTTCCCCACCCATGCCGCGCTCACCATCTGGACCGGCGCCGCGCTCGGTCTCGCCCTCGACGCCCGACGTGCCTGGTCGCGCCCGCTCCTCGCGCTCGCCGGGCTCCTGGTGGCGATCGGGGCCCACGGGGCGATCAACTACGGGAACGTCGCCGGAGCCACCGACCAAGCCTCGTTCTTCGCGTCCCTGGGTACGGCCTTCGGCTGGATCGTGGTGTCGACGGTCCTCGCCGTGACCCTCCGCCTCGTGCTGACCCGTCGCCGCGCCTGATCTTCTCGGCCGGACGGGGCACAGCTTCGGAGATTGCCGCCGACACGCCGCCGCGCGGGGCTGTCGCACGGCGCGTCGGGGCTGGTCTCCGAAGCTGTGCCCGGTGACGACCGGGCTACTCGGCGTCCGTCGTCTCGACGACCGCGGTCGCACGACGGCGACGCAGGGCGAACAGGCCGAGGCCGGCGGCGAGCAGCACGATGGCCCCGATGACGAACGGCATGCTGTCCGCGCCGGTCGTCGCGAGGTCGCCGTCGGTCACGCCTCCCGAGTCGCTCTCACCGGGGACGATCGCGCCGCCGCCGTCTGCCGCTGCGGTCACGGCGAGGGAGGCCGTCACCTCCGTGCCGTCGGGCAGGATCACGGCGAGCGTGTGCGTACCCGCCGGAGTGCCCTCGGGGATGGTGACGGTGCGCGAGAACGTGCCGTCTGCCGCGACTGTGACCGTACCGAGCGAGACCGGATCGGACCGCAGCTCGAGCGCGAGTTCGGCGCCGGCCGCGAAGCCGCTTCCCGACACCGCGAGCGTGCCGCCGGCCGCGACCGAGGACGCGCCCAGTTCGACCGTCGCGGGCTTCTCCGGCTCCGGCTCCTCCGTGACCGGCGGGGTGACACCGGCCTCGGTGACCCACTTCTCACCGGCGTCGGACTTGGTCACCGTGAACGTGTCGTAGACGGCGCCGACGGGGAGGTCGGTCGTGGCGTCCGGCTGCTTCTCGGCGAGGTACGACCGGTAGACGAGCTGGTTCTTCGACACGTCGATGACCTGATAGGTCGTGACGCCCTCACCGCGCAGCACCTGCGTGGCGCCGTTGTTGGTCCAGACGTTCTTCTCCGGGGTCTCCAGGTCGTAGTGCTTGGCGCCGGAGTTCGACACGACGTAGACCGGACCGGTGGTGAGGCCGGGGGTCTCGGTGGCATCCGTGTTCACGTAGCCGCGGGCGTACGTGTGGTCGTGGCCCATGAGCACGAGATCGATGTCGTTGCGCTGGAAGACCGGCAGCCACTCCGCACGGAGGACCGGCTCGTCACGACCGGCGCTGGCGGAGAAGACCGGCTGGTGGAACGTGACGACGTTCCACTTCGACGGGCTGTTCTGCAGCAGGAGGTCAAGCCAGGCGGCCTGGAAGCGCGTCCACAGCGTGCCGATCTGCGAGGACGGGCACTCCGCGCCCGTGCAGGACGGGAGCCCGGCCGGGGTGAGGAAGGTCGTGTCGCGGGTCGCGTTCAGGGTGATGAAGCGGACGCCCTGGTAGTCGGTGTAGTACGCGGTCTCGGCGGCGAACGAGCTCCAGTGGTCGAAGAACGCGCGGTACTGCTGCGCGACGGCGGAGTCGCCCTTCGCCAGGTCGGCGAGCTCTCCGATCGAACTCGTGGACGGGTTGTTGTGCGGATACTCGAACGCTGCCTTCCACGCGGTGAGGAGCTTGTCGCCCGAGTACTCGTGGTTGCCGGGGGCGGCCATGACGTTGGTGCGTACGGCGGAGTCCTCCATGCCCTTGAACCAGTTCAGCCACTCGTTCTCGTTGCTGGACGTGTTGATGAGGTCTCCGGCGTGCACCGAGCCGATCGATCGCGGCGCGTTGGCCTCGGCCTGCTTCACGACGCTCGGCCAGGTGGTGTCGAGGCCGATCTGGGCGTCGCCGTAGTAGATGAACTGGAAGTCGCTCGCGTTCGGGTCGGCGGTGCGGAACTCGTGCCAGTCGCTCCAGCTGCCGGGGAGACCGACGCGGTAGCGGTACGCCGTGGCGGGGGTGAGGTCGGTGACGGTCGCCGAGAAGTGCTTGTTCGGGTTGCCGTTCACCACCCCGGCGTCGTAGGCGTCGACCGTGCGGGTGGTGCCACCGGCTGCGGCGCCGATCTCGACCTGGCCGATCGTGTGCGAGGCGTCGCCGGCGAGCCAGGAGAACGACTGGGAGACCTCCGGCTTCTCCGTCGGAGTGAGGATGACGCGGGTGGGCGGGGCGACGACGGGAGTGCCGGGGTCAGAGGCCTTCACGAGGGTCAGCGACGACATGTCGAAGTAGATGTCGGAGCTCGACGCGCGGTCCTGGAACAGCGAGACGGCGATGGTGTTCGTCCCGTCGCGGAGCAGCTCGCCCTCGGCGCTGAACGTGCTTGTCAGCGGGTCGCCGTTGGAGTCCCCGGCGTACTCGACGTTGGCGGTGTCGGTGATGCGGCCGTCGACGTAGCGGGCGACTTCCTCGCCGTTGATCCAGACGATGAGCGCGTCGTCGTACGTGACGGTGCTCTGCAGAGCGGCGACCTGCTCGGCGACGCCGGCCTCCAGCTCGAACGTCGTACGGAAGAAAAAGGTCGGCACCGTCGGTGCCTTCACCCCGTCGAGGTAGTGGTTGAGCAGCGTCTTCGGAGTCTGCGGTCCGACCGGCGCGAGCGCGCCGTTCTTCGCGCCGAAGCTGCCCGGTGCGGTCTTCCAGGCGCTGTCGTCGTAGGCGGGCAGCGTCCAGTCGCGCAGTGCGGCCGGGGCGGGGGACGGGTCGGATCCGTCGTCCAGGTAGTGCCAGGCGGTGTCGTCGGTGATCAGGGATCCCGTCGGCACTTCGGGGTCGGGCGCCGCGAGCGCCGCAGGGGCGACGACGGCGCCGCCGAGCACGGCGAGCAGCGCGACGGACGTCAGTCCGCGACGCCGCCACCGCACCGCAGGGGTGGGGGAGGTCATGTTCGTCCTTCGTGGTGGGTGTCCGTGCTCAGCCGCACGGGGCGCCCCCAGCCCATCGAAGCCGGATGACGACGGACTGACATCGAGGCGACGGGGAGGTGAACGCGGGCCCGTCCGGGGGCGGCCGGTACGCTGGAACCCATGCTCAACATGGCCGACGGCCTCGCCCGTCTCGGCGCGCTCGCCGAGAATCCCGTCGTCCGCACTCTCGCGGAGGCCTTCGACGAAGCGGGTTTCGAGCTCGCCGTCGTGGGCGGTCCGGTGCGCGATGCGCTGCTCGGCCGGCAGACGCACGACCTCGACTTCACGACGAACGCCTCGCCGGACGAGATCCTCGCGATCGTGAAGCCGGTGGCGTCCGCGCACTGGGACATCGGTCGCGCGTTCGGGACCATCGGTGCCCGCGTGCAGGGCGAGCAGGTCGAGATCACGACCTACCGCGCCGACAGCTACGACGGCGTGACGCGCAAGCCCACGGTGGAGTTCGGCGATTCGATCGACGGCGACCTCGTCCGCCGCGACTTCACGGTCAACGCGATGGCCCTCCAGGTGCCCGCGGTGAAGCTCGTCGACCCGACCGGCGGGGTCGAGGACCTCGTGGGCGGCGTGCTGCGGACCCCGACGGATCCCCGGGTGTCGTTCGGCGACGACCCGCTGCGGATGCTGCGCGCCGCCCGGTTCAGCGCGCAGCTCGGCTTCACGGTGGAGGAGGACACGGCGCGGGCGATCACCGAGCTCCGCGAGACGCTGAAGATCGTGAGCCCGGAGCGCGTGCAGTCCGAGCTCGTGCGCCTCATGCAGACCGACGACCCCGTCCGCGGCATCCGGGCGTTGGTGGAGACGGGACTCATCGAGGAGTTCCTCCCCGAGGTCAGCGCCCTCAAACTCGAGGTCGACGAGCACCACCACCACAAGGACGTCTACGAGCACTCCCTCACGGTGCTCAGCCAGGCCATCGCGCTCGAGCACGCCAGGAACCCCGGGGCCGCGCCGGACGTGCCGCTACGGATCGCGGCTCTGCTCCACGACATCGGCAAGCCCCGCACCCGCAAGCTCGAGCCCGGCGGTGCGGTGACCTTCCACCACCACGATGTGGTCGGTGCCCGTATGGCCCGCAAGCGGCTCCAGGCGTTGCGCTTCGACACGGCGACCACGGACGCCGTCGCCACCCTGATCGAGCTGCATCTGCGCTTCTTCGGCTATGCGGAGGGGGCGTGGACGGACGCAGCCGTGCGCCGCTACGTCCGCGATGCCGGCGACCTGCTGGAGCGGTTGCACATCCTCACGCGCGCCGATGTCACCACGCGGAACAAGCGCAAGGCCGCCCGGCTCGCCGCCGCCTACGACGACATCGAGTCCCGGATCGCCGCGCTCCGGGAGCAGGAGGAGCTCGACGCGATCCGTCCGGAACTCGACGGCAACCGCATCCAGGAAGTCCTCGGCATCAAGCCGGGCCGCGAGGTCGGCGAGGCGTACCGTTTCCTCCTCGACCTGCGCCTCGACGAGGGCGTGCTGGGCGAGGACGTCGCGGAGCAGCGTCTCCGGGACTGGTGGGCTTCGCGCGCCTGACTTCCGCGACCCACCCCCTTCCGTGCCTCCCGGCCCCTTGCGGCCGCACGCAAGGGGCCGGGAGGACCGCAGAGGGGTGGGTCGACCTCAGTCGATGATGGCGGCGGCGTCGGGAGGGAGTGTCAGGGACGTGGGGGTGCGCGACGCGGCGGCGGTGGCGAGGAGGATGTGGGACGCGGCGGGGACCGCGAACGACGCGGGAGCGGGGGAGAGGTTCACGAGCACCGACACTCCGCCGCGATCGATGCGGTAGACGCGGTGCTCGGGGCGGCCGTCCGTCTCGCTGACCACGACTTTCGTCCGCGCGGAGCCCGGGTCGGTGAGCTCCGGTCGCGCTCGCCGCAGTCGCGCGAGGTCGCGGTACAGCGCCAGGAGCCGGGCGTTCACCGGAGCCTCGGCCTCCGTCCAGTCGAGGTGCGAGCGGCGGAAGGTGTCGGGGTCCTGCGGGTCGGGCACCGCGTCGGGATCCCAGCCCATGCGGGCGAACTCCGCCGTGCGGCCCTGGGCCACCGCCCGGCCGAGCTCGGGCTCGGGGTGCGAGGTGAAGAACTGCCACGGTGTCGTCGCGCCCCACTCCTCGCCCATGAAGAGCATCGGCGTGCCGGGTGCGGTCAGGGTGAGCACGGCGGCCACCGCGAGCCGGTCGGGGGACAGGCTGGCGGAGAGCCGATCCCCCGCGGCGCGGTTCCCGATCTGGTCGTGGTCCTGCGCGAAGGTCACCAGCCGCCAACTCGGCACCTCGGCCGGGATCGGGGAGCCGTGCGGACGATCACGGAAGGACGAGAAGGTGCCGTCGTGGAAGAACCCGCCCTCCGTCACCTTCGCGACCGCCTCCTCCGCGGCGAAGTCGGCGTAGTACCCCGTGGTCTCGCCCGTGAGCGCGACGTGCACGGCGTGGTGCCAGTCGTCCGACCACTGCGCCGTGAGTCCGTAGCCCCCGGCTTCCCGCGGCAGGATCAGCGTCGGGTCGTTCAGATCGGACTCCGCGATGAGGGTCAGCGGCCGATTCTGCTGCGCGGAGAGGGCGTCCACACGTTCGGAGAGCTCCCGCAGGAGGTGCACGGGTCGCCGGTCGTGGAGGGCGTGCACAGCGTCGAGTCGGAGTCCGTCGACGTGGAAGTCGCGCAGCCACATCAGGGCGTTGTCGAGGATGTACTCCCGCACCGCGGGCTCGTCGAGGTTCAGCGAGTCGCCCCAGGTGTTGGCCTCGCCTTCGCGCAGGTACGGGCCGAAGAGGGGGAGGTAATTGCCGCTCGGGCCGAGGTGGTTGTAGACGACGTCCTGCACGACCGCGAGCCCGTGTGCGTGGGCGGCGTCGACGAAGCGCTGATACGCCGCGGGGCCGCCGTACTCCTCCTGCACCGCGTACCAGAGCACCCCGTCGTATCCCCAGTTCCAGCGGCCGTTGAAGGCGTTCACGGGGAGGAGCTCGACGTGCGTGACACCGAGGTCCACGAGATGCGCCAGACGGTCGATCGCCGCGTCGAGCGTGCCTTCCGGCGTGAAGGTGCCGACGTGCAGCTCGTAGATCAGGCCGCCCGCGAGCTGCCGTCCGGTCCAGGAGGCGTCGGTCCACGCGAAGGCCGCGGGATCGAAGGCCGCCGAGGCTGCGTGCACGCCGTCCGGCTGGCGGCGCGACCGCGGGTCAGGACGCACCTCCTCGCTGTCGTCGAGCAGGAAGCCGTAGCGCTCGCCGTCCGCGAGGGCGATATCCGCGGTCCAGCGACCGTCGACCGCCGCGGTGAGGTCCCGCTCCTCCACGGTCGCCCCCGCGTGATCGAGCCGTCGTACCCGTACGCGCGACGCCCGCGGCGCCCAGACCTCGATCATCGGGCCAGCTCGATCAGTGCGACCGGATAGGTGTCCAGCAGTTCCGCCAGCCGCACGGGTCCGGGCGCGATCCGGCGGCCGGTGAGGAGATCGGTTCCCGGCAGCTCGGGGCGCATCATGACCGTGTCGCCCCAGCCGCCGCGGTGCGCGAGCCCCACGGGTAGCCGCGTGGCCACGGCGGTGGCGCCGCCGCGGTGCACGGCGACGGCGTGTGGTGCGGCCTCGCCTTCCACCACGGCCGGCCGGTAGAAGCGGAACAGCTCCGGGTTGTCCCGGCGCAGCCGCAGCGCCCGCGAGGTCACCAGCAGCTTCGCGGCACCGGAGTCGTCGATCGGCGGCACGATGCCCCTGGCATGGTCTGCGTCGAGTTCCCGCAGCATCCGGGCCCGCAGCGCGAAGTCGACCGGGCGACGGTTGTCCGGGTCGACGAGGGAGAGGTCCCACAGCTCGCTGCCCTGGTATACGTCGGGCACGCCGGGGCCGGTGAGCTGCAGCAGCTTGGCGGAGAGGGAGTTGGAGCGTCCGGCATCGACGATCTCGGCCACGAATCCGTCGAGGATCGGGGCGGCCTCGCCCTCGACAGACCGGGCGATCGCGGCCAGGCCCTCTTCGAACGCCGCATCCGGATGCTGCCAGCTCGTCCCCTCCGCCGCCTCGCGCGCGGCCTTCGTGGCGTAGGCGAGGAGCCGGTCGGAGGGCAGTGGCCACGCGCCGACCGCCGCCTGCCAGATTAGCGCGTCGAGCGGCCCGTGTCCGGTGGTGGCAACGGCGCGGAGCTCCGTCAGCACTTCGGCCCAACGCTCCGGGATCTCCGAGAGCACCGACAGGCGTGCCCGCACGTCCTCCGAGCGCTTCGTGTCATGCGTGGAGAGCGTGGTCATCGAGTGCGGCCAGGCCGCCAGTCGTGCCCGCTGCGCGTCGTGGAACTCCTCGACCGACAGGGCGGGGATCGACGGGTCGGCGCCGACCTCGGTCAGCGTCCCGAGGCGGGTGAACCGGTAGAACGCGGTGTCCTCCACGCCCTTCGCCATCACGGCACCGCTCACCTGGGGGAATCGCTGTGCGACCTCGAGGTGCGGATCGTTCAGCAGCGGCTCCAGCGCTGCGAACGCGGACGACAGGTCGGGGCGTCGCCGTCGGGCCTCCGCGAAGGCGGCGCGCAGATGCTCGCGGCCCTCCGGGAGGTACGAGCGATACACAGGGAAGCAGGCGAGCAGCTCGGCCAGAGCGTCGTCCGCCTGCACGATGCCGTGGGGAAGCGTGCGCACGAGCCGGCGCACCTCGGCGGTCAGGAGCGTGTCCGCGATCATCCGCTTCGTGTCGTGGATGAGGTCGTGCCACGGCGGTGCGTCCGGGAGGCCGGTCTCGGCGCGGAGCCGGGCGTCCAGCCGGTCCAGCGCCGCCACGCCCTTCGCCTCGACGAACAGGCGGTCGAGCTCGGCCAGCGCGTCGTACCCGGTGGTGCCGTCGGTCCGCCACCACGCGGGGAGCGCCTCGCCCGGTTCCAGGATCTTCTCGACGAGCGTGTAGGCGCGTCCGGTCGCGTCGGCGAGCTGCTCCAGATACGCTCCGGGGTCGACGAGGCCGTCCGGGTGATCCACCCGCAGGCCGTCCGCGAGACCCTCCCGGATCCAGCGCAGGATCTCCCGGTGGGACTCGGCGAAGACCTCCGGTCGCTCCACCCGGATGCCGGCGAGTTCGGACACCGCGAAGAACCGGCGGTACGCGAGGTCGGTGTTCTGGTCCTGCCAGAACCGCAGCTCGTAGTGCTGGGCGTCCAACAGCGCCGGGAGATCGTCCGCCAGCGCTGCGGTTCCCGGGGCCAGTGGCAGCTCATGGTCGAAGTAGCGCAGGACGCCGTCGGGCGCGTCCTCGGCCGGGGTCGGGTCCACGACGAGCTCACCGTTCGCGATCACCTCGTCCGGTACCGCGCCGAGCAGCGGCAGCAGGAGTCGTCCGCCGCCGGCGGCCCAGTCGATGTCGAACGCGGCCGCGTGGCGGGTGTTCCTGCCGAGGCGCAGCACCTCCCACCACCAGCGGTTCTGTCGGGGTACGGCGACGCCGACGTGGTTGGGCACGATGTCGACGAGGATGCCGAGCCCGGCTGCCCGCGCGGCCGTTGCGAAGCGCACGAGACCCTCCTCGCCGCCGCGATCGGGATCGACGCGCCCGTGGTCGACGACGTCGTACCCGTGATTCGAGCCTCTGGTCGCCGCCAGCAGCGGCGACAGGTAGGCCCAGGAGGCCCCCAGCTCGGCGATGTAACCGGTCAGGTCCGCCGCGGCGTCCAGGGGGAAGCGGTCGCTGATCTGCAGACGATACGTGGAGACCGGTCTGTCGGTCATGACGCGGCCTGCTCGCTCTGCGCGCGGAGCGAGGCGTCGACGGAGTCGTCGGTGTCGACGGGCTCGCCGTCGATCTCCTGGAGCACGAGCATGGCCTTGCCTTCGAGGGGCACGGTGTCGCGCGCCCGGAGGTTCCGGTCGCCGACTTCGCCGGCGGTGTCCACCGCGACGAGCCATTCCGTGCCGTGCCGGTCATCCGGCAGAGTGATGTCGACGGGCTCGTCCCCGCTGTTGAAGTAGACGAGGAAGTTGACGTCCTCCACGGGCCGCCCCCGCCGGTCGTTCTCGCGGATCCCGCGGCCGTTCAGGAACATGCCCACCGAGCGCCCGAAGCCGGAGTCCCAGTCCTCCGGGGTCATACGGGCCCCGTCGGGTCGCAGCCACACGACGTCGGGGATGCGCTCGCCGTCCTCATCCGCGACCGGGCGTCCGTCGAAGAAGCGGCTGCGGCGGAAGGTCGGGTGCTCGTGGCGAAGCCGCGCGACCGCCGAGGTGAACTCGACGAGCGGCATATCGGCGGCCTCCCAGTCGATCCAGGTGAGCTCGTTGTCCTGCGCATAACCGTTGTTGTTGCCGTGCTGCGTGCGTCCGAGCTCGTCGCCGTGGGAGATCATCGGCACGCCCTGCGACAGCAGCAGCGTTGCGAGGAAGTTCCGCTGCTGACGCGCACGGCGTCGGTTGATGTCGATGTCGTCGGTCGGTCCCTCCGCGCCCATGTTGTCGGAGCGGTTGTGGGATTCGCCGTCGTTGTTGTCCTCGCCGTTGTCCTCGTTGTGCTTCTCGTTGTAGGAGACGAGGTCGCGCAGTGTGAAGCCGTCGTGCGCGGTGACGAAGTTGATGGAGGCGACGGGACGCCGGCCCGAGTGCTCGTACAGGTCGGCGGACCCGGTGAGGCGGGAGGCGAACTCGCCGAGCGCCTGCGGCTCGCCGCGCCAGAAGTCGCGCACGGTGTCGCGGTACTTGCCGTTCCACTCGGTCCACTGCGGCGGGAAGTTGCCGACCTGATAGCCACCGGGGCCGATGTCCCACGGCTCGGCGATGAGCTTCACCTGCGAGACGATCGGATCCTGCTGCACGAGCTCGAAGAAGGCGGCGAGGCGGTCGACGTCGTAGAACTCGCGGGCGAGGGTCGCCGCGAGGTCGAACCGGAACCCGTCGACGTGCATCTCGGTCACCCAGTAGCGCAGCGAGTCCATGAGCAGCTGCAGGGCGTGCGGGTTGCCGGCGTTGAGGCTGTTGCCGGTCCCGGTGTAGTCCGTGTAGTACCGCTTGTCTTCTTCGAGCCGGTAGTACGCCTCGTTGTCGATGCCGCGCATCGAGAGCGTCGGGCCGAGGTGGTTGCCCTCCGCCGTGTGGTTGTAGACCACGTCGAGGATGACCTCGATGCCGGCCTCGTGGAGTGCGCGCACCATCGCCCGGAATTCCTGCACCTGCTGACCGGCCTGTCCGCTGGCGGCGTAGGCGTTGTGCGGCGCGAAGAAGCCGAGGGTGTTGTAGCCCCAGTAGTTCGACAGACCCTTGTCCTGCAGCACCGAGTCGTTGATGAACTGGTGGACCGGCATCAACTCGAGGGCGGTGACCCCGAGACGCTGCAGATGCTCGATGACCGCGGGATGCGCGATGCCGGCGTAAGTGCCCCGCAACTCCTCCGGGACGTCCGGGTGTCGCTGGGTGAGCCCCTTCACGTGGGCCTCGTAGATGACCGTCTCGGCGTACGGCGTCTTCGACGGGCGGTCGCCGCCCCACTCGAAGAACGGACTGACGACGACGCCCTTCGCCATCGCGGCGGCCGAGTCGTCGTCGTTGCGAGAATCCGGGTCGCCGAAGTCATAGCCGAACAGGGACTGTCCCCAGGCGATCTCGCCGTCGACGGCCTTCGCGTACGGGTCGAGGAGCAGCTTGTTCGGGTTGAATCTCCGGCCCTGAGCCGGGTCGTACGGTCCGTGGACGCGGTAGCCGTAGTGCTGTCCCGGCTGCACCGTGGGCAGGTATCCGTGCCAGACGAACGCATCGACCTCGGTGAGCGGCACCCGTGTCTCGCGGCCGGCCTCATCGAAGAGGCAGAGTTCCACACGCTCGGCGCCCTCGCTGAAGAGGGCGAAGTTGGTGCCCTGACCGTCGAAGGTGGCCCCCAGCGGGTACGCGGACCCGGGCCAGACCTCCCGGCTCATCCGGCGAGGGCGTGGTCGCGCGAACCCGCGGCCATGGCACTGACGATGCTGACGGCATGGTCGTAGTCGTACACCTGAGCGATCTCCACAGCCCGAGGATACGGGTGTCCGAGGTAGCAGACATAGAGCGGCGGCACGACCTCGATGTATCCGACGGGGGCGTCGTGCGAGACGACGTACCGGTCGAAGTCGATCCGCTCGCAGGCCGGCTCGGTCGCGACGGGGTGGGCCGCGTCGGCGCGCTGCGAGGAGCCAGTGCTGGTGGGGGTGTGGACGTTCATGGCGCCTCCTGACTCGTGATGCGACCACGATAGGAATCGGAGGCGGATCCGAGAACGGCATTGCCATCGGGGCCCGGACCGGCTATGCACCGCTCGGACCCCGACGCTGCGGGGGTCAACCCTCTCGTCGGCGCACGTACTCGGTGAACACGACACCGGAGTCGTAGGCGGTGGTCTCCACGGCGTCGAATCGCTCGGGGCGGTACGGCCGATCACCGAAGAGGGGGATCCCGGAGCCGAAGAGGAGCGGCTGCCGCTTCAGCACGAGGCGGTCGATCTCCTCTGCCAGCGCCGCCGCGAGGGTTCCGCCGCCGCACAGCCAGATCGCCCCGCCGTCCTCCTGCTTCAGTCGGCGCACGACCTCCAGCGGGTCCTCGGAGGTGACCGTGAGGTTCTCCGCCTCGACCGATCGCGTGCGGCTGAAGACGATCTGCCGCAGGTGCCGGTAGGGGCTCGGCAGTCCGCCCACCTCGTAGGTGTTCCAGCCCATCAGCACGGTGTCGAACATCTCGTTGCGCTGGGGGATGCCGAGGGCCTCGGCGGCCACGGTCGGCAGGGTGTCGGCGAACCGGGCGTTGATGCCGTCCATGTGGTCGCCTTCGATGAGGAAGGCGTCGAACTCCCCGTCGGGGCCGGCGATGAAGCCGTCGAGGGTCACGGCGGCGTAGTACACGAGTTCTCGCATCATTCTCCAATCACTACATCTGTCGCAGTTGACAGTACAACAGGTGTAGTGATTACGCTAGGGTGGCTGCATGGTGAGGAACGAGGCGCGTCGTCGCCAGCTCGCGGACGCCGCTCTGGCCGTCCTGGCTCGCGAAGGGTCGCGGGGGCTCACGCACCGGGCCGTCGACGCCGAGGCGCAGGTGCCCGGCGGCACGACATCGAACTACTTCCGCAGCAGGGATGCCCTGATCGAGGGACTCGTCGACCGCATCGGGGAGCGGCTGGCCCCGACGCCGGAGGACCTGAGGCGACGGGCGGACATCACCCCCAGCCGCGCGCTGTTCGCGGACTACATCCGGGACATCGTGCGGCGCCTCACGGCCGACCGCGACGTCACCCTCGCACTGTTCGCGGTGCGCCTCGAGAGCGCCCGCCGCCCTGACCTCGCGGCCCTGCTCGGTGCCTGGCAGCGGGCCGGCTTCGACGCGGACGTCGCCTTCAACGTCGCCGCAGGTCTTCCCGGCGGCCGCCGCGAGATCGCGCTGTTCCACTACGCGATCGACGGCCTGCTGCTCGATCGGCTCACGACATCCATCGACCCGGAGACCTCGACGGACGACGTCATCGACGACCTCGTCGCCGGGCTCCTGCCCTGACCGCTCCGCGGCGTCGCTGTTCCGCCGAGCTGATCCTGCTCGTACACTGAGGGCACGCTCCAGGCTCCAGGAACGGAGATCGCGTGTCTGCGACGTGGCACGATCCGCGAGAGGCGTCGCCGACGGCGTCTCGCCTCCTGGTCGAGCGTGCCCACGAGGAGCTCATCGCCGGGAACCTCGACGACCATCGGCTCCGCGAGGTCCGTCCACTCGTGCGGGAGTCGTGGGAGCGGTCCTGGCGCCGTCGTGTCGGTCCGGAGGGGCTGCCGCCGCTCGACCTCCACGAGGACGAGCTCGATGCGTATCGTCTCGCTCATCCGCTCGCCTCCGCGATGGACATGATCCGCGCGCTGCTGCTGCCCGGCGACCCCGAGGACTCCGGGGTGGTGATCGCCGTGGGCGACCAGGCGGGGCGGCTGCTGTGGATCGAGGGGGACGCCCAACTCCGGTCGCTCACGGAGGGCATGGGGTTCGTGGCCGGTGCGAACTGGGCGGAGGATGCGGTCGGCACCAGTGCCCCTGGCACGGCGCTCGCGCTGGAGCGTTCGGTGCAGATCCGCGGGGCCGAGCACTACAACCGTCTCGTGCACCCGTGGTCGTGCAGCGCGGCGCCCGTGCGCGATCCGGAGACCCGGCGCGTCCTCGGGGTGATCGACATCACCGGCGGGACGGAGGTCGTGACCCCGCAGGCGCGGCTGCTCGTCGACGCCACCGCGCGGGCCGTCGAGTCCGAGCTCCTGGTCGCCCGGCTGCGGGGACGCACGGAGGCCACGACCCGCCGCCTGCCGGGGAGGACGCCATCGGCTCCCACCGCCCGCGCGCGGATGCACGTCCTGGGACGCGACCGCGCCCGTCTGGAGACCGCGTCGGCGCACGGAGAGCTGATGACCGAGCTGAGCGCCCGCCACGCCGCCATCCTGCTGATGCTCGCCGTGCACCGCCAGGGACTCTCCGCCGACCGCCTCGCCGAGCTCGTCTACGGACCGGGGGTCTCACCGGACACGCTGCGACCGGAGATGGTACGGCTGCGCAGAGTGCTGGAGCGCGCGGCTCCCGACCTGGTGCCGGAGTCCCGGCCGTATCGTCTCCCCGTGCCGCTGGAGACCGACGCCCACGATCTCCTGTCCCTCCTCGATCGGGGGGCGCACCGGGTCGCGCTCACGGCCTACCGCGGTCCCGTGCTGCCGGAATCGACGTCGCCCGGCGTCGAGGAGTTCCGCGGCGCGGTCCGCGCGGCGCTCCGTGAGGTGATGCTGTCCGGAGCGAGCCTCGACGTGCTCCTCGCCTACGCGGACACGCCGGAGGGGAGCGAGGACGCGGAGGTGCTGCGGCTCGCGCTGGAGATGCTGCCCGCGCGCTCGCCGCGTCGTGCCGGCCTCGTCACCCGGATCGAGCGGATTGTCGGTGGGGCGGAGTAGCGTCCGGCCATGACCGAGATCCGGCCCTTCCGGCTGCATGTGTCCGACGACGTGCTGACCGATCTCCGCGATCGTCTGCGCCGCACGAGATTCCTCGATGACTCGCCGCGGCGCATGCCCTCCGGGATGAATGCCGCCTGGCTGCGCGAACTCATCGACACCTGGGCGGCGTGGGATTGGCGTGAGCGCGAGGCGTGGCTCGCGGGGTTCCCGCAGTTCCTCGCCGACGTCGACGGCACCGACATCCACTTCGCGCACCTCCGGTCCGAGCGCGCGGAGGCGCCGGCGCTCCTCATCATGCACGGCTGGCCCCACACGTTCGCCCTGCAGCTCGACGCCGCGGCGCTGCTCCCGGACTTCCACGTCGTCGTCGCGAGCCTCCCCGGCTTCGCATTCTCGCCGCCGTACGCGGACGGCCCGGCCGACGAGGGACGCTTCGCCGAAACGATGCACCGTCTCATGACCGACGTCCTCGGCTACCGGCGCTACATCACCTACGGCGAGGACGTGTCTGCCAACGTCAGCGATCTGATCGCGACCACGTATCCGGATCAGGTCGCCGGCATCGTCGCCACTCACGCGCACTTCGGCACGCCGGAGGAGCGGGCGGCGAGTGACGACCCCGAGGTGCGCGCGTTCTTCGCCCGTCTCGACGCCGAGCACGGACCCAACGGTTCCTACGGGCACGTGCAGTGGGCCCGTCCCGACACCCTGGCGGCCGCCCTCAACGATTCGCCGGCCGGGCTGCTCGCCTGGATCGCGGAGAAGCTGTCGGAGTGGGCCGACACCGAGGGGGCCGATCCCTCGGCCGTGGAGACGGTCATCTCGCGTGAGCGCATCCTGACCGAGGCGATGATCTATTGGGTCACCGGCAGCATCGCGTCGTCGTTCCGTCCCTATTACGAGGGAGCCGACACCCCGGACGCCATGCCGCCCGTCGTCGTGCCGGCCGCGGTCTTCGTGCAGCGTCATGAGCACGACTATCCGGAGTCCCTCGCGAGGTCCTTCTACCGTGACCTGCGGGTGTTCGAGCGTCTGGACCGCGGCGGGCACTTCACGATCGCGGAAGCCCCGGCCGCCATGGCCCAGCGCTTCCGCTCCTTCGTTTCCTCACTCCGCTGAACGGGGTGCAACCGGCTGCAACGTTGCGCACCGGAGTGCAACGGGGAGCGGCCTAGCGTCGAGGGAACACCGCGGCATCGATGCCACGGCGCCCCCGTCGAAGGAGACCCCCATGACCATCGTCGAAGAAGACGTGTCCCTCGCCTACGCCGCTCCCGGGCAGCCCGGAGCGATCGCGAACTACCGGCCTCGGTACGGCCACTACATCGGCGGCGAGTTGGTCGAGCCCGCCAAGGGCCAGTATTTCGAGAACATCAGCCCGGTCAACGGCAAGCCCTTCACCGAGGTGGGCCGCGGCACCGTGGAGGACATCGACCGCGCGGTCGACGTCGCCTGGAAGGCGTTCGCGAGCTGGGGTAAGACCAGCCCGGCGGAGCGCTCCGTGATCCTCAACCGCATCGCCGACCGGATGGAGCAGCACCTCGAGGAGATCGCTGTCGCGGAGACGTGGGAGAACGGCAAGCCCGTGCGGGAGACCCTCGCCGCCGACATCCCGCTCGCGATCGACCACTTCCGCTACTTCGCCGGGGTACTCCGCGCGCAGGAGGGTGGCATCAGCCAACTCGACGAGAACACCGTCGCGTATCACTTCCACGAGCCGCTCGGCGTCGTCGGGCAGATCATCCCCTGGAACTTCCCGATCCTCATGGCCGTGTGGAAGCTGGCGCCGGCGCTCGCCGCGGGCAACTGCATCGTCATCAAGCCCGCGGAGCAGACGCCCGCGTCGATCCTGTTCCTGTTCGACATCATCGGCGACCTGCTGCCGGCCGGTGTCGTGAACATCGTGAACGGCTTCGGGATCGAGGCCGGCGCCCCGCTCGCGCAGCACAAGCGCATCCGCAAGGTCGCCTTCACCGGGGAGACCACGACCGGCCGCCTCATCATGCAGTACGCCTCGCAGAACCTCATCCCCGTCACCCTGGAACTCGGCGGCAAGAGCCCGAACGTGTTCTTCGAGGACGTCGCCCGCTCCACGAGCGACCCGTTCTACGACAAGGCGCTGGAAGGGTTCACGATGTTCGCGCTCAACCAGGGCGAGGTCTGCACCTGCCCGTCGCGCGCACTCATCCAGCGCTCGATCTACGACGGCTTCCTCGCCGACGGCCTCGAGCGAGTGAAGAAGGTCGTGCAGGGCGATCCTCTCGACCCCGCGACCATGATCGGCGCGCAGGCCTCGAACGATCAGCTCGAGAAGATCCTCAGCTACATCGACATCGGGAAGCAGGGCGGCGCGCGGCTGCTCACGGGAGGCGAGCGTGCCGACCTCGGCGGCGACCTCAGCGAGGGCTTCTACGTGCAGCCGACCGTGTTCGAGGGGACGAACGATATGCGGATCTTCCAGGAGGAGATCTTCGGTCCGGTGCTCTCGGTGACGTCGTTCGACGACTTCGACGACGCGATCTCGATCGCGAACGACACCCTGTACGGCCTGGGCGCCGGGGTCTGGAGCCGAAGCGGCGACACCGCATACCGTGCGGGCCGCGCGATCGAGGCCGGTCGCGTCTGGACGAACACGTACCACCAGTACCCGGCGCACGCCGCATTCGGCGGATACAAGCAGTCGGGTGTGGGCCGCGAGAACCACAAGATGATGCTCGACCACTACCAGCAGACGAAGAACCTCCTCGTCTCGTACGCGGAAGGCCCGATGGGCTTCTTCTGATCCGCCCACCCGGGTGTCTGCCAGCGCTCAACGCTCTGTCCGGCACCCGGGGTTCTCCGGAAGGACGCTCCCGTGTCCGACACGTCCACGCCCGCCCGCGTCGCGGTGACCGAGGCCGCCGCTGCCCTCGTCCGTGAACTCACGGCGCAGCACGGCCCGCTCATGTTCCACCAGTCCGGAGGCTGTTGCGACGGCTCCGCACCCATGTGCTATCCGATCGGGATGTTCCTCACCGGTCCCGGGGACGTGCTCCTCGGCGCCCTCGACGTCGGACTCGACGACCCTGTCGAAGTGTTCATGTCGGCCTCGCAGTTCGAGTACTGGAAATTCACCCACCTGACGATCGACGTGGTCCCGGGTCGCGGTGCCGGGTTCAGTGTCGAAGGCCCGACGGGGATGCGGTTCCTCATCCGCTCGCGGATGCTCGACGAGGCCGAACTCGCGCACTTCGGCGTCACGGCGTGAGTCGAACGCCGTATCGCGCTCAGCCGTGATCGGGGCGGGTCATCAGCGGTGAAGTCAGGTGGCGTCGCAGCTCCGGCGTCGTGAGGGGGACGGTGTCCCAGATCAGGTCCGCGCGGCCGGTGCCGGGGTCGAGCGACAGGGTGAGGTGGTGGGGAGTGTCGACGAGGAAGAGCTGGGCGACGAAGACTCCGCCGCTCCAGCCTCCGCTGGCGCAGACGGCCCGGCCTCGAGGGCTGCTCTCGGCCCAGTGGCTGCGTCCGACCAGGACGGTGCCCACGCCGCTCAGCCGCAGGTGCCATCCGTCGCCGCACGGCTCGAGAGCCACGCGGGTACCGGGCGGTACGGCAGAAGCCTCGGGCGGACAGTGCACGACCGCCGATACCGCTGTCACCGCCCCCGCGTTCCCGACCACCGGAGCCAGCGCGAGGCTCTGCAGCCGTGCGGCAAGCGCCTGGTCGTCTGCGGCGGGGTCCGGGTGCCCGAGTCCGACGAGGAGGTTCCGGGCGGCGTCGATCACCTCCTGCGCCTGGCCGATCGTGTACTGGGCCGAGGTCAGCGCGATGACGAGCTCGTCGCGGGGGAACACGATGCAGTGCTGCCCGAAGGCGCCGTTGGCGTGGAAGCCGTCGCGGGCCAGCCAGATCTGGAAACCGTACCCGGAGAGGAAGTCGGCGCCGTGCTCGTCCTCCCCGTAGTGGCGGCTGTCGATGTGCTTCGTGGTCATGAGCTCGACCCATCGCCGGGGCAGGAGCTGGCGGCCCCGCCACGCCCCACTCTGTCGGAGGAGCTCCCCGATGGCGGCGAGGGCCTCGATGCGGAGGTGCAGCCCGTGGAACCCGAAGACGGCGCCGCCGCCGACGCGATCCCACTCCGCGTCGTCGATGCCCATCGGTCCGAACAGTCGATCGTCGAGGTACTCGGCGAGGTCTCTCCCGGTGACCCTCTCCACGATCCGCGCGAGGACGAAGGTCGTTGCATTGTCGTACGTGTGCTGCGTTCCCTCTGGCGCGGCGAAGGGGACGGAGAGGAAGCCACGGACGAGGTCGCGGGGCTCCCGATCCCAGGCGTCGGCGAGCGTGTCGGTTCCGTGCCCTGCGGTCATCGCCAGGAGGTGGCGCACCGTCAGACGGCCGGCCTGCCGGGAGGCCTCACGGGGAGCGCGCTCCGGGAGCAGGTCGACCACGCGGTCGTCGAGGGCGAGCAGGCCGTCGTCGATGGCCAGACCGACGGCCATCGCGGTGACCGACTTCGTGACCGAGTAGAGCAGCTGTGGCCGGTCCGCGGAGTAGGGCGTCCACGACCCTTCCGCGACCACGGCTCCTCGATGCACGACCATCACCGAGTGCCCTTCGATGCCCGCCGCGTCGATGGCGTCGATCATCGCCCCCACGGCTGCGGACGAGAGGCCGGTGCTCCGTGGGGCGGCACGGGGCAGCAGCGGGCGCGGCGACATCCGCTCACGTTACCAACGTCGGTCCTCGGTCGAGATGTTCCGGCGGCGTCACCGTTCGCGTACCGAGCGGGCGCCCATCGGGCTCCGCTGAGCCGGCGCCGCATCAATCGCGGGCGAAGATGTGCGCGTGATGTTTGAACAAGACCGACGCCCTCCCGTAGAGTCGGGGTCGTGCCCCGAAAGGGGTGGCAACGACGCTGAGGGGGGAACTGGGCGATGGGCGGAGACATCAGGATCGGCGGCACGCAGATCGACGTCGCCGTGGGCGGGATGACCCGCGGGGTGAACGAGATCGAGCGGATCCTGGCCGAACTGACTGCATCGCTCGACGTGCTGTCGAGTCAGTGGACAGGGGAAGCGCAGCGCGCGTATCTCCGCGCCCAGACCGACTGGAATCGCAGCATGGAAGCGATGCGCGCCGAGCTCGGACGCATTCGCGACAACACCCAACTCTCGAACGAGACGTTCACGAGCGCCGAGCAGTCGGTGCGCCGGATGTGGAGCGAGTGATGGCGGAACACGAGACCGTGCAGGGGCGTCTGGCCACACTCGTCGAAGAAGATCCGAGCATCTGGCTGGTGTCGGACGACAGCGACACGGTCAGCGCCTCCGTCGATGCTGATGGCGTCCTTCGCACGCTCCGTCTGGCTCCGTCCTGGTGGCGTCGGATCCCGGCGCAGGAGCTGGGCCCGGTGGTCCTCCGTCTCCGTCAGGCGAGCGCGGCGGCCAGGCAGAACACGATCGCCGAGCTTGAGGACGAGGGTTTCGTGTTCGCGACGTCTGACGAGCGCCCCGTCCCGCCGATCCCATCACCGGACGCGGAGTCCCTCGATATGTCCGCCCTGCGGGCCGAGCTCGGCACCCTGCTTTCGGGGTTCGCCGAGCTCCGGGTCTACCGGGAGGCGGTGAGGTCCGCGACGGCCGAATCCTCGGTGCTGCGCAGTCCGTCGGGGAACGTGAGCATGGAGCTGGTCGGCGGCGCGCCGCGGGCGCTCACGATCGACCCGACCAACGTGCAGTTCGTCTCCGAGCAGGCCCTGGCGGGGGAGATCATCGAACTCTTCGAGCGAGCCAGAGGCTGGCTCGGCGAGCGGCGCGCTTCGCTCCTCAGAGACCTTCCCGATCTCGCCGGGGTCGTGAACTCCGTGCGTGACGCCCGCTGATCGCCGAGAAGACGGAGAGCTGCACGATGAGCTACGAGGACTATGAAGCCGCGCTGGAGGATCTGCGCGCCGATGCGCTGGCGTGGAGCGACCTCGCCGAGACGTTCAGCGCGGCGAAGACCATCGTCGCAGGATGCCGGTTGGCCATGTATGAGATGGACGGCATCGGGCACATGCTCGGGGCGGAGGCCAACTACAACGAGGCCCACACGACGATCCAGGGCCTGGCCGATCGCGCGCCGACGGTCTTCACCGAGATCTCGGACAAGCTGCTCGACACCAAGAGACGATACGAGGAAGCCGACGGCTACTCGCAGTGGCTGCTGGACCAGGGCTGACCCCGACGCTCACAACCGCCGGCGACATACCGGAGAGGACACGATGATGGTAGGAGCATTCGTCACGCCGACCGACGAGGGATCGTTCACGACCCTCGTCACGAATATCAGGGACGGCATCGAAGAGGCGAGGGTCGGGCTCGACGACTGTGCGAACGCCTACAACTCCCGAAAAGACGACATGAGCCTCTGGGACAGGTTCATGGACTTCTTCCGGAAGGCGATGGAGGAGGTCGTCAAGAAGCTGAACGAGGCGGTCGAGCAGTTCAACGCGTTCATGGAGACCATGGCGCAGTACCTGAGCCCCGGCAACCCGTTCGCCATGTACGCCAAGCGCGACGACTGGCTCGAGGTCAAGCGGAAGGTGACGTCGTCCAAGACCACGGTCAGCGACAGCTACCTCAAGGCCGACACCTCGTGGAAGGGTTCCACGGGCGACGGCTACTCGGACCTCGCGGCCCGCCAGCTGATGGCCATCGACACCCTCGCCGGCTACACGGACTCGATGATGAACTTCCTCGCCGACTACGCGAAGAAGATCCTGGATGCCTGGATCGAGTTCGGAGCCCGACTGCTCACCTATCTGCTCGATCAGGTGGATGCGGCGGCGAGCTTCGTCACCGCCGACCCCCTGGAGTGGCTGGACGCGGTTCCCAAGATCACCACCGTCTGCACCAACCTGGCCCGGGTCGCCGTCGACCTCGGCGAGCAGCTGGGAAAGAACTTCACGGCATCGAAGGATCTCTCCGACCAGCTCAAGCAGGATATGGCCAACCTGACCGGGTTCCCCAGTGGCTCGTGGCCCACGGCGACGATCTGAGGTGCATGTGAGTTCATCCCCGTCTCGGTGGAGGCGTCTGCCGATCATCCTCGCGCCGGCTCTCGGCCTCGCTCTCGTGCTGGCGGGCTGCGGGCCCTCGTCACCGCCGACCCCGGCGCCGTCGTCGACCGATTCCGAGCTCTTCTCCGCGGAGGACGGTGTCCGGTCCTCCGTGCAGTCCTTCTTCGCCCTTCTCGCCGCCGGGGACGAGAAGGGTGCGGCCGAGGAGCTCTCTCCCGCCGTGGACCTCGCCCAGCCGTTGGCGCTGCTGCTCACCCCGAGCGGCGTCTACCCCCAGATCGAGGACCGGCCGAAGATCCTCTCCGTCGATGACGTGACCGCGTCGGACGACGGTGAGAGCGGAACCGCGAGTGTGACCTACGAGATGGCGGGCGCCGAGCACACCGACACGGTCGAGCTCCGACGGACCAGCCAGAGCGAGGGGGGTGCGGACGACTACGCCATCGTCACGTCTGAGGACGAGTTCGGGCTGGACGCGAGCGGGGTCGAGCTCCTCCCTGCCGACACGGTGTACCGGATCCACGGTGTGGACGTCAGCACGGCGTTCCTCGAGGCTCGCGCTCTCGCGGATGGCGACGAGGTCCCGCGGATCCCCGCGTTCGGCGGCACGTACCCGCTGGAGATCACCGTGCCAGGCCCGAACGGCTTCACCGACACGGTGACGCTGCAGACCTCGACCTTCCTCGGTGGCGACGGCACCGACGGCGTCCTGCGGGCGTTCGCCGCGGAGCACGGCTTCTGATCCTTCGAGTCGCCCGATTGGTCCCGTTTCGGCCGGAGATGCAGCCAATCAGGCGATTCGAACGGGATACGCTGGCCCCGTGAACGCACCGCACCGACCCTCCGTCCTCTTCGTCTGCGTCCACAACGCGGGGCGCTCGCAGATGGCCGCCGGCTTCCTCCGGCACCTCGCCGGCGACCGCATCGAGGTGCGCTCCGCCGGGTCGATGCCCGCTGCCGAGATCAACCGCGTCGCGGTGGCGGCGATGGGCGAGGTCGGCATCGACATCACGGCCGAGCAGCCGAAGGTGCTCACGACCGACGCCGTGCAGGCGTCGGACGTCGTGATCACGATGGGCTGCGGTGACGCGTGCCCGTTCTTCCCCGGCAAGCGCTACGAGGACTGGGTGCTCGACGACCCCGCCGGCCAGGGAATCGATGCCGTCCGGCCGATCCGCGACGATATCCGCGGCCGCATCGAGACCCTCGTGGCCGAGCTGCTCTGACCGGCGCTCAGCCGGCCCCGTCGAGCATCGCCTTCGCGGCACGCATGCGGGCGCGCAGGGCCTCGGCGAGCGCCGCGACCGCGGGGAGCCGCAGCGACTCGGGCCGCGCGACCATGTAGTACGGGAGCTTCTCGGCGAAGACCTCGGGCAGCAGGCGCACGAGATCCGGGTGCCGGTCGGCCGCGAAGCAGGGGAGCAGGCCGATCCCGGCTCCCGCGCGGGTGGCCTCGACGTGCACGAAGACGTTGGTCGAGGTGAGTCCGTCCTGCATGCCGGGAACGAGGCGGCGCGGAAGGTCGAGCGCGTCCACCTGGAGCATCGAGTCGACGAAGTACACGAGTTGGTGCTGCTCCACCTCGGCACGCGATGCCGGGGTGCCGGTGCGGCCGAGGTAGTCCCGGGAGGCGTACATGCCGAGCGTGTACGTGCCGAGCTTCACGGCCTGCGCGCGGCGGGTCTGCGGCGCGCCCACGACCACCTCCAGGTCGAGCCCGGCGCGGTGCTCGGCGGCCCTCCGCGTGGCGGCGATGATCTCGACGGTCAGCCGTGGGTGCGCTCGGCGCAGCTCTGCGATCGCGGGGGCGGCGATGTAGGCGCTGAAGCCGTCGGTGGCGGACATGCGCACGACGCCGGCGATCGGATCAGGAGTCTCGCCGGGGGCGGAGTCGAGCTGGGACAGCGCGGCCTCGATGCGTCCACCGGTCTCGGCGGCGGTGCGCCCGAGATCGGTGAGTTCCCACCCGGACGCGGACTGCGCGACGACCCGTCCGCCGAGCGCGTCCTCCAGGGCGGCGATGCGGCGCGCCACCGTCGTGTGATCGAGACCGAGGTGGGCGGCGGCGCTCGTGTACCGGCCGGTGCGGGCGACGGCGAGCAGCACGAGCAGATCGTCTGCACGAGGCCTCTTTGCCGCATCCATGCTGCAATTATGCACAGCCACTGCGCGGCACTGGGCATTGCTGCAAGTCGGGCCGGCGCCGACACTGGAACGGATGTGTCACCGTCGACACCAAAGCAGAGAAATGACCGCCCCCACCCGCGCCTCCGGTCACCCCGCCGCCGCCCCGTCCTCCTCGAAGCTCAAGCGCGTCGTCGCCGCCTCCATGGCCGGCACCGTCGTCGAGTGGTACGAGTTCTTCCTCTATGCGACCGCCGCCAGCCTCGTCTTCGGAACCTACTTCTTCCCGGCCACGGGATCGCCGCTCGACGGCATCATCGCCGCTTTCGTGACGTATGCGGTCGGCTTCATCGCGCGGCCGCTCGGCGGCATCGTCTTCGGTCAGATCGGCGACCGTTTCGGCCGCAAGCCCACGCTGCAGGCCACGATCATCATCGTCGGCGCCGCGACCTTCCTCATGGGGTGTCTCCCGGGCTTCCAGAGCATCGGCTACTGGGCGCCCGCGATGCTCGTCGCGCTGCGCTTCATCCAGGGCTTCGCTGTCGGCGGCGAGTGGGGCGGGGCCGTCCTCCTGGTCGCGGAGCAGAGCCCCGACCGGTCGCGCGCGTTCTGGTCGAGCTGGCCGCAGGCCGCGGTTCCGGTCGGCAACCTGCTCGCCACGCTCGTCCTCCTCGTGAGCTCGTGGGCGATGAGCTCGGCGGCGTTCCTCGAGTGGGGCTGGCGCATCGCGTTCTGGCTCTCCGCGGTGATCGTGCTCGTCGGCTACTACATCCGCCGCAACGTCGAGGAGGCTCCGATCTTCCTGGAGGCGAAGGCGCAGGTCGAGGCGGAGAAGGCCACCTCCTACGGCGTCGTCGAGGTGCTGCGCCGGTATCCGATCGGGATCGTGCAGGCGATGGGTCTCCGTTTCGCCGAGAACATCGTCTACTACATCGTCGTCAGCTTCACGATCGTCTACCTGAAGACCGTCCACGAGTACGACACCAGTCAGCTGCTGCTTGCTCTGCTCATCGCGCATGTCGTGCACTTCGCGATCATCCCGCAGGCGGGGCGGCTCGCCGACCGCTGGGGCCGCAAGCCCGTGTACCTGACCGGCGCGACCCTCAGCGCGACCTGGGCGTTCTTCGCCTTCCCGATGTTCGACACCCTGAACCCCGTGCTCATCGTGCTCGCCGTCACCATCGGCCTCTGCTTCCACGCGTTCATGTACGCGCCGCAGCCGGCGGTCATGGCCGAACTGTTCCCGACGCGGATGCGGTACTCCGGCGTCTCGCTGGGGTCGCAGGTCACGGCGATCCTCGCCGGGTCGCTGGCGCCGATCCTGGCGATCCAGTGGCTCCGGGACTTCGGCTCCTGGCTGCCGATCGCGCTCTACATCGTGTTCGCCTGCATCGTCACGGCGATCGCGGTGCTCTCGCTGCGGGAGACGAAGGGCGTATCCCTGCAGGCCATCGACGACGCGGATGCCGCCCGCGCGAACGCCCGCACCGCGGCTGCGAGTGCCGCATGACGGATCTGCACGGACGTCGTGCTCTCGTCACCGGGGGAGCGAGCGGCATCGGTGCCGCCTGCGGGAGAGCCTTCGCGCAGGCGGGCGCCCGCGTGACGATCGCCGACATCGACGGCGATGCGGCCGAAGCCCTCGCCGACGAGATCGGCGGGGAGGCGTGGCAGGTCGACCTCACCGACCGCGATGCACTGGCCGCGCTTCGCCTGGACACCGACATCCTCGTCAACAACGCGGGCGTGCAGCACGTCAGCCCGATCGAGGAGTTCGACCCCGCCCCGTTCTCGCTCCTGCTGCAGTTGATGCTCGAGGCGCCGTTCCTGCTGACCCGGGCCGCACTCCCGGCGATGTACGAGCGGGGCTTCGGGCGGATCATCAACATGTCGAGCGTCCACGGTCTCCGAGCCTCGCCGTTCAAGGCGGCCTACGTGGCGGCCAAGCACGGCCTCGAGGGTCTGTCGAAGGTGACGGCGCTGGAGGGCGCCGCGCGCGGCGTCACGAGCAACTGCATCAACCCGGGCTACGTGCGGACCCCGCTGGTGGAGCGGCAGATCGCCGATCAGGCGCGGGTGCACGGCATCCCGGAGAGCGAGGTCCTGGAGAAGGTGCTCCTCACCGAAGCCGCGATCAAACGCCTCGTGGAGCCGGAGGAGGTCGCCGGCCTCGCCGTCTGGCTCGCCGCCGACGCCGCCGGGATGGTGACCGGCGCGAGCTACACGATGGACGGCGGCTGGTCCGCGCGGTGAGCCGTCACGCCGCCCGAGAGGCCGCGGCGAGCACAGCGCTCCGCAGCCAGGAGCGATAGCGCTCCGGCGACCACCCGGACTGCACGACGAGCTGCTGGTGGCTCTCCGGCGAGAGCAGGAACGACAGCACGTCGGCGAGGGCGTCGCCGTCGTGGTCCGAGGCGACGATGCCCCGGCGCTGCAGTTCCGCCGCGAAGCCTCGGTAGTCCGCCGCCCGGTTCTCGAGGATGCGCTGGAGGGCGGCATCGACGACCGGATCGGAGAGCGCCGCGCCCAGGAGGACCGTCCAGAGGGCATGCCCCCGCTCGTTCGCCGCGCCGATCTGCGTGATGACCGCGTCGAGGAAGACGTCGTCGGGCAGGGTCGTCAACCCGGAGCCGGCCTCGGTGTCGGCGAGGGTCTCGGCGGCCTCCGAGCCGGAGAAGGTGACCTCGAAGGCGGCGATGAGCAACTCCGCCTTCGCCGCCGTGGTCTTCACCGTCTCCGCGGAGACCCCGGCCTCCTTGGCGATCGCCGAGATCGTCGTCGCCTGGTATCCCTGCGCGGCGAACAGGCGGGCGGCTGCCGCGACGATGCGCGCGCGGGTCTCCTCGGCCTGGCGGGTCCGCAGGGCGGAGCGGTAGGGGCGTGCATTCGACGTCATTGACTTTCCTCTAGGGGTGATGAATACTTCAACGGTACAACCAACCCTATCGAGAGAGCCGCCATGTCCCGTTACCTCCTCACCTGCACCCCCGCCCACGGGCATGTGCTCCCGCTGCTGCAGGTCGCCAGGCACCTGGTCGCGGGCGGGCACGACGTCCTCTTCCTCACGAGCACCCGGTACGAGGAGCAGGTGACCGCGGCGGGCGCGCGGTTCCGTCCGCTGCCGGCGGAGGCCGACGTCGATCTCGACGATGCGAACGGCGCTTTCCCCGAGCGCGAAGGTCTCACCGGGGTGGCCGCCCTCCGCTTCGACATGAGCACCCTGTTCATCCGCCCGGGTCGGGCTCAGCTCGAGGCCGTGCGCGTCGAGCTGGCGCGGAACCGCGTCGACGCCGTCCTCACCGAACCGCTGTTCGTCGGTGCGGCGCTGCTGCAGCGGCTGCCGAAGGCCGAACGGCCCCCGGTCGTGGTCCTCGGGATCTTCCCGCTCGGCGCCCGCAGCGTCGACACGGCCCCGTTCGGGCTCGGAGTCACGCCGATGCGCGGGCCGTTCGGTCGGGTGCGCAACGCCTTCCTCCGTACCGTGGCGGAGCGCGTGATCTTCGGCGGCGTGCAGAAGGAGGCCGACGCCATGGCGCGCGAGGCGGTCGGCCGCGATCTCGGTGGATTCGTGCTCGACTGGGCGGGCCGCGCCGACGCGTACGTGCAGTTCTCGGTGCCGGCGTTCGAGTACCCGCGGCCCGACCTCCCGGCGTCCGTGCACTTCGCCGGCCCCCTGCCCGCGGCGTCGTCGAGCGTGGCGCTGCCCGAGTGGTGGTCCGACCTGGACGGACGGCGGCCCGTGATCCACGTCAGTCAGGGCACCATCGCCAACGCCGACTTCGGTCAGCTCGTGCTGCCGACCATCGCCGGGCTCGCCGCGACGGACGCGCTCGTGGTCGTCTCCACCGGTGGGCGCCCTGTCGACGCGCTCCCGGCGGAGCTGCCGGCCAACGTCCGCGTCGCCGAGTACCTGCCCTACGACCGGCTGCTGCCGGAGGTCGACGTGTTCGTCACGAACGGCGGTTTCGGCGGGGTGCAGCAGGCCCTTGCCCACGACGTCCCGCTGGTGGTCGCGGGGCAGACGGAGGACAAGGTCGAGGTCTCCGCCCGAGTCGGGTGGACCGGGGTGGGCATCAACCTGCGGACGAATGCGCCGAAGCCCGGGCAGGTGGCCGAAGCCGTGCGCCGGGTGCTGGCCGAGCCGACGTTCCGGGATCGCGCGCGGCAGGTCGGAGAGGCGATGCGCGCTGCGGACGCCTGGCAGACGCTCGACGCGGTCCTCGCCGCGGAGACCGCGAGAGGGGCCGCGGCCGACAGCTCGATGCACCGCTGAGCGTCGCGCGGGAAAGTGCATTCCCGCGCATGAACGCAACCGGGTGCAACGTCCGCCGGTATACCATCCGGGTATCGCCACGCAGCGTCAGTCCCCAGCTGACCGCGGGCGGGACGGTGAAACCGTCACTGCGGAGGGAACGTCGAATTCCTTTCGATCCCGAGGGGGGATGGGGTGGGCGTCGGCTCCCCGGAACGACACCCACCCCCACATCGGACTCGTCGTCAGTTCCAGCGGCTGAGCATCCAGAAGACCGCGAAGCCGATCACCACGAGGATCGGGACCCAGGTACCCGTACGCTTGAGGCGCCGACCCTGCGGCGCGACTCCCGGCGGCGGAGTGAGCATGCCGGCCGGCGGAGCGAACGGGAGAGCGTGGCCCCCGGGCGTAGCGGCGGCGAGGCGGTCGTCGCGCCACCGTGCCCACTGGTCGAGCTTGGTCAGGAGCGCCCCCACCGTCCCGAACAGCCAGGCCCAGGTCGCCGGATCGAGCGTGGAGGCGCGGCGGGGCGTGTAGAGGAACAGCCAGTCGTCGACGATCTCGACGTCGAGCTGCGCGGCGTTGTCGATGAAGCGCGCCATGATGTCGGGCGTGAAGAGGTAGAGCGCGTCCTGCTCGTAGCCGTCAGGGCAGTACAGGGTGAAGTGCTGGTCGAAGTCGCCCTCGAGCGACAGGCGCTGCGCCCGCTGGAACGAGGCCGGCAGGTTGGAGCCGAAACCGTTGTTGCCCTTCGCGTCGAGCACGATGTTCGGCAGGGGCACGTCGAGCTTCACGGCCACATAGCCCCAGCGATACGTCGTCGAGTTCTTCCCGGACTGCACCGTGTACTGATAGTTGCCGAACTCCACGAACCGCGGGCTCGTGCCGCGGACCAGGTCGGTGGCCATACGCGAGCGGCCGAGGTGGAAGATCATGCCAGGGAGCGGAGGATCGTCGACCCGCGGCTCGTACGTCATGCCGTTGGCTTGCGCGAAACGGTGCAGGCGGTACCGGGCGGTGCGCGCGTTGCGGACGCCCATCCCGATGAGCACCCCGACCCCCGCCGCCACCAGCAGGAGGAGCACGAGGGGGATCGCCGCCGCGGCGGGGGAGCCGCTGCCCGCTGCCAGCGCCACCACCACGGCGGCGAGGATCGGGAGCAGTACGACCCCGGCGATCGCCACGGCCACGACGGCGACGATCGACGACACCGCCATTCCGGTCGTCCGCCGGGACCGGAGCTCCGCCGTGAAGGCGCGGACGGCGGCCGCGTCGACCGGATCGGTGAGGGGCCGCGCATCGTACGACGCCGACGCCTGCGGAGACGTCATCGGTTGACCTCGTCGGCGTCCCACGTGAGGTCGGCACCCGCGCGCAGAGCCTTCGCCTCCAGACGCTCGTCCGTGCAGATCGCGCGGATGAGGTCGGGCGAGCCCGCGACGATCGTGGAGTCGTAGTCGACCTCCGAGACCATCACCCAGGCGCGATCGGCGGGCCAGAGGATGTTCGGTCTCTGGGCGGCGGGCGGGAAGCCGTGCTCCTCGCCGACCCGGTCGCGCCAGGGCACGGACAGGATCCACTCCGGGTCGACGAATTCCCGGGCGCCGCCGGAGAACAGCACGTAGTCGCGACCGGGGAGGTGCAGCCGCGGCCCCTCGGAGATCTCCCGCGAGAGGATGCCGTCCTGCCAGGTCGGCTTCCGGAAGGCGTTGTTGAACGGGTCGTGGATGCTCCGGTCGAGCATCGCCTGATGGTTCGGGTCGGCGCTGAAGGTGAGGAAGGCGCGGGACGGCCCGTCTCCGAAGTAGCCGACCAGACCGCCGAACCCCTCCCAGAGGGCGACGACCCCTTCGTGCGGCGTCGAGGTGTGGGCGGCGAGGTGGCCGGCCAGGATCGCCACGAGGTCGCTGTCGAGCGCGCCCTCGGTCGGTGCGGTGAATTCGCGGCCGTCCGGAGCGACGCGGGACCGCCAATCGGCGTCGACAGGAGTGCGCACGATCCGGTGCCACTGCGCCTCCGCGTGCATCGTCGTACCGAAGGCCGCGGCAGTCTCCGCCCAGCTGACGCGTACGTCCGGGTCGGCCGCCGTGGGGCTCCGCCGTACCGTGGCGGGATGGAAGATCCGGGCGTACGCGGGGAAGCCGCGGGGGACGACCGCGTGCATGCTCCCCAGACCGTCGTCGAGGGTCTCCCGCAGCCACGCGCCGACGCCGGGGTCTGCGATCCACTCCATGCGACCACGGTACCGGCCGCGTCCGACGACGCGAGCCGCGGCCGTCGATCCCCCATAATCGAGGGGTGACTGCCACCGCCACCCTCCCCTCCCTCGACGGCCGACGCTTCCGCATGGTCTCGTCCACAACCTCCGCCGTCGACCCCGACGCCCCCAGCGTCTTCGAGTACTTCGAAAAGGACGGCGCGATCTGGGGCGGATACGAGGGCGACACGGTCACCTTCGGGAAGTTCGTGGGCACGCGCACCGGCGACACGATCTGGGTCTCGTTCGTCCATGTGCTCAAGGCCGACGGCACCGTGGTCACCGGCGACGGCGAGAGCGAGCTGGAGCTCACCGACGACGGCCGCATCCGGCTCGTGGAGCACTACGAGATGCACGGCCTCCCGCAGCTCAGTGTCGTCGAGGAAATCCCGGCCGCCTGACTCAGCGCGGCGGGAGCGCATCCCGCCCCGGCGAGGCGGGCGTCCACCGGGTCATCCCGAGAGGAACCTCGGTCTGCCGCTCCGGCAGATCGCCGGGCAGCAGGTAGGGGCGCCGGATCACCTCGTCGAGCACGACGACGCTGACCACGGTCCGCACCTCGGGAAGCTGCGCGATGACCCCCGTCGAGAACTCGTGCACACCGCTCACGTCGACCGCGCGGATGAGCAGCATCGCGTCGTGCTCCCCGGTCGTGATCGCGCACCACTCCACGTCCGGCATCTCGATGATCCGCTCCCGGAACGAGGCCCAGGCCTGCGGCATCACCGTCACGAAGACGAGGGCCCCGATCGACAGCCCGGCCTTCGCCTGATCCACGCGCGCGCTGAATCCGGTGATGACGCCGTCGTGCACGAGCGACTCGACCCGCGTGTAGGCGCTGGCCCGCGAGATGCCCACCTTCTCGGCCAGCGCGGCGATCGAAACGCGACCGTTATCGCGCAGCACATCAAGGATTCTGTACGCCGTCTCATCCAAAGGGGCGGCACTTCGTCCAGATTGCTTCGACGGATCGGCGTCCTTGCTGGACATATTGCTCCTCACATCCGAGGTTCTCGACAATGCGTGCCTGTGTGACGCGCACTTGCTGGACACATCGTCGCATAGGATGCGAATCTGATCCCCGGTCGTCCACATCGGTGGCGACCGGACCCGAATGTACTCCTCGCCCTTGGAGGCCCTGATGTCGTCACGCCGTATCACGCCGGTCATCGCGCTCGGAGCCGTCGCGCTCCTGGCGCTCGCAGGTTGCTCGGGAGGGAACTCGGCGAACAACTCCGAGTCGTCCCAGGGCTCCGACTCCCTCGTCATCGACACCGCGTTCTCGATCGAGACGGCCGACCCGGGTCACACGTACGACCCGACCGGCAACATGATCGCCAAGGCGCTGTACGAGACCCTCGTCGACTTCGAGGGTTCCGATGTCTCCACCCCGGTCCCTGGCCTCGCGTCATGGGAGCAGAACGACGAGGCGACCGAGTTCACCTTCACGCTCGAAGGCGACCGCGTGTTCTCCGACGGCTCGCCCGTCGAGGCGAAGGACGTCGTGTTCTCGCTGCAGCGCATCCAGGGGATGGAAGACGCCAAGCCGAACTTCCTGCTCGGCGGCCTCACGATCGAGGAGGTCGACGACAAGACCATCCGCTTCACCTCGGAGACTCCGCTGCTGCAGCTCCCCGCGATCCTCGCGAACCCGGCGCTCGGCATCGTCAACGCCGATGTCGTCATGGAGAACGGCGGAACCATCGACGGCTCCGACAGCGCCCAGGGCTTCCTCGACGGCGAGTCCGCCGGATCCGGCCCGTTCGTGCTGGACACCCTCGACCTCAGCTCGCAGGTCGTCCTCACGCGCAACGACGAGTACAACGGTGACGAGGAGTCGGCGTACAGCCGCGTCGTCGTGCGCAACGTCTCGGAGAGCGCGACCCAGCTCGCCAACCTCAAGGGCGGCGACTCGATGGTCGCGATGGACCTCAACGGCGACCAGGTCGCCGGCCTCGGCGACGACATCAGCGTCGACTCGGTCCCGTCCGGCCAGACCATCTTCCTGCTGCTCAACCAGGGCGAGGCCGGCGGTGACCTCGCGAACGTGAAGATCGCGGAGGCCATCCGGTACGCGCTCGACTACGACGCGCTGCTCGAGCTCGCCGGCGCCGGTGCCGTGCAGGCGACCGGCGTCATCCCGCCCGGATTCGAGGGTGCCCTCGACAGCGGCGTGGAGCAGGACCTCGACAAGGCGAAGGCGGCGCTGGAGGAGGCCGGGTACACCGGTCAGACCCTCAAGCTCCAGTTCCCGAACGACTACCCGGTCGGCGGCGTGGAGTTCACCCCGCTCGCGGAGCGCATCCAGGCGCAGCTCGAGGACGCCGGCATCGCCGTCGACCTCGCTCCTGCACCGTTCGCGACCGAGCTCGACGCCTACGTCAACGGCACCGAGGGATTCGGCCTGTGGTTCTGGGGTCCGGACTACGCCGACTCCGCGAACTTCCTGCCCTTCGCGCCCGGTCTGAAGGTCGGCCTCCGCGCCGGCTGGGCGGCCGAGGCCAACCCCGAGATCGCGGGCATCGCCGCCGGTGCCGCCGCCGCCACCGACGCCGAGCAGCGCACCGAGGCCTTCACGGAGTTCGCCGAGGCCATGCAGGCCGAGGGCCCGTTCGTGCCGCTGATCGTCCCCGGTCGCAACATCTCCTCCGCCTCCAGCGTGTCCGGCGCCGTCTACAACTCCGTGTGGGAGATGGACATCGCCGAGATCCAGCCGGCCGGCTGAGCGGACCATCATGACGACAGTGGCCGTGCAGAGGCAGGCGCAGCGGCGCCGCTCGCCTCTCGTCGGATACCTGCTGCGGCGGGCCGGGACGTCCCTGCTCCTGTTGGTGGGCGTGACGATCGTCACGTTCGCGCTCACCAACCTGGTGCCGGGAGACCCGGTCTCGGCCGCGCTCGGTGAGGGCGCGTCGCAGAACCCCGCGACGCGTGAGGCGTTCATCAAGGCGAACGGACTCGACCAGCCACTGTTCGTGCAGTACTTCATCTATATGGGGAACCTGCTCCGCGGGGACCTCGGCACGTCGCTGGTGACCGGACGCCCGGTCACCAGCGACCTCGCCACCGCGGTGCCCGCGACGATCGAGATCGCGATCGGCGCGATCATCGTCAGCCTCGCGGTCAGCATCGTGCTCGGCACCCTGGCCGCCTACCGCCGCGGCCTCGTCACCGATCAGGCCATCCGCGTCGTCACGCTCGTCGGGCTCAGCGTCCCGACCTTCTGGCTCGCGCTGGTCAGCTTCTACGTGTTCTTCCTGGAGCTGCGCATCGCCCCGGGCTCCGGACGCATCTCGCCGTCGATCACCCCGCCGCCCCGCGTGACGGGGCTCTACACGGTCGACTACCTCCTCAACGGCGACGCGGTGGGCTTCTTCGACGCCCTCGCGCACCTCGCGCTGCCGGTCATGGTGCTCTCGCTCGTGACCATCGGACTGCTCACCCGCTTCATCCGCACCTCGGTGCTCGAGGTCCTCGGCAGCGACTACGTGCGCGCGGCCCGTGCCAAGGGCCTGCCGGCGATGCGCGTCATCCTCGACTACGTGCTCCGGGGCGCCTCGCTGCCGATCCTCACCGTGGTCGGTGTCGCGTTCGGGGCCCTGCTCTCCGGAACGGTGCTCGTCGAGTCGGTGTTCGCCTGGCCGGGGCTGGGCACGTACGCCTACAACTCCGCCGCCAACCTCGACCTTCCCGGCATCATGGGCGTCGGTCTCGTCGTTGGAGTCATCTACCTCCTCATCAACTTCATCGTGGACCTGCTCTACGGCGTGCTCGACCCGAGAGTGAGGATCGCATGAGCCGCATCGCCGCAGCGACCCCCGCCGGACGCTTCCGCTTCCGCTGGCCGCGTGCCTGGCGCACCCCGCTCGGCATCATCGGCACCGTCATCGCCGGCGCGTGGATCATCGTCGCCTTCACCGCGCAGTGGTGGGTGCCCTACCCGCCGAACGCCCAGGTGCTGCCGCGCCTGCAGCCGCCGGGCATCGACACGATCCTCGGTACCGACGGCAACGGCCGCGACATCTTCTCCCGGTTGATGACCGGCGCGACGGTGAGTCTGCCGCTCGCGCTCATGCTCGTGATCGCCGCCCTCATCATCGGCACCCTCGTCGGTGCGGTCGCCGGGTACTTCGGGCGCGCCGTCGACGAGACGCTCATGCGCATCACCGACCTCTTCATGGCGTTCCCGACCGTGATCCTCGCCATGGTGGTCGCGGCCTCGCTCGGCCCCTCGCTGTTCAACGCCGTCATCGCCGCGATCGTTGTCTCGTGGCCGCAGTACGCCCGCGTCACCCGCAGTATCGTGCTCGGTCTCCGCGGGCAGAACTATGTGATCGCCGGCCGCCTGCTCGGCCACTCGCCGCTGCGCACGCTCTTCGTCGACATCCTGCCGAACATCGCCGGCCCGGTCCTCGTGCTCGCGACGCTCGACATCGGTGCGGCGATCCTGCTCCTCTCGGGACTCTCCTTCCTCGGTCTCGGTGCGCAGCCGCCGACGGCGGAGTGGGGGTCGATGATCTCCGGTGCCATGCAGAACTTCGACGCCTGGTGGCTCGGAGTCTTCCCGGGGCTCGCGATCCTCACCGTGGTGCTGGCGTTCAACTTCCTCGGCGACGCGATGCGCGACGTGCTCGACCCGACCGCCGAGATCACCCACGAGAAGCAGGCGGAGCACACCGCCTCCGCGACGGGGGTACCCGCATGACCGCGCAGAGCACGGCGACGCTGAGCATCCGCGACCTCACGATCGACATCGGCCGTCCGCTCGTCAAGGGCGTGTCCCTGGAGCTCGAACCCGGGCGCATCCAGGGTCTCGCGGGGGAGTCCGGCTCCGGCAAGACGCTCACCTCCCTGGCGGTGCTCGGCCTCCTGCCGCGACAGGCGAAGACCGGCGGCTCGATCCTCCTCACGGGGGAAGAGCTCGTCGGCCGCAACCGCCGGGGGCTCAATCGCATCCGCGGGAAGCGCATCGCGATGGTTTTCCAGGATCCGTCGGCCTCGCTGCACCCGCAGCTGCCGGTCGGCCGACAGCTCACCGACCACATGCGTGCGCACCTCGGCCTCAAGGGCGCGGCTGCGCGCGAACGGGCGGTGGAGCTGCTCGAGACGGTGCAGGTGCCGAACCCGGCCGAGGCGTTGAAGCGGTATCCGCACCAGTTCTCCGGCGGACAGCGGCAGCGCATCGCGATCGCGTGCGCCCTCGCGTGCGATCCGGAGGTGCTCCTCGCGGACGAGCCGACGACCGCCCTCGACGTGACGGTGCAGGCCGGCATCCTGAAGCTCCTGCGCGACCTCGCGACCGAGCGGAACCTCGCCGTCCTGCTCGTGACCCACGATCTGGGCGTGATGAGCGCGATCGCCGACACGGTCGCCGTCATGAAGGACGGGCGCATCGTCGAGCTCGCCGATCGGGAGACGCTGTTCCGCGCGCCGAAGCACGAGTACACCCGTATGCTGCTCGCGGCCCTGCCGGGGTCGCGCATCGACGAGAGCCCCGAGGAGGCCGCGGATGAGTGAGGTCAGCGTCCTCGACGCGCGCGACGTGATGGTGCGGTACCCGGGCACCCCGCCCGTGATCGCGGTGAACGGCGTCTCCTTGAGCGTCGCGGCGGGGGAGACCGTCGCCCTCGTGGGCGAGTCCGGCAGCGGCAAGTCGAGCCTGGCCCGCGCCGTCGTCGGCATCGAGAAGACCGCCGCCGGGACCGTGTCGTTTCGCGGCGCCCCCGTCGCGCCGCTGGGGATCCGTCGTCGTGACACGGCGCTCACGGGCATCCAGATGGTCTTCCAGGACCCGGCGACCTCGCTGAACCCGCGCCGGCGGATCGGCGACCAGATCTCCGACGGCATCGCGACCGCCCGCGCGCGCGGTGCCGCCGGTTCCACCGTGGAGGAGTGGCTGGAGCGGGTCGGACTGCCCGCCGAGGTGCGCACCCGCTTCCCGCATCAGTTCTCCGGCGGCCAGAAGCAGCGCATCGCGATCGCCCGAGCGCTCGCGGCGCGGCCCTCGCTGCTCGTCGCCGACGAGCCCATCTCCGCCCTCGACGCGTCCACCCAGACGAGTGTCGCGGGGCTCATGCGCGATCTCGTGGCCGAGTCCGGCGCGGGGATGCTCTTCATCTCCCACGACCTCGCCGTCGTGCGCCGCATCGCCGACCGCACGTTCGTGATGTTCGGCGGGCGGGTGCTCGAATCGGGGCCGACCGCCGAGCTCTGGGCGGCGCCGCGGCACCCCTACACGCAGGCGCTGCTCGCCGCGATCCCGGAGCCCGACGGCACGGGCCGCATCCCCGATGCCCCCTCTGCCGACGATCGCGCGGTCTGGGCCGAGGTGCCTCCCGTCGCGTATTGACGCCGGATACGGCGAAGGGCCGGAGCGTGCGCTCCGGCCCTTCGCGTGTCTCGTCCGATCAGAGCGGTGCGACGATGTCCTGCTTCACGTCCCACTCCGTGATCTCGAGCGCGACGTCGACCGACTGGCCCTCGATGGTCGCGGAGCTGGTCGAGGCGAGGTTGACGTAGTCCTCGGTGACCTCGAACACGACCTCGACAGGCGTGCCCGCCTGCTCGACGGTGCCGTTCAGGAGGTACACCTTCTGGCCGAGGCGCTCGCCGGTGCCGGTCACGGTGAACTCGCCCGTGATGGCCTTCGCTGTCGCGGCGGGGTCCATCGCGCTGACGTCCTTCGCGGTGGCGCTGAGCCCGGCGATGATCGGGTCGCTCGACGACGGGTCGGCGGTCTGCCAGTCGCTCGACGGCGACTTCACCCAGACGTCGTCGCCGATCGCGACGATCGAGCCCATCGGAGAGAGCGACTCGAGAGCCTTCTCGGACGGGTTGAAGCGCGTGGTGGACTCCATGCCCATCACGACGGTCTTCGCGGAGTAGCCGTCGGTGTCGGTCATGGCCTCGGCGATGCAGGCGCCGAGCGCAGAGCCGTCGACCGTGGCCCCTTCGGTGAGCTCGGGGCAGTCGGTGGTCGGCGCTCCGGCCTCCTGCGACGCGGCTTCGCTCGGCTTCGACTCGGCCGGCTTGTCCGACGCTCCCGCCGAGCATCCGGTGAGCATGACGGCGGCGGCGAGCACGACGCCGACCCCCCACTTGTTGACGCGCATGGCGCCCCCCTCCAGGTCCGTGCCGATGACCGTCACCAGGCACGCCCTCCAGCATGCCAAGGAGCGAGCCGATCCGCGGGAGGCAGCTCCGAGGAAAGTCCGCTAAACTGTCGAGGTTGTCTGCCTTCCGGCACCCACTCGGGCGCCTTCGGCGGGCACGTGCACACACCCTCCTGCTCCCGGGAAAGTCCCGAGAGCCGTTCTAGTCCGAAGGAGGTGGGTAAGTGACGCACCAGTACGAACTCATGGTCATTCTGACCCCCGAGATCGACGAGCGCCAGGTCGCCCCGACGCTCGACAAGTTCCTGAAGGTCATCACCAACGATGGTGGCTCTATCGAGAACGTCGACATCTGGGGCAAGCGCCGTCTCGCCTACGAGATCCAGAAGAAGACCGAGGGCATCTACGCCGTCGTCAACTTCACCGCGACCAGCGCCGCCACGCAGGAGCTCGACCGTCAGCTGAAGCTGAACGAGCAGATCATGCGCACCAAGGTGCTCCGCGCTGAGGAGGCTCAGGCGATGATCGCTTCCGAGGCCAAGCGCTCTGAAGAGAAGGCTGCCCGCAAGGCCGCCAAGGCTGCGAAGGCCTAAGTCTCATGGCCGGCGAAACCGTCATCACCGTGGTGGGCAACCTCACGGCCGACCCCGAGCTGCGCTACACGCAGAACGGGCTGCCGGTGGCGAACTTCACCATCGCATCGACGCCTCGCAACTTCGACCGTGCCGCGAACGAGTGGAAGGACGGCGAAGCGCTGTTCCTCCGCGCCTCGGTGTGGCGTGAGTTCGCCGAGCACGTGGCGGGCTCGCTCACCAAGGGCATGCGCGTGATCGCGCAGGGTCGTCTGCGCCAGCGTTCCTACCAGGACCGCGAGGGCAACCAGCGCACCGCGATCGAGCTGGAGGTCGACGAGATCGGCCCCTCGCTGCGGTACGCGACCGCGCAGGTCACCCGTGCGGCCTCGGGCGGTGGCGGCGGGGGACAGTCCCGTCCCGCGCAGCAGCAGCAGGTGTCGGAGGAGCCGTGGTCCACGCCCGGCTCGTCGACCAGCGCCGACGCCTGGAGCACTCCGGGCAGCTTCGGCGACGACACTCCCTTCTGAAAACACTTCTCTGGCCCTGAGCCGGACCCCTGGGTCCCTGAGCTCGTCGAAGGGCCGTCTCATCACTAAGGAAAAGCAATGGCTGGAAAGTCGAGCGGCGACCGCCGCAAGCCGCGGAAGGGCGCGAAGAACGCCGCCCCCGCGAAGTCCATCCGGGTCGGCGTCATCGATTACAAGGATGTCGCCACCCTCCGCAAGTTCGTCTCGGAGCGCGGCAAGATCCGTGCCCGTCGCATCACCGGTGTGTCGGTGCAGGAGCAGCGTCTGATCGCCACCGCGATCAAGAACGCGCGCGAAATGGCGCTCCTGCCCTACGCTGGCGCCGGCCGGTAAGGGGTACTGAGATGGCAAAGCTGATTCTCACGAACGAGGTCGCCGGGCTGGGTAGCGCCGGTGACGTGGTCGAGGTCAAGAACGGGTACGCCCGCAATTACCTCATCCCCCAGGGCTTCGCCACGGCGTGGACCCGTGGTGGCGAAAAGCAGGTCGCTTCGATCCAGGCCGCGCGTCAGGCACGCGCGATCCACGACCGCGACGAGGCTGTGGCCCTGAAGAACACCCTCGAGGGCACCAAGGTGCGCCTCGCGGTGAAGGCCGGCAAGGAAGGCCGTCTGTTCGGCTCGGTGAAGACCGCCGACGTCGCAGAGGCCGTCACGGCTGCGGGCCTCGGCTCGATCGACAAGCGCAAGGTGCACATCACCACGCCCATCAAGGCGACCGGTGAGCACGAGGCGACCGTGCGTCTGCACGAGGACGTCACTGCCGTCATCACGCTGCAGGTCGTCGCCGCCAAGTAAGGCACCCGACGGGCCTTCGCGCCTGTCGAACGGAACGCCCCCTGTCCTTCGGGACAGGGGGCGTTTCTGCGTCCGGACGAGGTGAGGATCAGGCGACATTTCTCATACGCCGACGCAACATGCTGTGCTGTTGGCTCGATTCCATGGCGACACCACCCCCCTTCCCGACATCCAGAGCGCCCTGGGGCGATGCCGCGAAGGGACTGCTGATCGTCCTCGTGGTGTTCTGGCACGTCGTGCTGAAGACCTACCTGCAGATCGACTGGCGGCTCGGCATCCCCCTTCCCGGAGCCTGGGGTCTCGTGAGCGACCTCATCTGGCCGTTCCTGATGCCGTTGTTCCTGTTCCTGTCCGGGTACTTCGCCTCGGCAGCCTTGGCCCGACCGTGGGCGGCCGTCCTGCGTCCCCGCGTGGCCCGCTTCCTCTACCTGTATCTCCTGTGGAGCCTCCTCCACGCCGCCGCGATGTGGGCGTTCCCGGACTTCCCGACGTTCGTACCGCGGAGCGTCGCCGCGTTCGTGGAAGGGGTGACGATCAGCCCGCCGAACACCTGGTATCTCTACGCTCTCGCGCTGTACTTCGTCGTCGCGAAGGGCCTGCAACGACTGCCCCGCGCAGTGCTGCTGGCTGGTGCCGGCATCCTCACGGTGGTGGTGTCCGCCGGACTGGTCGACGTGGTGAGCAACCGCGGATCGCTCCTCTACAACCTGTTCTTCTTCCTGGGAGGTGCGTATCTCGCGCCGCGCATCCGTCGCTTCACCGCTCGGCCGCGACCCGCACTCGCCGGGGCCCTGATCCTCGGGTACCTCGCCGCCTACGCCGTGATGCGCGTGACGGGCACGGCGACCGTTCCGGGGGTGTGGCCGGCGGTGTCCGTCCTCGGGGTGGCGATGGGACTCGCCGTCGCCCCGCTCCTCGCCGGCCTCCCTCTGATCGGGCGGGGGCTCCGGGCGCTCGGCATCCGGACTCTGCCGATCTACCTCCTGCACATGCCGCTGCTGGCTCTCGCCGACGCCGCTCTCGTGGGCGTGCTGTCCGACGCAGGACAGGCGGTGCAGTTGCTGGCGGCCGTCCTGCTCCCGGTCGTACTCACGGCCGGTCTCGTCGCCGCGTGCATCGGCCTCGAGCACCTCACCGCTCGCGACGGACTCACCTGGCTGTGGGATCTGCCCCGTCGGCGGGCCGCGGTCGACGGCGCGCCCCGCCGAGTCCCCTGGCGGACACCGGTCGCGGTACTGACCCTGCTGGGGGTCGGCATCGCTGTCAGCGCCGCAGCGGCGATCCCCGCCCGCCCAGCCGCGATCGCTGACCGCGCCGCCACCCGCGCGGGAGAAGTCAGCATCGGCGCCGTGGGCGACATCCTGCTGTACGACGCGTCGCGCGGAATCCCGGCGGATCGCGGGCGATCGACCTTCGACGAGGTACGCCCGTGGTTCACCGAGGACCTCGTCACCGGCAATCTGGAGCAGGTGATCGCGGCGGGCACCGGCGTCGACAAGTGCGGCGGGAGCGACCACTGCCTCGCGTTCCGCAGCGAGCCGGATGCCGCTGCGGCGCTGCGCGGCTTCGACGTGCTCAATCAGGCGAACAACCACAGTCACGACTTCGGCCGGAAGGGCGTCGACGAGACGAGGGCCGTTCTGCGCGCGGAGGGCATGGACGCCGTCGGGGACCGGAACGAGGTCGTCGTGACGAGGGTGGGGGAGACCACCGTGGCCCTGGTCGGCTTCGCGCCCTACGGGGGATTCAACCGGATTACCGACCTCCGCCACGTCGGTCAGGTGGTGCCCGCGGCGGCGGAGCAGGCCGATCTCGTGGTCGTCCACGCGCACATGGGCGCCGAGGGACCGGAGGCCGACGCGGTCACCGGCAGGACCGAGTACAGCTTCGGCGAGAACCGCGGTGATCCGCAGGCGTTCGCGCATGCGGCCGTCGACGCCGGGGCCGATCTGGTGGTCGGGCACGGCCCGCACGTCCTCCGGGGTGCGGAGTTCTACCGAGGCCGACTCATCGCCTACAGCCTGGGCAACTTCGCGGGAGGGGGCGTCTTCGGGGTCGAGGAGGAGACCCGCTTCGGCGCCTACCTGTCGGTCCGCCTCCGTGCCGACGGCGCCTTCCTCGATGGAGAAGTCCGGTCCATCCGCGTCGACGCCGAAGGCGGCGCCCCGGCACCCGATCCGACCGGTCGGGCCTCCGCACTGATGGACGAGCGCGGGCGGCGGGACTTCCCGGGCACTGCCGCCGTCATCGACGCTGACGGATCGATCGCCCCGGGCGGATAGGCTGCTGGCCATGACGGATGACGTTCGCAATGTGCACGAGGCCCTTTCCACGATTCGCGAGCACTGGCAGCCGCACCGGCTCACGAGCGTCAACGACTACGACGTCAAGGTGGTGAAGTTGCAGGGCGAGTTCGTCTGGCACACGCATCCCGAGACCGACGAGCTGTTCTTCGTGGTGAGCGGACGCCTGACGATCCAGCTCCGCGACCGCGACGTCATCCTGCATCCGAACGATGTGTTCGTGGTGCCCCGGGGCGTCGAGCACTGCCCGAAAGCCGAGGAAGAGGTGCAGGCGATCCTCTTCGAGCCGAAGGGCACGGTCAACACCGGAGACGCCGGCGGCGATATGACGGCGGAGCTCCAGGAGCTCGGCTAAGCCCCATCACGTCCAATGCGTCCGCAGAGTGGGCGCACGGATGCCCCGCGGTGGGGGACCGCGGGGCATCCGCCGTTTGCGCGGCGGTCACGCTCGGCAGAGGAAGCGCAGCGAGCTGCACCGCACGTGCGGACGCTGCCGCGCACCGGCGGGGGCGAGTCTCCTCCCCCGAGGACATCGCCACCGCCGGGGCTCAGCGCCTACGCCGCGCGACGGCGCAGCAGGCCCGCACCTCCCAGCAGCAGGAGAGCGGCGAGGGCCCACAGCCACGGAGCCGAGGCGCCACCGGTCATCGCGAGGCCGGTCGCCTCACCCGTCGCGGCGGCACCCGCAGCCCACGGCATGCTGGTCATGCCGGCTCCGGTGCTCGGAGTCGTTCCCGGGTTCGTTCCGGGGACGGTGCCCGGGTTCGTGCCAGGGTCGGTCCCCGGGTTCGTGCCAGGGTCGGTGCCGGGGTCCGTTCCCGGGTCGGTGCCCGGATCCGTACCGGGGTCAGTGCCGGGGTCCGTTCCGGGATCGGTCACCGTGCTCTCGCCGACGACGGAGATCGCGTTCCCGCCGATCGTGATGGGAAGCGTCACCGGGAGTTCCAGCTGAGTCCCGCCGAGGATGCTGTCGTCGCCGCCGGTCGTGCTGCCTCCGGTCGCGGGTGCGGTCGGGGACGTGGCACCGCCGGTGGTGCCGGTGACGGTCGCGTCGTCGGTGACGGAGATGGCGTTGCCGGTGACGCCGATGGGGGCGGTCACGGGTGCGACCACCTGGGTGCCGCCGAGGGTGCTGTCGTCGCCGCCGGTGGTGCTGCCGCCGGCCGCGGGTGCGGTCGGGGACGTGGTGCCGCCGGTGGTGACGGTGGCGTCGTCGGTGACGGAGATGGCGTTGCCGGTGACGCCGATGGGGGCGGTCACGGGTGCGACCACCTGGGTGCCGCCGAGGGTGCTGTCGTCGCCGCCGGTGGTGCTCCCGCCGGCCGCGGGTGCGGTCGGAGACGTGGTACCGCCGGTGCTAGACACATCGCTGTCACCGAGGAGCGAGATGGCGTTGCCGCCGACGGTGACGGGGGCCGTCACCGGGGCGACGACCTGCGTGCCGCTGGCGGTGCCGTCCTCGCCCGAGGTGCTCGATCCGGTCGCGGGTGCGGCCGGTGCCGGGCTGGTGCCGCCGGTGGTGCCGGTGGCCTCGCTGTCGCCGAGAAGGGAGATGGCGTTGCCGGTGACGCCGATGGGCGCCGTCACGGGTGCCACGGCCTGCGTGCCGCCGAGGATGCTGTCCTCACCGCCGGTGGTGCTGCCACCGGCCGCGGGTGCGGCAGGGGTGGTGGTGCTGCCGGTGCTGCCGGTGGCCTCGCTGTCGCCCAGGAGTGAGATGGCGTTGCCGCCGACGGTGACCGGGGCGGTCACCGGGGCGACCACCTGGGTGCCGCTGGCCGTGCCGTCCTCGCCCGAAGCGCTCGACCCGGTCGCCGGAGCAGAGGCCGGTGCTGCGGCGCTCCCACCTTCGGCGGCCGTCTCGGAGTCACCGAGCAGCGAGATGGCGTTGTCGGACACGGTCACCGGGGCGTTGACCGCCACGAGAGCCTGGGTGCCCGAGAGCACGCCGTCCAGGCCGCCCGTATCGAGGGAAAGCACCCCGGCCGCGTCAGGGGCCTGGGGAGCCGCGCTCTGGGGAGGAGCGGCGGCCGGGGTGCTGGTCGTGGAGTCTTCGGTGAGGCTGACCGCATTGTCGGTCACCGTGACGGGCAGGTTCACCGTCACGACGGCCTGCGTGCCGGAGGCGGTTCCGTCGTCACCGCTCGTCTGCGGAGCAGGTGCCGGAGCGGGTGCCGGAGCAGGTGCTGGTGCGGGAGCCGGGGCCGGTGCGGGAGCCGGTGACGTCGACGCCGCGTCACCGAGCACCGAGATCGCGTTGTCGACGACCGTGATCGGGGCGGTGATGGGCGCTACGGCCTGGGTGCCGGAGAGGAGTCCGTCGTCTCCGGATGTCTCGGCCGCATTGGCGGCCGTCGCGCCGAGCAGGGTGATCCCGCCGGCGATGAGCGTGCCCCAGAGGACGCGCTTCGCGTAACTACGCATGATGGTTCTCCTGACGTGACTGGTCTGTCTGATGGGATGCACGCGAGGAAGTGCGCGCGCAGCACGGCATCTGTCATCCGGGTGGGATGACGCGACAGGCCGTCAGTCGGGAGAGACGTCGGTGTCGGCGACGGGGGCGCCCGGAAGGGCGTCGTCCGCTGCGCCGGCGGCCCGCTCCCAGGCACGGAGCGGGTTTGCGCCGATCTCGCTGAGGCGAGCGTGGGCGCTGGCGAAGCCTCCGCCGGAGGTGGCGGAGGAAGAAGCAGGGGCGACCGGGGCGCCCGGAGGGGCACCGAACGGCACCGGAGCGGGGTCACCGGCGGGGCTGTGCGCGTCGGTCGCGGGCAGAGTCGCTCCGTTCGCAGAGCCAGTCCGCAGCGCAGACTCGTGTCCTGCGGTCGGAGACGAAGAGCGCTCGGAGGTGAGCGCCGGCGGCACGATGGCGATGTCCGCGCGTGGGATCACGGTGCTCGCAGGGACGGCGTCCACCGGCGTCTGCGGTGCGACCGGGACCTGCGGCGTGAGCACCTCGACGACCGGCGGAACGGTCTCTTCGACGACGCCGCCGATCAGACCGGTCGTGTCATCGACGACGCCGACGACGTTCTCGACGAGGTCGATAGCGCCGGAGTCGACGACGATGCCGCCGAGCAGCGGAAGGTCTCCCACGAAATCGAGCACGGGTGCGGTGACTTCGGAGACCGGGGCGGAGCCGAGGAGATCCGTCACGGGACCGACGACCGCGTCGGCGGTCTCCGACACCGTCTCGAGCACGGGCGCCGCGGTGTCTCCGACGACCGGAACCTGTGTCACCGTTTCGGTCACCGTCTCGACGACCTCGGGAGCGGCCTGCTGCACCGGAGCGGTGACGTGGGTCACGACCGGAGTGACGACCTCATGCACGACGGGTGCGACGACCTCCTGGACCACCGGCGTCGCCACGTGGTTCACCACCGGAGCCACGACGTTGTTCACGACCGGCTTCGTCACGGCGGTGACGGTCTCGGAGACGACCGAGGTGAGGCTGTCGAGCGGACCTTTCGGCTGCTCCTCCGCATGCGCGGAGGTCCCGCCGGTGAGGACGGTCAGCGCCGCCCAGGCGAGCGCGCCGATTCCACCCCAGAGGACGGCGGTGGGTACGCCGCGTCGGGTGGTCCGAGCGTCCACGTCGTCCTCCCCCTCTGAAGGTCAACGTCCAATCGTCACGGGTGTGTCGATGGGAGGCAGAATACTCGTCGACCCCGGCTCTGTCCAGGGGCGTTTACATCCGATTCGTCTCGTGTCAGATCGTGACGCGCCCGGCGGATTTCCGGCTTGACTTTCCCCAGGTTCTACACATGCCCCCTCCGGAGGGGAAACCTTCAACGCGCAATTTAAACTCGTTTTCATCCACAGGCTGGGGAAACGGTTAATCCCAGGTCAGGCGAAAGAAAAAACTTGACTGTTCACACCGTCCACCGGGTTATCCACACCTGTTCTGCACAGACACTCCGAGATTGTCCGCACGCTGTCCACATGGTTATCCACAGGCCGTGTTGCACCGCGTGGAGACCGCTCATAGCGTGGTCGAGCGACCGAATGTCGGAGGCTCCTGCTTGTCTGAGGATGGCCGCCGCGCGGCCGCGGTCCCCGCTCCGACTCATCCGCGGATGCGCGCGCGGGGCCCGCCTCAGAACCGTCGCATCGAAGGGAACACAGTGTCGATCGCCGACATCTCCGAGGAGCGCCTGGGAGGGCAGCGTCCGCCCGAGCGCACCCCTCCGCACGACCTCCTCGCCGAGCAGAGCGCCCTGGGCGGCATGCTCCTGTCGAAGGATGCCGTCGCCGACGTGATCGAGACACTCAAGGGCGCCGACTTCTACATCCCCAAGCACGAACTCATCTTCGAGGCGATCCTCTCGCTCTACTCGCACGGTGAGCCGACCGACGTCGTCGCGGTCACCGACGAGCTGATCAAGACGGGTGAGCTGAACAAGGCCGGCGGCGCCGACTACCTGCACACTCTCACCTCGATCGTCCCGACTGCGGCGAATGCGGGCTACTACGCCGGCATCGTCTCCGAGCGGGCGATCCTCCGCCGCCTCGTCGACGCGGGGACCCGTATCGTCCAGCTCGGTTACGACGGCCAGGGCGACGCGACGGACATCGTCAACAACGCACAGGCCGAGATCTACTCGGTCACCGGCACGGAGACGGCCGAGGACTACGTGCCGCTCACGGTCGCGGTCGACGCCGCCGTCGAGGAGATCGAGGCCGCCAACGGCCGCGACGGCTCCATGACCGGCATCCCCACCGGATTCCGCGAGCTCGACGAGCTGACCAACGGCCTGCACGGCGGGCAGATGATCGTCGTCGCCGCGCGACCCGCGATGGGAAAGTCCACGCTCGCCCTCGACTTCGCCCGCGCGGCCTCGATCGGGCACGACTTCCCCTCGATCTTCTTCTCCCTCGAGATGGGCAAGAGCGAGATCGCGATGCGTCTGCTCAGCGCCGAGGGGGCGATCCCGCTGCAGAACATGCGCAAGGGAACACTCGACCCGCGGGACTGGACGACGGTCGCCGCGACCCGAGGCCGCATCAACGACGCCCCGCTCTACATCGATGACAGCCCGAACATGACGCTCGTCGAGATCCGGGCGAAATGCCGGCGGCTGAAGCAGCGGGCGGGTCTGCGCATGGTCATCATCGACTACCTCCAGCTCATGACATCCGGCAAGCGCGTCGAGTCCCGTCAGCAGGAGGTCTCGGAGTTCTCCCGAAGCCTCAAGCTCATCGCGAAGGAGCTGCAGGTGCCGGTCATCGCGCTGTCGCAGCTGAACCGTGGTCCCGAGCAGCGTCAGGACAAGAAGCCCGCCATCAGCGATCTGCGAGAGTCCGGATCGATCGAGCAGGACGCCGACATGGTCATCCTGCTGCACCGCGACTCGGTCTACGACAAGGACGTTCGTCCCGGCGAGGCCGACCTCATCGTGGCCAAGCACCGTAACGGTCCGACCGCGACCATCACGGTCGCCTTCCAGGGGCACTACTCCCGGTTCGCCGACATGGCGCCTGGCGGCGACTTCAACTGAGCCGCGGCGTCAGCGCCCCGCGTCGGACGCCGACTGCTCGCGGAGGGTCAGCCTCACGTGGCACGAGTGGGCCGTCGTGAACGGGATCACGCGTTCGATCTCCACGGGACCGCCCGCTCTCGCCAGCACCGACTTCATGAGCTCCTCGTGCACCCGGCAGACCACGATCTGGTCGTCGGTCAGCAGCGTGTGGAAGCGGCAGGGGGAGAGGTCGACGGTCATCGCTCTCTCATCGATGTCCGGCTGCAGGCCCACGTCGTCGAGGTGGTGAAACAGCGCGTCGAGCTGATGCGTCGCCGCCTCGGGGAGTCCGGACCGCGTCGCCGGAAGCGCCGCGCGCATGAGGTCCCCATGCCGGATCGCCTCCTGCACCCGCCGTTCCTCGATCTCGTTCGGTTCGTTCGGCAGCACGGGGGAGAAGCGCAGCCGGGGCCGTCCTCGGCGACCCGTGTGTTCCACCTCGGACCGCGCGAGTCCTTCTCCTTCGAGGACGCGGAGGTGATCGCGCAGGGTGTTCACGTGCAGACCCGTGCGGAGGGAGAGCTCGGCGAGCCCGATCCCGGGGGTGTCCATCAAGGCGGCGAGAACCCGCAGCCGACTGCTCTGCATCAGTCCGCGATAGGCGGCGGTAGGACGTGGCATGTTACCCATTATCCCCCCGGGGAAGCCCGACCGAGTGTCCGCGCCAGGGCGGGACGCTCCTCGGCTCTGCTGCTCGGCGGCCTGTGGCTGATGTTCCTCGTCGAGGTGGTCGTCATCCGCCCGATCCTCAATCGGCGCAGCGACCTCGTCATCGCGGGGGAGGAGGCGCCGGGGACCGAGGGCGCCCCCCACGCCGACATCGTGGCCGATGTGACGATGGTGGTGCGGTGCTGCCGCCGCGGTCCTCGCAGGCGACGAACGCCTAAGACGCGTCGGTCGGTGCCGAATCCAGCAGTCGGCGCGCGCTGTCCCGAGCGGTCGCGAACGGCTCCGCGAACGTCCCCATGCCGACGGTGACGATAGCCCCTTCGTAGAGGAGCATGAGCGTCTCGGCGAGCCGGTCAGGGTCCCGGAAGCCGGCCTCGGCGCAGAGGTCCGCGAAGACCGCGAGCAGCCACTCCTTCTCGCGCCGGGCCTCGGCGAGCACGAGCGGGGCGTCCCCAGGGCCGTCGATCTCGGCGCGCGCGTTGATGGCGCTGCATCCCTTCGTGCTGTGGCCGGGCACCCAGGCGATGGCGGCGTCGAAGATCGCGAGCACGCGGGCGGGCCCCGGCTCAGGTACCTGTGCGAGGTGTGCAGCGACATGCTCTCGCCAGCGCGCGTCGCGGTGCTGCAGGTAGGAGACGACGAGGGCTTCCTTGGATCCGAAGCGGTCGTAGAGCGTCTTCTTCGTCACCCCGGCCGCGGCGGCGATGGTGTCGACCCCGACGGCATGGATTCCGCGCTCGTAGAAGAGATCGGAGGCGGCGTCGAGCACGCGGCGCGCTCCGGGGGTCAGCAGCGGGAGCTCCGGCACGGGGATCGACATGCGATGAGTATACCAATCTGTATAGTGAGGGCATGAGTAAACAGATCGGTATACTCTCGGCGACTCTCACGGTGGGCGCCGCGGCGGCTTTCGTGCTCACCTGGAGCTCGGGCTTCCTCATTCCGGCCGTCGCCACGACCGACGTCGACCCGCTCACGCTCCTCGTCTGGCGGTTCGCTCCCTTGGGGCTCCTGCTCGTCGGCGTGACCGCGGTGTCCGGGGCGGCGAAGGGGATGACGCGGCGCGAACTCGGCGTCCAGGTCGTCATCGGGTCTCTCGCGCAGTTCGGATACTGCGCCGCCGTGTACGCGGCCGTCGCCGCCGGGATCGCCACCGGCACCGTCGCGCTGATCGACGCCGTCCAGCCGCTGCTCATCGCTGTCCTGGTCGGCCCGGTGCTCGGTCTCCGGGTACGTGGCGCTCAGGTGGCGGGGCTCGTGATCGGAGCGGTGGGCGTGCTCCTCGTCGTGCACTCGCAGTTCGGCGCCGGCTCGGCCCCGCTCGCCGCCTACCTCCTTCCGGCGGCGGCCATGGTGTGCCTCGTCATCGGCACCCTCGTGCAGCGGCGCACGGCCGTGCGCACGGGGGTGCTGCTCACCCTGACCATCCACGTGAGCGTGACCGCCGCGCTGCTCCTCCTCATCGGAGCGCTCTCGGGGGCGTTGATCCCGCCGGCTCGAGGGTCGTTCTGGCTCGCCGTGGTTCTCACCGCCGTGTTCCCCACGCTCGCAGCGTATGGGCTGTACTGGTGGTTGCTGCGCCGGGTCGGGATCACTGCCCTGCAGGCCCTGCTTTTCCTCGTCGCCCCGGTGACCGCGATCGGCGGGGCGCTGCTGCTCGGCGAACCGCTCACGGCGGTGACGCTCGGAGGCTTCGTGCTCTGCGGTGCGGGGGTGACCGCCGTGCTCGTGAGCGAGGCGCGGAACTGGAGCGCGGAGACGGCGGACGGGTCCGCGACACCAAGTCAGGGCCGGACGCGGACCGCCCGGCCCTCGAAGGCCACCACGTCGCCGTCGCGGAGCTGACGCCCGCGGCGCCGGTCCACCTCGCCGTTCACGGTGACGTAGCCGTCGATGATGACCTCTTTCGCATCACCGCCCGAATCGAGCAGCCCCGCGAACTTGAGGAACTGTCCCAGGCGGATGACCTCGCCGCCGATGGAGACCTCGTCGATCGGATCGGAGTTCGTCATCCTTGCATGCTAGCCGTCGGCGCCGGCCTCACTCGTCGATGTCGGTGCCCACGACCGCGAACGAGGCGTCGAAGGAGATGTCGATCGAGCGGTTGTCCGTCGTGAGGACGGAGGCGTCGTAGGGGCTGACGTCGTCGGAGTCCACGTCGAGGTCGGTGATCATCCCGTCCGCCTCGGCGAGGGCGGCGTCGACGAGAGTGCGGATGGTCTCCTCGTCGAGCGTGAGCGTGGGTCCCTTGTCATCATCGTCTGCCGCGTCGGTCGAGACCACGCTCGCGGCGAGCTCGTCGTCCACGCGCACCTCGGTCTCGTCCCCGGCAGCGGTGATCAGCTGCACCTCCCACGTGCCGTCGCGCTTGGCGTCGATGGAGGTGACCTCGCCCTCGGCGGCATCCTGTGCAGCGGCGGTGATCGCGAGGAGCTCGTCGACGTCGTCGGTGCCGATGCCGGTGACAGGGCCGCGATCGCCCCGGTCTCCGCTCGGGCGGGCATCCTCGTCGCCGCGGTGGTCTCCGCGCGGGCCGTGGTCGCCCTCGTGTCGGGGACCCTCCATGGCGGGACGGTCGTCGTCGTCACCGAACTCGTCGCCGATCGCGGCACCTACTGCCACGCCTCCGCCGGCGAGCAGCACCGCGGCCGCGATCCCGCCGCCGATCAGGAGTGCACGCTTGCGTCCGGGCTTGGCGGGGGTCGCGGCGGCAGCCGGTGCCTCCGGTGCGCCGTTCGGGGTCGCGGCAGGATCGGTGGGCGGCGCGACCGGCACCGTCGGGTCGTCGGCGTTCGCGTTCGTGCTGGGGCCGGCGGGGGAGTCCTGTCCGGCGGTGTGGTCCCGGCCCGCGTTCGGGACGGCGGATGCCGAGTCCGGTCCGGAGGCGCGGTTCTCGTCCGGCGTGGGGTTCTGGTCGGGAGCAGGAGTCTTGTCGTTCATGTCTCGATCGTCTCGCGACGCCGCTGAAGCCACCCTGAAGCCTCCTGAAACCCCGTTCAGGAAGCGATATTCCGGGCACGACTCCGGAGCTCGGCGACGACACGCCGCTCGCGGGAGGCCATGACCGGGGTCTCGTCGGGGATCTCCGAAGCTGTGCCCGGGCGGTCGGTCAGGAGAAAGGGACGGCCGACGGGAGGGTGACGGTGAAGCGGGCCCCGCCCCACCGGGACGCGTCCACCGTGATCGAGCCGTGGGCGGCGGTGGCGATGCCCTGGGCGATCGCGAGACCGAGCCCGCTGCCTCCCGCGTCGCGGCTGCGAGCCTCATCCAGCCGGACGAAGCGCTCGAAGATCCGGTCCCGCTCCTCCGGCGGGATGCCGGCGCCGTCATCTTCGACCGTGAGGATGACGTGCGGCGGTCGCGCCTCCACCCCGATCGCCACGCGGCCGTTGCTGTGCCGTGCGGCGTTGTCCGCGAGGTTCCGCAGCAGCTGGCCGAGCAGCCGGGGGTCGCCGGAGGTACGGGCCGCGTGGATGCCGGAGCCGTCGACATCGAGCCCGGAACTGCGCAGCCGGCGCACCTCCGCGAGGGCGAGGTCGTCCAGGTCCACCGGTTCCGTGCTCCCTGCGGCGCCCTCGTCGAGGCGGGCGAGGAGAAGCAGCGACTCCACGATGCCCTGCAGCCGCAGCCCCTCCTCGGACACCACCTCGGCGAGCTCATCGATGCTCGTCACCTCCGGGTGCGCCTGGGCGAGCTCCGCGTGCTGACGGATCGTCGCCAGGGGAGACCGCAGTTCGTGGGAGGCATCGGAGACGAACCGGCGCTGGGCGGTCGCCGCGGCGTCGAGCCGGTCCAGCATCCCGTTCATCGTCACGGCGAGCGAGTGGATCTCATCCGCGGTGTCGGGAACAGGTACCCGATGATCGAGGCGCTCGGCGGTGATTCCCTCGACCTCCTGACGGATGCGGGTCACGGGGCGCAGGGCGCGCCCCGTGACGAGCCAGGTCGTGACGGCCACGAGCAGCAGCAGTGCGGGGACGGCGATCACGAGTAGCGTCGCCACCGTCGACAGGGTCTCCGCATCCTCGTCCATCGACACCGCGAGGACGAGGGTCTGGTCGCCCTCGACGTCGTCGGACACCACGACCATCGGCTCGCCGTCGATCCGGACGACCTGCGGATCGTCGTCGACGGGCAGCGGGGTGGCGCCGAGCGCATCGGCGGCCTCCTCGCTCACCGCGCGCACCGAACCGTCCCGCCCGAGCAACTGCACGAGATCATCGTCGAGCTGCTCCGGACCGCGTCGTCCCGGACCGTCGAACCGGCTGACGAGCTCCTCCAGCCGCTGCTCCGCCGCGCGTTCAGTGCTGCTGTGGATGCTCGCGCTCAGCACCCCGTAGAAAGAGAAGGCCCCGAGGAGCAGCGCGACCGCGACGACGAGGGTGGCGCCGAGCGTCGTCCGGCCGCGGACCGACCGCCAGAGCCGCCTAGCCACCGTTCGCCGCCAGCCGGTAGCCCGCACCGCGGATGGTCTCGATCGCCTCGCGCCCGAACGGCTTGTCGACCTTGCGGCGGAGGTGGCCGATGTAGACCTCCACGATGTTCGGGTCGCCGTCGAAGTCGTCGTCCCAGACGCCGGCGAGGAGGTCGCGCTTCGACAGCACCTGCCCGCGGTGGCGCATCAGATGCTCGAGCACCGCGAACTCGCGGGCTGTGAGGGAGATCGGGATGTCGCCGCGCCAGACGTGGTGTCCGGCGGGGTCCAGCCGCAGGTCGCCGGCCTCGAGGATCGTCGGTCGTGCGACGGCACCGCGGCGCACGAGTGCCCGGAGCCGGGCCACGAGAATAGCGAACGAGAAGGGCTTGGTGACGTAGTCGTCGGCGCCGCTCTCCAGCGCCTCCACCTGATCCCACTCGCCGTCCTTGGCGGTGAGCATCAGCACGGGAGTCCAGTTCTCCTCGGCGCGCAGGGCCTCGCACACCTTCCACCCGCTCATGCCGGGCATCATCAGGTCGAGCACGATGGCGTCGTACCGGGTCTCGCGGGCCCGCCACAGGCCGTCGACGCCGTTGTGGGCGACGTCGACCGCGAAGCCCTCCGCCTCGAGCCCGCGGCGCACGCCCTCGGCCAGACGCACCTCGTCGTCCACCACCAGGATCCGCATCCCCCCAGTGTGGCGGGTCATCGCTGAATCGGCGCTGAAGCGTGCGCGCACGGTGGCGGCGTCAGGTGAGCCGGGCCTGCAGGGTCCGGATGACGTCGCCGAGCACACCGGACGCGAGCAGCCCGGGACCGAGTGGACCGGCCGTGTCCGTGCCGAGGGGCGGAAGGGTGCGGAGGGCCGCTGCGGCTTCCGGGCCGAGGAGTTCCCGCTGCGCCTCGATCTCGGTGGTGGTCGCGGTGAGGTCGTCGGGGCGCGCGAGTCCGACGGCCACCGCGGCATACGCCGCCGCCCCCAGCGCGTGCGCCCCCATGTGCGCGACCCCGGCCGCCTGCGCGGCCGAACGGGCGGCGGCCCGGCCGACCGGGGTCTGTGCGCTCGCCGCGGCGCGGCCGGCGACGAAGCGTCGACGGATCTCCTCGGCCGCCGTCAGCTCCCCGCGGGCGAAGGCCCGGGTGCGCGCGATCGCGTCGCGGGCTCGGTCGTCGGCGGGGGCTTCGCGCTCGAAGAGGAGGAGCACCCGCTCGGCGACGTCCGCCGCCCAGACCGCGACGATCCGCCGCTCCGTCTCGGTCATGCCCTGTGTCGTACCCATCCGGTCACCGCTTCCGTCGCTCGGCGCGGGCTCGCGCCTCGCCGTGGGCATCGCGGAGGAGGGCCAGGACCTCGTGTGCCGTGGTCTCCGCCGGGTCGATGACGCAGACCCAGCCGGCATCCCCGTAGAGCGGGTGCCGTCGGAAGACGTCGACTGCCGTGGGCGCGGGATCGCGGGGGACCAGGGCTGCCGCCCGTTCCCGGCCGACATGGATGTTGACGCGGAACCGGCCGGGTCTGTCCAACGCGGAGGACGCATCTTCCGGATAGTCCTTGGTGATGATCGTGCCGAACGGCTGCGTGCGCTCGGGCATCCGGCCGTCGGGGGCGTGGAAGAAGAACGCGTCCCCCCAGGCGAGCTCCGGGAAGTCGCTGCCCGGCTCTGGAGTCACGGCGAGGGCGCCGTCGAGCGTCCGGACATGGTCGATGATCTGCTGTCTGTCCATGCTTCAATGATCGAGTTGACGTCCTTATGGAGACTCTGACGCTGAGAAGCCGGGAGAAGATCGTGCCGAACCCTCCAGAGGAGTCGCTGACCACACGGGGACTCGCCGCCCGTGTCGGCTACTCCGTGCAGCAAGTGCGCGACCTCGAGCGCTTGGGCGTGATCCCGCCGGCCGTACGAGCGGCGAACGGATACCGGCAGTTCGGTGCGAGCCACCTGACGGCGCTGCGCGTCTACCGTGCGATGGCCGCCGCCCTCGGTCCGGTCCCGGCGCGGGCGCTCGTGCCAGGCCTCGTCGCCGGGACGGTCGCGGAGGCTGCCGAACGGATCGACGTCCTGCACGCGGAGCTCGCGGCCGAACGGGCTCGGGTGAAGGAGGCGCTGCGGGCACTGGACGTCGCGCTCGCCGAGGCCGACGAGGTGTTCACCGCCGAGGACGCCCTGAGCATCGGCGAGCTCGCGCAGGCGCTCGGCGTCCGTCCCTCGGCGCTGCGGCACTGGGAGCGGGAGGGCCTCGTGCGGCCCGTGCGCACCCCGACCACCGCCGCCTCGCGGACGTACGGCGCGACAGCCATCACGGAGGCACGGATCGTCGCGGCCCTGCGCGCGGGCGGCTACGGCATCCCGGCGATCTCCGTCCTCATCGAGCGGGTGCGGGCGCGGAGCGGTCCGGCGGAAGTGCGGGATGTCCTCGCCGCCCGCCTGGCCGACCTCACCCGCCGCAGCGTCGCACTCCTCGCCGCCGCCGGGCACGTCCACGACCTCCTCGTCGACCGGACGGACGCGGCGCCCGCGGACTGACGCCGATGATGGTCGGCGATCACGCGACGTTCGCGCCCCCGACCTGCGCGTGAAGCTCGGCGATCAGCGGATTCTCGTCGAGAGGATCGGCGATGACCGCATCCACCGCATCGAGCGACACCACGGGGTACCGGGAGACCGCACCGATCTTCTCCTCGCTCGCCAACACGATCGTCTCCGCGCACCGCGTGGCGAGAGCCCGCTTCGTGACGGCATCGTCCAGCTCGCCGGTGGTGAAGCCGGCGACCGGGTGGGCCCCGGTCACCCCCAGGAAGAAGACGTCGGCGGCGAGATGTTGCACGGCCTCCATCGCCAGCGCGCCGCCGGCAACCATCGAGTGCCGGGTGAGCTCCCCGCCGATGAGGATCACCCGCGCGTCGGAGTGCTCGGCTACGGCCAGAGCCACGGCCGGGCTCGGAGTGATCACCGTGAGATCGCCGTCGGCCGGAAGGAGGCGGGCCATGGCGAGAGTCGTGGTGCCGCCGTCCAGCACGATGGTCGACCCAGGCCGGATGCGGGCGACGGCCGCGAGGGCGACGCGCCCCTTGCTGTCCGTGGCCACCGTGGCGCGCTCCGCGACCGGCCGGTCCGCGGCGGGCACCGGGATGGCACCACCGTAGACGCGGAGCAGACGGCCTTCCTCCGCGAGCTCGCGGAGGTCGCGGCGGATGGCGTCGTCCGAGACCCCGAGGTCCGCGGCGACGTCTTTCGCCACGACTCGGCCTTCCCGGTCGAGAAGGGCGAGCAGGTGATCCTTGCGCTGGGCGGCGAGCATGTGTTTCCTCACGAAGTTGCACGTTCTTGCATGTTTCAGACTACAGTCATCCGCATGACGAAACCACTTCTCATCCTCATCGCCGGTCCTTACCGCTCGGGGACCGGCGGCGACCCTGCCCTCATCGCCCGCAATCTCGCGACCCTCGAAGAGGCTGCGGGTCCGATCTTCCGCCTCGGACACGTGCCGATGATCGGGGAGTGGGCCGCGCTTCCCATCCTCCGCACCCTCGACGCGGCCGAAGCGGAAAGCGGTGACGTGATGTACGAGACGGCGCACCGCCTCCTTCAGCATTGCGATGCGGTGCTGCGCCTCCCGGGGGCATCGGCGGGTGCGGATCAGGACATCGCCATCGCCACGGAGCGCGGGCTGCCCGTCTACCGATCGCTGGAGGAGATCCCGGCCGCCGCGACTCCGTAGGCTGGGGGCATGACCAAGAACATCTGGACCGTCCTCGGCGTCATCCTCGCCGTCGTGATCGCGTGGTGGATCGTCAGTGCGCTGTTCTCGGTGCTCTGGTTCATCGCGAAGCTCGCCATCGTCGCGGTCGTCGCCGTGGTGGTCTTCCTCGTGCTGCGCAGCCTCTTCACCCGCGGCGCCGACTGACGCGAATCGCCCACCTTGCGGCAGATCGGCCGGTTTCGCCGCAAAGTGGGCGACGCGAACGGGGTCAGAGGCGGTACTGGGCGGCGCGGTGCGTGGGCTCGACCCGGTCGCCGCGGCCGTGCAGCTTGTGGCGGAGCGTGCCGGGGACGTACTCCTCGGGGTAGGCGCCCCGCTCCCGCAGCACCGGGATGACGTGCTCGATGACGTCCTGCCAGGTGCCGGGGGTGACCGCGTACGCGAGGTTGAAGCCGTCGATGTCGGTCTCCTCGACCCACGACTGCAGCTCGTCGGCGATCTCCACTCCGGACCCGACGATCGTCGGCCCGAGCCCGCCGATGGCGTTGTGGCGGCCGAAGTCCCCCACCGTCCACTCGCGACCGAGGTCGGCCTCCTCCTTCAGATGCTGCAGCACCGACTGGATCGCGTTCGACTCGACGTTCCCGACGGGTTCGTCCTCGCCGTACTGCGACAGGTCGACGCCCATCCATCCCGACATGAAGGTGAGCGCTCCCTCCGGGCTCGCATAGGAGAGGTACTCGGCGTGCTTCGCGGCCGCCTCCTCGCTCGTCGCCGCCGTGATCACCGTCAGCAGCGTGTAGATGCGGGCGTCATACCGGCCACGTCCCGCGGCCTCGAGGGCATCGCGGATCCGCTTCACGGTTCCGGCGAGCACCTCTTTCGAGGGGGCTGCGACGAAGATGGCCTCGGCGTTCTCGGCCGCGAACTTCACCCCACGCGGGCTCGCGCCGGCCTGATAGATCACCGGAGTGCGCTGCGGCGACGGCTCCGAGATGTGGATGCCGGGCACGGAGAAGTGCTTCCCCTCGTGCCGGATCGGATGCACCTTCGACGGGTCGGTGAAGATGCCGCGCTCGCGGTCCTCCACCACGGCGTCGTCCTCCCACGAGCCCTCCCAGAGCTTGTAGAGCACCTCGACGTACTCGTCCGCGTGGTCGTAGCGGTCGTCGTGGGCGAGCTGGTCCTCCTGGCCCATGTTGCGCGCGGCGCTGGGAAGGTAGCCGGTGACGACGTTCCAGCCGACGCGGCCCTGTGTGAGGTGGTCGAGCGTGCTCAGGCGGCGCGCGAAAGGATAGGGGTGTTCGAACGCGGTGCCCGCGGTGACGCCGAACCCCAGGTGCTCGGTCACCGCGGCCATCGCGCTGACCAGGAGGATCGGGTCGTTCACCGGCACCTGCGCGCCGTTGCGGATGGCCGCCTCGTTCGTGCCGCCGTAGACGTCGTAGGTGCCGAGCACGTCGGCGATGAAGATGCCGTCGAAGGTCGCGCTCTCCAGCAGCTTCGCCAGGTCAGTCCAGTAGGAGAGGGTGTTGTACTGGCGGGACCGGTCGTCCGGATGCCGCCACAGGCCGGACGACTGGTGGGCGACGCAGTTCATGTCGAAGGCGTTGAAGCGGATCTGCCGGGTCATGACCCCATGAAACGGGACCGGACGGCATCGAGGCGAGCGACGGCGACACGCACCGAAACAATCGCGGCGCGTCAGGCCTCGTCGTCCGGGCGGCGGGGGCTCGGATCGGGCGGGAGGATCTCGATCGGAGGGGAGGCCTGTCGCTGCGCCCGCCACCAGATCACGAACCCGACCGCCGTGAAGACGCCGTAGAAGACGTACATGAGTCCGGTCGCGTAGTAGCCGGAGCTGAACAGCAGCGGCACCCCGACGACGTCCACGGCGATCCAGATGAGCCAGAACTCGGTCCAGCCCTTGGCCATGCCGTACGTCGCGAGTAACGAGCCGACGAAGGTCCAGGCGTCGGCCCAGACCGGCTCCCACGAGCCGAGGGCCCGGAACAGCGGGGTGAGAGCGACGGTCCCGATGACGAGCGCGAGGACCAACCCGATCCGGGCGCGGGTCGGCGCCCACCGTGGCACGATGCGGCCGCCGTCCGCGTTCCGCCAGCGGATCCACCCGTAGATCGCAACGGCGATGAACATGATCTGCCGCCCGGCCTGGCCGAGGAGATGCGGGAGCGACGGGTCGGGGCTCAGGGCGGAACCGAGGAACACCGTCAGCAGCAGGACGTTGCCGACGATGCCGACCGGCCAGGCCCAGACCTTCCGGCGCATGCCGCCGAGAGCGCTCGCAAGTCCGAACGCGTTCCCGACGACCTCACGCACCAGGAGGGTCTGCCCGCCCGGCAGCACCCAGGAGGAGGAGAAGGCGTCGACGAGCCACTGCAGGAAGCCCATCGCTAGAGCGCCGCGTCGGGGGTGGGGCGCTCGTCGAGCACGAGCTGCAGCATGCTGAGGTCGAGCCAGCGGCCGAACTTCGCGCCGACCTGGGGCATGCGGCCCACCTCCCGGAAGCCGAGGCGTTCGTGCAGGGCGATGGAGGCGGTGTTGCCGCTCTCGACCCCGCCGATCATCACGTGCATCCCGTCGGCCCTGGCCCGGGCGATGAGTTCCGTCATGAGCTTCGTGCCGATGCCGCGGCCGCGCTGATCGCCGCGCACGTAGACGGAGTGCTCGACGGTGAGGCGGTAACCGCTGTGCGGGCGCCACTGGGCGTAGGACGCATAGCCCACCACCCCGCTCTCGTCGGCGGCGACGATGACGGGATAGCCCCGCGCGGTCCGGTCGGCGAGCCAGGCCTCCCGGTCGGCGCGATCCACCGCCTCCTCGTTCCAGATCGCGGTCGTGTGCACGACGGCGTGATTGTGGATCTCGGTGATCGTGTCGAGATCGGCGCTCTCGGCGGCCCTGAGGTGCGCGGCGGTCATCGTCAGACGTGGATGTCGGCGGGCGACGCCTCGCCCTCGTGGAAGCTGGGCTTCTTACCGAAGAGCTTCGCGATGCCGAGGACGATGCCGACGATCACGAGACCCCAGACGAGTCCGGCGATGGCGGAGATGATCGTGTCGACCACCCACACCACGAAGCCGCCGAGGGGCTCGAGCGCGTGCTCGACCGCATGCAGCATGTCGGCCGGCGCGTGCAGCCCGACCTCGCCGAGGTTGATGAGGACGAGGTGTCCGCCCACCCAGAGCATGGCGACGGTGCCGAGCACGCTGATGAAGCGGAAGACCGCGGGCATGGACCGGACGATCCGGGTGCCGGTGTGCCGCACGCGCTGCACGGGGTTCTTCGCCATCTTCAGGCCGATGTCGTCGATCTTCACCAGGAGCGCCACGGCGCCGTACACGGCGACGGTCATGAGCAGCGCGATCACGGCGAGGATGGCCAGCGTCGACCAGATGTCGAGTCCCTTGTCGAGGCTGGCCAGTGAGATGAGCATGATCTCGGTGGAGAGGATGAGGTCGGTGCGGACGGCGCCGAGCACGAGCTTCCTCTCGTCGCGGGCGCCCTCATCGGCATGGCCGTGGTGCACGCCGAACCACTCGAGCACCTTCTCCGCACCCTCGAAGCAGAGGTACGAGCCGCCGAGGATCAGCAGGTACGGGAGCACCCACGGCGCGAAGGCCGTGAGCAGCAGCGCGATCGGGATGATGATGACGAACTTGTTCACCAGCGATCCGAGGGCGATCTTGCCGACCACGGGGAGCTCGCGGGCCGGCGTGATGCCCTGCACGTACTGCGGGGTGACGGCGGCGTCGTCGATGACGACTCCGGCGGCCTTCGCCGACGCCTTCATCGCGGCACTCAGGATGTCGTCGACGACGGCGAGCAGTCCAACGGACATGCGGGTCCTCTTTCCGTGGGTGGGAAATCAGACTACCGAGTGGAGGGCTCAGGCCCGTACGTCCTCCGCGGTCGCCAGCACGCGCTGCAGCGGCTGGTAGTGCTCGATGACCGCCTGACGATAGCGCTCGACGTCGCCCGAGCGCGCGGCGTCGAGCATGTCGCCGTGCGCCTTGGCGGTCTTGTGGATGTCATCGGGCTGCGCGATGCCGAGCTGCGGGAGCACGGCGGTGTGCACGTCCCAGAAGGCGCCGACGAGCTGGCCGACGAGGCGGTTGTCGATCGCGCCGAAGAGCCGCGTGTGGAACGCCCTGTCCTCGTCGAGGAAGTACTCCCCGCGGCCGGCCTTGTCGACCATCTCGGCCACGAGCTCGTCGAGCTCCGGGTCCTCCTGCGCCTGGGCGGCTTCGACCACGCGCTCGGCCATGGACAGGTCGAGGGCGAGGCGCACCTCGACGACCTCGCGCAGGGCCTGCAGCGACCCCTCGGGGGAGAGCACACCGCGGAAGACGAGCGCCTCGACCATCGGGTCCAACGACATCGGGCCCACGTAGGTGCCGTGTCCATGCCGGACGTCGACGATGTCGAGGGTGGAGAGCGTGCGGATCGCCTCGCGGACCGAGGAGCGCGATACGTCGAGCTCCTCGCAGAGCTCAGCCTCGGTCGGCAGAGGGTCGCCGGGGGTGAGTCCGCGCGTGAGGATGAGCTGCTTGATCTGATCCGCCGTCGTGGCTCGCCGCATCCGCGACGCCCTCCCCGTGGTGGACTTCATAGGGTCCCTCTCCTGCCTGCCGGAAACGCTCCGATCTTCTCACTCTTGTGATCCGGTCGAACGTGTGTTTAGAGTACATCAGACGTCTGATGTCCTCAAGGCGTCGCCCCCCCACCACTTGGAGCACACATGAACCGACACAGCACTCGCCGCCGCGCGGGTCGTCTCGCGATGGCGGTCGCCGGCACGGTCGCCGCGTCCCTCGCCCTCGCCGGCTGCGGCGGCGGCGCCGCCAGCACCGCCGAGAGCCCTGCGGCGAGCGACATCGACCCGGACGGCATCATCGAGGCCGGGATCTCGTACACCCTGAACGGCAGCTTCGACCCGATGGTCGCGTCCGGCGCCGTGACGGTCTCGGCGAACTGGCACGTCTTCGAGGGGCTCGTCGACCTCGACCCCGTCACGCAGGAGCCGGCTCCCGCCCTGGCGGCCGACTTCCCGACGCAGGTCGATGACACGACCTACGACATCGACCTCCGTGAAGGTGCGACCTTCCAGAACGGCGACCCGGTCACCGCCGACGACGTGGTCTTCAGCTACGAGCGGGTCCTCGACCCCGCGAACAATTCGCTGTTCCGCTCCTTCGTGGACTTCATCGACACCGTCACCGCCGTCGACGAGGACACCGTCCGGATCACCACCGACTACCCGTTCTCCCTCATCGACGACCGTCTCGGCGTCGTCAAGATCGTGCCGAAGGCCGTGGTCGAGGCCGACCCCGAGGAGTTCGGCGCGAACCCGATCGGCTCCGGTCCCTACGCCCTCGTCTCCGCCGTCCCCGAGGACAAGATCGTCTTCGAGCGGTACGACGACTACAACGGCCCGCGTCCCGCGCTCGCTGCGGGCATGAACTGGAACCTCCTCGCCGACGCCTCCGCCCGCGTCACCGCCATGTCGACCGGCACGGTGCAGGCGATCGAGGACGTGCCGTACATCGACGCCGACGGGCTCGCCGCCTCGGCCGACGTCGAGAGCGTGCAGTCGTTCGGCCTCCTCTTCATGATGTTCAACACCCAGGCCGAGCCGTTCGACGACGTCCGCGTCCGCCAGGCCCTGCACTACGCGCTCGACATGGACAAGATCATCGAGACCGGCATGCTCGGCAACGCCACCCCGGCCACGTCGTTCCTGCCCGAGGACTACCCGAACTACCACGAGGCCTCCACCGTCTACTCCTACGACCCGGAGAAGGCGGAGGAGCTGCTGGCGGAGGCCGGCGTCTCCGACCTCGCGATCACGCTGCGCATGACGGACACCGGCTGGGTCAAGGAGGTGGCGCCGCTCATCAAGGAGTCCCTCGATGCGATCGGCATCGACACCACCCTCGACATCAGCCAGTCCGCGTCCATGTACGAGAAGGTCGACTCCGGCGACTACACCGTCGCCATCGCCCCCGGTGACCCGTCGGTGTTCGGCGTGGACCCCGACCTGCTCATGAACTGGTGGTACGGCGAGAACGTCTGGACCCAGACGCGCACCGCCTGGGCCGACTCCCCGGAGTACGCCGAGCTGCGCACGCTGCTCGACACCGCCGTCACCCAGGAGGGCGAGGAGCAGCAGGAGTCCTGGAACCAGGCGTACGACCTGATCTCCGACCAGGCCGTGCTGTACCCGCTGTTCCACCGCAAGCTGCCCACCGCCTGGAGCTCGCAGGAGCTGGTCGGCTTCCAGCCGGTCCCCACGACCGGACTGTCGTTCCTCGACGTCGGCGTGGCCGCGAAGTAGCACCGGCCCGACAGGGCGGGGGCGCGCTCGCCCGAAGAGCGCGCCCCCGCCACCCCACCCCCGGAAGGAGCGGCACGTGTCCCACACGCTCCGCCTCGTCGGCCGGCGACTGCTGCAGTTGCCGCTGATGATCCTCGGCATCACGTTCCTGGTCTTCTTCGTGATGTCCTTCTCGCCCGTCGACCCGGCACGCACCGCGCTCGGCGAGACCGCCTCCCCCGAGGCGCTGGAGGCGTACCGCGAAGACCACGGGCTGAACCTCCCGCTGTTCGTCCGCTACGTGAACTTCCTGTTCGGCCTCGTCCAGGGCGACCTGGGCACCTACTCCGCCCGCAGCCTGCCCGTGGTCGACGAGGTCGCCAGGGCTTTCCCGGTGACGCTGGCCCTGACCTTCCTCGGTCTGGTGATCGCGGTCCTCGTCGCGTTCGTGATCGGCGTCCTCGCCGCCGTCTACCGCGACCGCTGGCCCGACCAGGTCATCCGCGTCTTCGGCGTCGCCGCGCTCTCCACGCCCTCGTTCTGGCTCGCGATCCTCCTCATCCAGGTCTTCACCCTGGCGCTCGGCGTGCTGCCGGCCTCCGGCCCGCTGCCGGACTTCACCGACGACCCGTCCGGGTGGCTCGCCCGGATGACCCTTCCCGCGATCGCGCTCGCCGTGCCCGTGATCGGGCAGCTCTCCCGGGTCGTGCGCACCTCGATGGTCGAGGAGCTCGACCGTGACTACGTGCGCACGGCGCTCGGTGCCGGCATCCCGCGGGTCATCGTCGTCGGCCGCAACGTGCTGCGCAACGCGCTCATCACCCCCGTGACCGTGCTGGGTCTCCGCATCGGCTACCTGCTCGGCGGCGCCGTGGTGATCGAGATCATCTTCGCGATCCCCGGGATGGGCACCCTCATCCTCAACGGGGTCACCAACAACGAACCCAACCTCGTGCAGGGCGTGACGCTCGCGGTCGCGCTCGCGTTCGTCGTGATCAACATCATCGTCGACCTCCTGTACGTGCTCATCAATCCTCGAATCCGGGCGGTGTGACATGCGACGCAGACTCACGGAACGGCTCTCCGTCCCCGGCCTCCGCTGGGGCCGCCTCTCCCTCGGCTCGGTCATCTGCCTCGCCGTGCTCGCGATCATCGCGCTCGCCGCGATCCTCGCGCCGCTGATCGCGCCGTACGACCCGCTCGCCTCCGGCTCCCCGGTGCAGCCGCCGAGTGCGGAGCACTGGTTCGGCACCGACCGGCAGGGCCGCGACATCTTCTCCCGGTTGGTCTACGGGGCCCGCTACTCCCTCGTGATCGGGCTCGGGGCCACCCTCGTCGCCCTCGCCGTCGCCTGCGTGCTGGGCACGATCGCCGCGACCGCGCCGAAGTGGATCTCCGAGACCCTCATGCGCGTCATGGACGTGATCATGTCGTTCCCCGGCATCGCGCTCGCCGCCGTGTTCGTGGCGGTGTTCGGGAAGTCGCTTCCGGTGCTGGTGCTCACGATCGCGTTCCTCTACGTGCCGCAGCTGACCCGCATCGTCCGGGCGAACATCCTCGACCAGTACGGCGAGGACTACGTCTCGGCCGTCCGCGTGATGGGCGCGGGGACCCCGCGGATCATCGTGCGGCATGTCGCCCGCAACGCCATGGCACCCGTGCTCGTCTTCGCCACGGTGCTCGTCGCCGACGCGATCGTGTTCGAGGCCTCGCTGTCGTTCCTGCAGGCCGGTGTGCCCGACCCCGAGCCGTCCTGGGGCAACGTGATCGCCGCGGGTCGCAACCTGCTCATGAGCGGGGCCTGGTGGGCGACCTTCTTCCCCGGCATCCTCATCATGATCACCGTGCTGTGCCTCAACATCCTGTCCGAGGGGATGACCGACGCCATGGTCTCGCCGCGCGCCAGGAAGATCACGGCCGATGCCGCGAACACGGAGGAGTCGACGCACGACCTGGAGGAGGCCGCCGCCCCGGACGACACCCACGTCATCCCGACGGTCGACACCGCGGTCAACCTCTCGGTGCCCAGCGGTGTGCCGGACGTGCTCGTGCCCACCGCGGAGACGGTGCCGCTGGCGGAACGCCTCGCCGAGCTGCGCGCCCGCGAACTCGCCCGCACCGATCGCCTGGTCTACACGGGAGACGCCGCGCCGCTGCTCGAGGTGCAGGACCTGTGCATCTCCTTCCCCCGCCACGGCGACGTCGACGTGGTCGACCACGTCAGCTTCACCGTGCGCCCCGGCGAGACCATGTCGCTCGTGGGAGAGTCGGGGTGCGGCAAGTCCATCACCTCGCTGGCGATCATGGGGCTGCTCGATCCGAAGGCCGACGTCCGCGGGCGGATCCTGTTCGACGGGAAGGATCTGCTGCGGATGACGCCGAAGGAGCGCAACGCGCTGCGCGGCCACGACATCGCGATGATCTACCAGGACGCCCTGAGCTCGCTGAACCCTGCGATGCTCATCCGCGCGCAGATGAAGCAGCTCACCTCCCGCGGTGGTACCCGCACGGCGGAGGAGCTGCTGGAGCTCGTCGGCCTCGACCCGAAGCGCACGCTCGCCTCGTACCCGCACGAGCTGTCGGGCGGCCAGCGGCAGCGCGTGCTGATCGCCATGGCGCTGACCCGCGACCCGCGCCTGGTGATCGCCGACGAGCCCACCACGGCCCTCGACGTGACCGTGCAGGCCCAGGTCGTGGAGCTGCTGATGCGGCTGCAGCGGGAGCTCGGCTTCGCGCTGGCGTTCGTCTCCCACGACCTCGCCCTCGTCGCCGAACTCTCGCACCGGATCACGGTGATGTACGCGGGCCAGGTCGTGGAGCAGGGCACGACGCGCGAGGTGCTCACGCAGCCCGTGCACGAGTACACGCAGGGTCTGCTCGGGGCGGTGCTCTCGATCGAGGCCGGCTCCGACCGCCTGCACCAGGTGTCCGGCGTCGTGCCTTCGCCGCGGCACTTCCCCGAGGGCGACCGCTTCGCGCCGCGCTCCGCGGATTCCGCCCGGTACGCCGGCGTGGAACCCGTGCGCCGGCACATCGCCGGCACCGAGCACTACTACTCCGCGCATCCCGACGATGCGCCCGTCGAACCGATCGGAGCAGGACGATGAGCGAACCCGTCATCCAGCTGCAGGACGTGCACGTCCGGTACCGGGCCCGCAGCTCGTCGTTGTTCCGCCCGCACTACGTCGACGCGCTCGCCGGGGTCTCGCTCACGGTCCGCCGCGGACAGACGCTGGGCATCGTGGGCGAGTCCGGCTCGGGCAAGTCCACCTCCGCGAAGGTGCTGATCGGCCTCGAGAAGCCCACGAGCGGTCAGGTCGTCTTCGACGGGGAGACCGTGCGCTCCTTCACCCCCGCGGTGCGCAAGCGCCTGGGACGCATCCTCTCCGTGGTCTTCCAGGATCCCGCGACGGCACTGAACGCCCGCATGACGGTGCGGGACGCGCTGCTGGATCCGCTGCAGGTGCATCGCCTCGGCACCCCGGCGAGCCGGGAGCGCAAGGTGCGCGACCTCATCGGGCTCGTGGGGCTGCCGTCGTCAGCGTTGGAGGCGCTGCCCAGTCAGCTCTCCGGCGGCCAGCGGCAGCGCGTGGCGATCGCCAGGGCCCTGGTGCTCGATCCGCAGGTCATCGTGGCCGACGAGCCGACCTCGGCCCTCGACGTCTCGGTGCGCGCGCAGATCCTGAACCTCCTGACCGACCTGAAGCAGCAGCTCGGGCTCGGCATGGTCTTCATCTCCCACGACATCCAGACGGTCCGCTACCTCTCCGACGAGATCGCCGTGATGAACAGGGGCCGCGTCGTCGAGCACGGCGACGCCGCCCGGGTCTTCGACGACCCCGCCGATCCCTATACCCGCACGCTGCTGGGCGCTGCGCCCTCGCTGCTCGAACCCCACCACTGAAAAGACGGAACACCTATGCCTTCCCCCGCCTCCGCCCTGTCGTTCTCCGGTGTCGTCCCGCCGGTCGCCACCCCGCTGCTCCCCGACGGGACGATCGACCACGCCTCGCTCACCCGCCTGGTGGAGCGCCTGATCGGGGAGGGCGTCTCCGGGCTGTTCGCCCTCGGGTCCACCGGCGAGACGGCGTACTTCACCGACGACCAGCGCGTCGAGCTGCTGCAGACGATCATCGCCGCGAACGCGGGACGCGTGCCCGTCATCGCCGGCGCGATCGAGCTCACGGCCCCGCGCATCATCGAGACCGCCCGCCCGCTCGTCGCTGCGGGTGCGCAGGCGATCGTGACCACCGCGCCGCTGTACACGCTGAACTCGCCGGCCGAGGTGGCCGCGCACTTCCGGACGATCGCCGCCGCGATCGACGTCCCGCTGTGGGCCTACGACGTGCCGGTGCGGGTGCACTCCAAGCTCGGCATCGACCTGCTCGTGCAGCTCGGCAGGGAGGGCGTCATCCAGGGGGTGAAGGACTCCTCCGGCGACGACGTCGGCTTCCGCCGACTGATCGCGGCGAACGAGGCCGCGGGTCGCCCGCTGCAGCTGCTCACCGGGCACGAGGTCGTCGTCGACGCGATGGCCCTCGTCGGGGCTGCGGGCGTCGTGCCCGGCCTCGCGAATGTGGAGGCCGCGGGCTACGTGCGCCTCTGGGAGGCCGCGCAGCGCGGCGACTGGACGACCGCCCGCGCCGAGCAGGAGCGCATCAACCGCCTCTTCGACATCGTGTTCCAGCCCCGGGGGCTGTCCGGCGACGCGACCGGTGTCGGAGCGTTCAAGGCGGCGATGCACGCGCGCGGCATCATCGACCACGCGGCGATGGCCGACACGGTGGAGCCGCTCGCCCCGGAGGCCGTCGCCGGCATCCGTACGATCCTCGACGAGCTCGGTCTGCTTCCGGTCGCCGTCTGATGCCGGAGGTCGTCCTCGCCGTCGACATCGGCGGCACCAAGACGGCCGCGGCGCTCGCCGACCGGGCGGACGCGCTGCTGCGAACCGCCGCGGCCCCGACGCCCGCGAGCGAGGGACCCGCCGCCGTCGTGGCAACGGTCGCCGCGCTCGCGGAGGAACTGCTCGACGACGGGACAGTGCTCGCCGGCGTCGGCATCGGCACCGCGGGCGTGGTCGACGCGCGGACGGGGACGATCGTGTCGGCCACCGACACCTTCGCCGACTGGCCGGGCACCCCGCTGGCCGCCCTGATCCGGGAAGCCCTCGCGGACCGCCTCCCCGCCGACGCCCCGGTCGCCGTGCAGAACGACGTCGACGCGCACGCCGCGGGGGAGCACCGGCACGGCGCCGCCGCCGGAGCCGCGAGCGCCCTCGTCGTCGCCGTCGGCACCGGGGTCGGCGCTGGCGTCATCCTCGACGGCCGTCCGGTGCGCGGTGCCCACCACGTGGCGGGCGAGCTCGCGCACCTCCCCATTCCGGGGGCGGCGCACCTCCGCTGCCCCTGCGGGCGGAGCGGACACCTCGAAGCCCTCGGCTCCGGCATCGGCCTGCACCGGCACTACCTCTCGCTCGGCGGGGACCCGGCGCTGCGCGATGCGCGCGGAGTCGCCGCCGCGGCCGGCACGGGGGACTCCCTCGCCGTCCGCGCCATCCAGGACTCCGCCGCCGCCGTCGGCCGCGCCCTCGCGGGAGCCGCGACCCTCCTCGACCCGGAGCGGATCGTCGTCACCGGCGGCGTGCCGCGCATCGGCGAGCTCTGGTGGGACTCCCTGCGGGCGGCTTTCCATGCCGACGCCATCGACGCCCTGCACGACACCCCCATCCTGCCGGGCACCCTCGGCGACGACGCGCCGCTGCGAGGAGCCGCGGCATCCGCCTGGAGGCGACCATGACACCGACCCCCGTCCTCGAGCGCCTGCGCGGCGGCCTGATCGTCTCCTGTCAGGCGTACCCGGGAGAGGCGATGCGCGACCCGCGCACCATGGCGCAGGTCGCCGACTCCGCCGTCGTCGGCGGTGCCGCCGGGATCCGCGTGCAGGGCATCGACGACATCCGCGCGGTCGCCGCCTTCCCGGTGCCGATCATCGGACTGTGGAAGGACGGCGACGCCGACGTCTTCATCACGCCGACACTGGAGCATGCCGTGGCCGTCGCCGACGCGGGCGCCGACATCGTGGCGATCGACGGCACCCGACGCCCGCGGCCCGACGGCCGGACGCTCGCGGAGACCATCGTCGGGCTGCGCGCGCATTCCGACGCGCTCATCATGGCCGACTGCGGTTCGCTCGACGACGCGATCGCCGCCGAGGCCGCGGGCGCGGACATCCTCGGCACGACCCTGTCCGGGTATACCGGGGAGCGTCCGAAGGGCGACGGCCCCGACCTCGAGCTCATCGGCCTCCTCGCCGCGCGCTGCACGCGCCCGATCGTCGCAGAGGGGCGCATCCACACCCCGGCGCACGCCGCCGCCGCGATCACCGCGGGCGCCTTCGCGGTCTGCGTCGGTACGGCCATCACCCATCCGGCCACCATCACGTCCTGGTTCGTGCGCGGTGTTGGCGAGGCGCGTCCGTGACCCCCGTGCTCCTCAGCGCCTACCCGCTGTCCCCCGCCCATGCGCAGTGGGACCCGGCGCTCGAAGCGGCGCTGCTGCCGGAGCTCTGCGCGCTCCCCGGGGTGGCCGGGCTCGAGGTGCCGTGGATGGGGGCGGTGCATCCGCACGACCCGTCGTGGTTCCTCGACCACGTGCCGGCTGTGCCGCTCGCGGTCACCCCGGTGCCGTTTGTCATGCGGCGGCTCGGGGTGGACCCGTCCTACGGACTCGCCTCGCCGCGGGAGGAGGCGAGGGCCGCGGCGGTGGCGGATCTGCGGCGTGTGGGGGACGACGTCGCGCGGATCGACGGGGAAAGCCCGGCTTCCGTCGCCGTGGTGATGCTGCACAGCGCACCCCGCGCGAGCGGAGACGCGGACGCGCTCGCCCGGTCGCTGGACGAGGTGGCGGCGTTCGACTGGAGCGGAGCCCGGCTCGTGATCGAGCACTGCGACGCCGCCGTTCCCGGACAGACACCGGAGAAGGGGTTCCTCCCGCTCGCTGCCGAGATCGCGGCCATCCGGTCCGCCGGCGCCCCGGTCGGCCTCTGGCTCAACTGGGGGCGGTCGGCGATCGAGCTGCGGGTCGCGGACGCGGTGACCGCGCAGATCGGGGACGCGGCGGCCTCGGGGCTGCTGACCGGGCTCGCGTTCTCCGGGGCCGCTCCGGTGGAGAGCCCGTACGGCCCCGCCTGGGTGGACGCGCATCTGCCCATCGCGGAGACCCATCCCCCGTCCGCGTCGCTGCTCGACGCGGAGCACGTCCGCGCGGGGCTCCGCGTCGCGGGCGACGTGCCCTGGCTCGGCCTCAAGGTCGCGCGACGGCCGGAGGATCGCACGGTCACGGAGATCGTCCGCACCGCAGAGCGGAACCTCGCCGTCGTCCGGGACGCGGGCTGAGCGGAAACTCCCAGCCCGCTCCCAGCCCCGCGGGACCAAAAGCCGGGCTCCCGTGGTTCTCCTCTGTGACGCCGCAGCCAGCGGCGTCGGACAAGGAGCCACTCATGTCGAACGACTACGGCAGGACCCCCGAGGCCGTCAGCGGTCTCACGAACCTGCAGTACGAGGTCACGCAGCAGGACGCCACCGAGCCGCCCTTCCGCAACGCCTACTGGAACAACCACGACGACGGCATCTACGTCGACGTCGTCTCCGGGCAGCCGCTGTTCTCTTCCCGGGACAAGTACGACAGCGGCACCGGCTGGCCGAGCTTCACGCGCCCGATCGACGCGGACGCCGTGACCACGAAGACCGACCGCACGCTGTGGATGACCCGCACCGAGGCGCGGTCTTCCGGTGCCGACAGCCACCTGGGACACGTCTTCGACGACGGACCCCGCGCCGAGGGCGGCCTCCGCTACTGCATGAACTCGGCGGCCCTCCGCTTCATCCCGGCGGAGGATCTCGAGAAGGAGGGGTACGGTCGCTACAGCCCCCTCTTCACCACCCACGCCTCTGAGGAGCAGTCATGACCGACACCGGAACCATCACCCGCACCCCCGGGACCGAGACGGCCGTCCTCGCGGGCGGCTGCTTCTGGGGCATGGAAGACCTCATCCGCCGCCAGCCCGGGGTGATAGACACCCGCGTGGGCTACACCGGCGGGGAGAACGCCCACGCGACCTACCGCAACCACCCTGGTCACGCGGAGGCCGTGGAGATCGTGTTCGACCCGAGCGCGACCACCTATCGCGACATCCTGGCGTTCTTCTTCCAGATCCACGACCCGTCGACCCTGAACCGTCAGGGCAACGACATCGGGTCGAGCTACCGGTCGGCGATCTTCCCGCTCACCCCCGAGCAGGAGCAGGTCGCTCGCGACACGATCGCCGATGTCGACGCCTCCGGTCTGTGGCCGGGGAAGGCCGTCACGACGATCGAGCCCGCCGGTCCGTTCTGGGAGGCGGAGCCCGAGCACCAGGACTACCTGATCAAGTACCCGAACGGCTACACCTGCCACTTCCCCCGCGCCGGCTGGGTCCTCCCGAAGCGCGAGGAAGCCACCGCCTGATCCCGAGACCCCGCTTTCGCGCCGAGACCCCCTCCTGCACACGTGTGCGGGAGGGGGTCTCGGCGATAGAGGGGGGTCTCGGCGAGGTCAGGACTCGGCGAAGAACGCGAGCGCGGCCTCCTTGAAGTCGCGCGACCCGGGGGCGTTGAAGTGGTGACGGTTCGGGAGCTCGACGAAACGGGCGTCCGGAGCCGCGGCGGCCAGCGCGCGCGAGCCCTCGATGATCGCGTCCTTGGATCCCGTCGCGAACAGAAGCGGGACGACCGGGGCGTCCGCGGGGTCGGGGTCGATCGTGCCGGAGCCGCGAAGTCCCTCGGCCAGGGCGACGAGCGCGCGGAGATCGTTCCCCGGCACCCGCTCGGTCAGCGCGATGTAGTTCTGCGTCGTGCGGTCCTCCACCGGGGTGCCGTCCGAGATGTACGCGCGCACCTGGTCGAGGTCGAGACGCGCGAGCGGGATGCCGTCTGGCACACCGCCGAGCACGGCGCGGCCGATCCGATGCGGGAGCTCGCGAGCCACCTCCCACCCCACCCGGGCGCCGAGCGAGTAGCCGAGGTAGAACGCGTCGTCGACGAGGTACGTGTCCATGACGGTCTCGACGTCGGTCACGAGGTTGCGGATGGCGTAGGCGTCGGACTCGTGCGGCTTGTCGCTCTGCCCGTGCCCCCGCTGGTCGAGTGCGAGCACGCGGTACCCGGCCCTGGTCAGCTCGCGCACCCAGCCGGTGAGCACCCAGTTGTCGCGCGCGCCCGAGGCGAAGCCGTGCACGGTCACCACGACCGGGGCGTCGAGCTCCCCCCACGTATATGTCGCCAGTCGTGTGCCGTCCGCCGCGTAGACGTGCTGCGGGGCGGGCATCTCGGTGAGGTCGGAAAGGGAAACAGCCACCCGACCATCCTCCCCCCACTCCTCCCTTCCGTCACGCCGAGACCCCGGTTACACGCCGAAACCCCCTCCCCGCGATGTCGCGGGGAGGGGGTTTCGAGGAGAACCCGGGGTCTCGGGTCAGACGCGGTCGCGGAGAGCGGCGCCGAGCTCGGCGTCGACGTTCGTCCAATACTGGAAGAAGCGCTCGCGGATGGCGTCGACCGTGATCCCGCGGCCCTGACCGGTCAGCACCTCCAGGAATCGGGCGCGCTGCGGACCGTCGAAGACCTCGCGGTACAGCGTGCCGGCCTGGCCGAAGTCGTCGTCCTCGGCGTGCAGCGTCGCGGCGGAGCGCGTCAGCTCGCCGTCCGCGGCCCAGTTCACCTCGACGCCCTTCGCCGGGTCGGCCTCGGGGCCGCCGGCGGCGCCGAACGAGTTGGGCTGGTACGTGCGGTGCGCGGCGTCGTTGTACTGGTACCGCATCGAGCCCTCGTGCTGATAGTTCCGCACCTCAGCGGCGTGCGGCTGGTTCACCGGCAGCTGGTTGTAGTTCGCTCCGATGCGGTACCGCTGGGCATCCGCGTACGCGAAGACGCGTCCCATGAGCATCTTGTCGGGCGAGAGACCCGTGCCGGGCACCTGGTTGCTCGGGGCGAACCCGGCCTGCTCGATCTGTGCGAAGAAGTTCTCCGGATTGCGGTTCAGGGTCAGCGTGCCGACCTTGATGCGCGGGTAGTCCTTCTTCGAGATCGTCTTGGTGAGGTCGAAGGGGTTGAAGCGGTACTCACGGGCCTCTGCATACGGCATGATCTGCACGTAGAGGTCCCACTTCGGGAAGTCGCCCTGCGCGATCGACTGGAAGAGGTCGCGACGGTAGTGATCCGCGTCGCTTCCGGCCAGCTGCTCGGCCTCCTCCGGGCTCATCGCCTCGACACCCTGGTGGGAGATGAAGTGGTACTTCACCCAGAACAGCTCGCCCTCGGCATTGACCCAGGAGTACGTGTGCGAGCCGTAGCCGTTCATGTGACGCCAGCTGCGGGGCAGGCCGCGCTCGCCCATGAGGTAGGTGACCTGGTGGGCGCTCTCCGGCGAGAGGGTCCAGAAGTCCCACTGCATGTCGGCGTCGCGCAGGCCGGAGTCACCGAGGCGCTTCTGCGAGTGGATGAAATCGGGGAACTTCATGGCGTCGCGGAGGAAGAACGTCGGGGTGTTGTTGCCGACGATATCGAGGTTGCCCTCGGTCGTGTAGAAGCGCAGCGAGAAGCCCCGCACATCGCGCCAGGTATCGGGGGAGCCCTGCTCGCCGGCGACGGACGAGAACCGCAGGAGCGTCTCCGAGGTGGCACCCGGCTGGAACACGGCCGCGCGGGTGTACTTCGAGACGTCCTCGGTGACGACGAACTCGCCGAACGCGCCGCCGCCCTTGGCGTGCGGGTTGCGCTCCGGCACACGCTCACGGTTGAAGGAGGCGAGCTTCTCGACCAGGTGGTGGTCGTGCAGCACCGTAGGGCCGTCGGGGCCCACGGTCAGGGAGTGCGTGTCGCTCGCGATCGGTGCCCCGGCCTGCGTGGTCGTGGCCGGACGGCCCGAGTCGGTGGGATTCGTCATGTGTTTCTCCTTCTGCGCGCGGACATGCCGAGCGGCCCCTGGCTGAGGGCTTGGCCGGCGGATGTGCCTACGCGGCGTTCTGGCAGCTGGGGCAGAGGCCCCAGAAGGTGACTTCAGCTGTCTGCACGGTGAAGCCCCCCGTCGAGGACGGAGCGAGACACGGTGCCTCGCCGACAACGCAGTCCACGTCGCCGACCGCGCCGCAGGCGGTACAGACGATGTGGTGGTGGTTGTCGCCGATGCGCCGTTCGTACAGCGCCGCGGAGCCTGCCGGTTCGATCCGGCGGATGAGTCCCGCCGTCGTCAGGTCCGCGAGGATGTTGTGCACCGACTGGATCGACGTCGTCGGAAGCACGTCGGAGACGGCGCGGTAGACCCGCTCCGCATCCGTATGGGCCATGGAGCCGAGAGCCTCGAGAACGGCGACGCGGCCCGCGGTCGCACGCAGCCCGGCGTCGCGCAACGCCGAGTCGAGTTCCGTCTCCATGTCCTCGACTCTACACGTGTTTTGAGTTATTCAAAAGAGGTGCGGGGTCGGGCGAGTCGAAATTTCAGACGAAGCGGACCGTCTGCTGGAGCCGGGTGCGGATGTCGAACAGCTCGTTCCCGCCGATCGCTCGCGCTCCGGGGACGCCCTGCCGCAGCACCATCGCGAGCGCGCTGCGACGTACCACCACGACCGGGACACCGCGACTGCTGCCGAGCGGGGTGACCGCCTGGGCGAGGTCGTCGTCGGGGAGCACCACGATCGCACCGCCGAACTTCACCTTCGCGGCCTTCGCCACCACGCGCATCCGGGCGAGCGCGGCCGTGACCGGGGCCCGGGTGCCGAGGCTCGGGCCGGTGATCTCCCCGCGGCGGAAGCCCACGACCGCGCCGAAGTCCTCGGACATGACGCCGTAGAGGCCGGAAGGGCTGAGCACGACGTGGTCGAGCTTGTCCTCCGGGGTCTGCCCTGCGGCGACGTCGTGCCACACCGTGAAGCCCATGCCGAGGTCGGAGACCGTGCGGGCGGTGGCCTCCTCCGCCAGCGCATCGGCGAGCAGCCGCCGGAGTTCGCGCGGGGCCGCGCGGACCAGAGCTGGGGCGTACGGATCAGGGACATCGACCCCGTGACCCGCCCACTCGCGGATGAGGGAGAGGTAGCGCTCCCGGCGCCAACCGCCGGGGTGTCCGTAGGATCGGGCGCGCGGCCGGGTATCGGTGCGCACGGTCTGCGGGCGCCAGCCGCTCCACTCGCCGCCGTCGTCGGTGAGACCAGCGCGACGGTCGTAGGCGGCGCGGTCCTCCACAGTGCCGATGAGCTCCCAGGCGCGCTGGACCTGGATGAAGACCGCCGCATCGCCGCCGGTGTCCGGATGGGTCTGCCGGAGCCGCAGCCGGTACGCCCGGCGGAGCTCGGCGTCGTCGACGGCCGGATCCACGCCGAGGATCTCATACGGCGAGGCCGAGAGCGGACTGTCGAACATCGCTCTCCTTCCGCGACCGCGGCGTCCAGGATATCCGTCGGACGGTGTGCAGCCGCCGGGAGGCCTCAGTCCGCCACGTCGACGATCCGCTCGGTCCCGGCCACGGGCGCGACCGCACCGCCGGACGCGGCGGCGAGGTCGGCGGTCAGACGCGGGAGCGCGGCGGCGGGCACCCACAGCTCCAGCTGCGCGGAGGCCCCGTACATCGGCGTGCCGAGCGTGGCCCCGTGCGACGCCGCCCAGTCGCGGAGCAGGTTGTCGTAGCGGCCGGCCTCGGCTTGCGGGACCTCGACGGTCGCCTGGGTGAGCGCCGCGCGACGGACGAGGACGGCCCGGTCGAGCGTCTCGGACACCGCGGTGGAGTAGGCGCGGATGAGTCCGCCCGCCCCGAGCTTCACCCCGCCGAAGTAGCGGGTGACCACCGCGACGACGTCCGTGAGGCCGCGGCGCCGGAGGACCTCGAGCATCGGGACACCGGCCGTGCCGGAGGGCTCGCCGTCGTCCGAGGACCGCGCCTGATCCCCGTGCAGACCGGTCACCATCGCGGTGCAGTTGTGGTTCGCGTCCCAGGCGCGCTTCCGGATCGTCGCGATGACGGCCTCGGCTTCGGCTACGGAAGACACCGGTGCGACGTGCGTGAGGAAGCGCGACTTCCGGATGACGAGCTCGTGGTCGACAGCCGCCGCGATCGTCGCCGGGAACGCGTGCGGTGTCGACATCGGCCCCAGAATACTTCGAACCGGGTCGACCGAACGATGGAGGCGCACACCGGCCCGGCGGACGAGAATGTCAGCATGCCGACCGGAGACACCGCCGAGCGCGACCACCCGGGAGGGCGGGCGGGAGCACGCACGCGCTCCTGGGGACGCCTGGTCACGTCCCTCCGGATCGGTCAGGCCCTCATCACGGTCGTGCTCACCGTCGTCGGCGTCGTCCGCTCACTCGCCGACGGGGTCCCGGTGCCGTGGCTGCTCGCGACCGCCCTCGCCTTCCTCGGCTGGTACGGCGGCGGGCTCCTGCTCTCCTCCCGCACGGACGACCGGGCGCTCGCCACCGGCTGGCTGCTGGGGCTCACGGCCATCTGGCTGGGGGCGGTGGCGCTGTCGCCGGAGTTCGTCTGGCTCGCGTTCTCGCTGTGGCTGCTCGCCGGCTTCCTGCTGCGACTGCGGTGGGCCGTTCCGCTGAGCGTCCTCATCCTCGCCGTCGTGATCGTCGCGCCGCTGCTGCACACCGGGACGACCACCTACGCGAACGTCATCGGACCGCTCGTGGGCGGGATCTTCGCCCTCGGGATCTCCCGCGGCTACCTGGAACTGGTCCGCGACGGGCGCGAGCGGCGGCGGCTCATCGCCTCCCTCGTCGCGACGCAGCAGGAGATGGCGGCCCTCCAGGACGAGCTCGCACGGACCCAGCGGGAGTCCGGCGCCGCCGCCGAGCGCACCAGGGTGTCGCGCGACATCCACGACACGGTCGCCCAGAGCCTGTCGTCCATCGTCCTGCTGGCGCGGTCGGCCGCCGAGCACGAGGACGGCCGGGATCGGGCGCTCGGGCAGATCGGGGCGCTCGCCGCGGAAGGGCTCGCCGACGCCCGACGCATCGTCGACGACCTCATGCCCGCCGAGCTGGACGGTTCCGCGTTGAGCGACGCCCTCGCCCGGATGCTCGAGCGCCTGACCGCCGAGACCGGGATCGCGGGCACCCTCCACGCCGACGAGGATCTGCCCGCACTCGGCCTCGACGCGGAGGTCGCCCTGCTGCGGACAGTGCAGTCCGCGCTCGCCAACGTGCGCAGCCATGCCGGCGCCACTCGTGTCGTGGTGACGCTCGCGGACGCCGGCGACACGGTGCGGCTGGACGTGGTCGACGACGGTCGCGGCTTCGATCCGTCGCGGCTGGAGTCGGCGGGGCCCGGCGGCGGCTACGGCCTGCGGGCGATGCGCGCCCGACTGCGTGAGCTCGGTGGCGGTCTCGACGTGGAGAGTGCGCCCGGAGACGGAACCGCGCTGTCCGCCCACCTGCCCCTCGGAGGCCGGCCGTGACCCCCGTGCGGATCCTGCTCGTCGACGACCACCCCATCGTGCGCGCCGGCGTGCGCTCGCTGTTCGACCGCCGCGACGACGCCGAGGTCGTGGGCGAGGCCGCGTCGGGGGAGGAGGCGGTCGTCCTCGCCCGGCACCTGCGTCCCGACGTCGTCCTCTGCGATCTGCGGCTGGGGGCCGGCATGGACGGCGTGCAGACGACGGCGGCGCTCCGCGCGCTCGACCCGGCTCCGGCGGTGCTCATCCTCACGACGTTCGACCGCGACGCCCAGATCCTCGGCGCGATCGAGGCGGGGGCGGCGGGGTATCTGCTCAAGGACATCGATCCGGAGGACATCGTCCGGGCCGTGCGACAGGCCGCGTCGGGCGGACAGGCGCTGACCCCGGAGCTCACGGCGCGCGTCGGTCGCGCCCTCCGCGCCCCGCGGGTGCAGCTCACGGGGCGCGAGCTCGACGTGCTCCGGCTGCTCGACACCGGAGCCTCGAATCGGGAGATCGCGAAGGCGCTGTTCGTCACCGAGGCGACGGTGAAAACCCACCTCGTGCACGTCTTCGAGAAGCTCGGGGCCGACAGCCGCGCGAAGGCGGTCGCGATCGCCAGGGAGTCCGGTCTGCTCTGACGCCCGCGGTCTCAACCGTTCGATGGATCCGCGGCGACGGCTCCCCGGCGAGGCTGGAGGCAGACAGAAAGGACTCCCATGCGCAGGCTCTTCACCGCCGCGTTCGCCTCCATGCTGGTGGGCGTCGCCTCCGGACTCTTCTACCGCGAGTTCACCAAGATCAACGGCTTCCCGGAGGGGGCGCCGACGCAGCTCGGACTCGTGCACACGCATCTGCTCGTGCTGGGCTTCGTCGTCTTCCTCGTGGTGATGCTCCTGGAGAAGGCGTTCGCGCTCTCCGAGAGCCGGCTGTTCGGCTGGTTCTTCTGGACCTACACCGCCGGGCTCGTGCTGACCTCGGCGATGCTCGTCTGGCACGGCTGCCTCACGGTGCTCGGCCAGGAGTCGACGAAGATGATCGCCGGCATCGCGGGCGTGGGGCACATGCTGCTCGCCGCCGGCATGGTGCTGCTGTTCCTCGCGCTCCGTCCCCGCGTCTTCGCCTCGAAGGTCACGGCCACACAGCCCACGACCCTCGAGTCGGTGGCCTGACGCCTCAGTCGGCCGGGATCGTGTCGTCGCGCAGGTACGCGATGTGCGCGGCGTGGCGCTCCAGGTGGTGCGGCGACTTCCGCACGAACAGCCAGGCGACGATGAGGATCGCGAACCAGATCGGGGTCACGAGCAGCGCGATCAGGGTGTCCGGCTGGGTGGTCAGCGCCCAGAGGATGAACAGGAAGAACGCGAGCACGACGAACACCATGAACACGCCGCCCGGCATCTTGAACGCCGAGGTCGCCGCCTTCTCCGGGCGCCGGCGCCGGTACACGAGGTAGCTGCAGAGGAAGATCGTCCACACGAACATGAAGCACACCGCCGACACGGTGGTGACCATCTCGAACGCCGTGCCGATGTCCTTGCCCGCGTACAGCAGCACGACGCCCGACAGCAGCAGGATGCAGGACAGGAACAGGGCGTTCTGCGGCACGCGGCGCTTCGAGAGCCGGCCGAAGAGCTTCGGGGCGTCGCCGTCCTGCGCCAGTCCGAAGACCATGCGCGACGTGGAGTAGATGCCGGAGTTCGCGCTGGACATCGCGGAGGTCAGCACCACGAGGTTGACGACGGTGGCGGCGATGCCGAGCCCGGCGAGGGCGAACATCGCGATGAAGGGGCTCTCGCCGGCGACGTACTCGGTCCACGGGGTGACGGACATGAGGATGATGAGCGCGCCCACGTAGAACAGCAGGACGCGGATCGGGATGGCGTTGATGGCCTTCGGGAGGTTGCGCTTCGGGTCCTTCGTCTCCGCCGCGGCGGTGCCGACGAGCTCGATGCCGACGAACGCGAACACCGCGATCTGGAAGCCGGCGACGAATCCGAGGAAGCCGTGCGGGAACATGCCGCCGTGCTCCCAGAGGTTCGCGAAGCTCGCGGTGCCGGCGTCGTGCGAGAAGCCGGTGAGGATCATCACCAGGCCGGTCACGATGAGCGCGACGATCGCCACGATCTTGATGAGCGCGAACCAGAACTCCATCTCGCCGAAGGCGGCGACGGTCGGCAGGTTGAGACCGGGGATCCACAGCGGGATGCCGGGGATGAGCGCGTCGGTGTATCCGGCGATCGCGATCACGTCGGCCACGCCCGTGACCACCCAGCAGAACCAGTACGTCCAGCCGGTGAAGAAGCCCGCCCACGGGCCGAGCAGGTCGCTCGCGAAGTCGCTGAACGACTTGTACTTGAGGTTCGACAGCAGCAGCTCGCCCATCGCCCGCATGACGAAGAAGAGCATGAACCCGATGATCATGTAGACGAAGATCACGGAGGGGCCGGCGACCGAGATCGTCTTGCCGCTGCCCATGAACAGGCCCGTGCCGATCGCTCCGCCGATCGCGAGCAGCTGGATGTGCCGGTTGCTGAGCGCGCGCCGCAGGTGCTCCTCGCCTCCGGCTCCGGTCTGCCCCTGGCGGATGGCCCCCGTGTCTTGCTTCGTCACGCTCTTCTCCTCCGGTCGTCGTCGACTGATGCAGAGTAACCATCGGGGTGTGTCAGGCCGAAATCGACGGACGCGGACCGGCATTTCGGCTCGCACGTGTTCCCTTCGTCCGAAACGATTCGATAAACTGGGCGCACCCCCGATCCATCCCCTCTCTCCCTGCGAGCCCCTTCCTTCATGGCCACCACCCTCACCACGGGCCGTCCGTGGCGCGTCATCCTCGCCTTCTCGATCCCGCTTCTGCTCGGCAACGTCGTTCAGCAGCTCTACCAGTTCGCCGACGCGATCGTCGTCGGACGCCACCTCGGCGTCCAGTCGCTCGCTGCCGTCGGCGCGACGGGAAGCCTGCTCTTCCTCCTCCTCGGCTTCGCCTGGGGTCTGACGAGCGGCTTCGCGATCCCCATCGCCCAGGCCTTCGGCGCGCGCGACGACGCGGCCGTGCGCCGCTCGGTCGCGACGGGTGTGCTCCTCAGCGGCATCACGAGCGTGGTCCTGACCGTGGTCGCTCCCCTCATCGCCGGGCCGATCCTGACGCTGCTGCAGACGCCGCCCGAGCTCATGGCCGAGGCGACGGTGTTCACGCAGATCAGCTTCCTCGGCGCGGGCGCGACGATGTTCTTCAACTACCTCTCCGCCATCATCCGCGCCATCGGTGACTCGAAGACCCCGCTGGTGTTCCTCACGGTCTCCTGCGCGCTCAACGTCGGCCTCGTCGTGCTCATGGTCGGTCCGCTGGAGTGGGGCGTCGCGGGCGCCGCGCTCGCCACCGTCGTCGCGCAGGCCGTCTCGGTGATCCTGTGCCTGGAGTTCGTGCGGCGGCGGCTGCCCATGCTGCACCTGCGCCGTTCGGATTGGCGCATCTCCCGCACCGACATCGCCGATCACCTGCGCCTCGGCCTCCCCATGGGCTTCCAAGCCTCGATCATCGCGATCGGGACCCTCACGGTGCAGGTCGCCCTCAACACGCTCGGCGCCGACGCCGTCGCCGCGTACACGACGGCGTCGCGGGTCGACAGCCTGGCGGTCGCCCTGCTCTCCTCGCTCGGGCTCGCGGTGTCGATGTACGCGGCCCAGAACCACGGCGGCCGCCGTCCCGACCGCATCCGGCGGGGCGTGGTCGAGGCCACCTGGATGGCGGTCGCGGCGGCGATCGTCCTCGGCGGGCTGCTCATCGCGTTCGGCGCGCCGATGGTCCGGCTGTTCGTCGGCGACGGCTCGGACGACGTCGTCGCCATGGCGCACCGCATGCTCATCATCAACGGCTGCGGCTACTGGGCGCTCGGCATGCTCTTCGTGCTCCGCGGCGCGCTGCAGGGACTCGGCCACACGCTCGTGCCGACCGTGACCGGTGTGATCGAGCTCGTGATGCGCGTCGTCGCTGCGGTCGTCCTCGGGGCGATGATCGGTTTCGACGGGGTGGCCCTCAGCAACCCGCTCGCCTGGGTGGGGGCGATCGTGCTCCTCGTGCCGGCCTATGTCAAAGCGCACCGCGCGCTCGCGACGCAGCCGGTGGCCCCAGCCGAGGCCACCGAGACCTCCGCCATCGCGATCGTCGGTCCCACCGACGGCTCGATGGTCGTCGATGCGGTCGTCACGCGTCCGGTCCGCGTCGTGCGCCCCCGCCGACTGCGATGGCCGGTCCGGCGCTGATCCGCGGATATCCACCGGAAGGATGACCCGGATCGGACTTGAGACGGATGGGCTTCCGGAGAGACACTTCTAGTGTCGAAGGTGCGGAGGGGTTCCGCCGGACGGGGGGTCGTCATGACGACATTGGGAGTGGCCAGAGACCTGGCCGCCATTCTGGTACCGATCGGATACGTGGGTGCGGCGCTCGCCGCGATCTGCGCGATCGTGGCCGCGATCGCGATCATCCGCGGAGCCGGGGGGCTCGCGGGCGGCGCGGTCGGACTGTGGATCGTATGCGCGCTGATGAGCTTCACCGCGAGCTTCGCGAATCAGTGGCTTCCGCTGATCGCGGCGGGCGCGTCGCTCGTGGGCATGCTCGTGATCGGCGGGATCGTGCGCGCGATGCTCACGGCCGGCGGGTTCGAGTCGCGACGCCGGGCCGCGCGCGTGAAGCCGGCGAAGCCGGCGCCGGCGACCACGACGACGGCCACGCTCAAGACCGGCTCGACCGCGACGCCCACGGCGCCCGTCGCCGTCGTCTCCTAGCGCTCAGCGGTAGTCGCGGTCGCGGTGCTGCCGCGCCTCGTCGCCCGCGGCCACGCGGGCGCTCTCGCGCGCCCGCAGCTCGACGCGGCGGATCTTCCCGGAGATCGTCTTCGGCAGTTCGGGAACGAACTCGATGATCCGCACCCACAGGTGCGAGGAGAGCCTTTCGTGCGCGTAGCCGAACACGGCGCGCGCGGCGGCTGCCTCGTCCGCGCCCGCGTCCGGTGTCAGGCACACGTACGCCTTCGGCACCGCGAGGCGCGTGGGGTCGGGGCTGGGGATGACGGCCGCTTCGACCACGAGCTCGTGCTCCAGCAGCACGGACTCGAGCTCGAACGGTGAGATCTTGTAGTCGGAGGCCTTGAACACGTCATCGGAGCGTCCGATGTAGGTCAGGTAGCCGTCGGCGTCGCGCACGGCGATGTCCCCGGTGTGATGGAAGCCCCCGGCCCGCGACTCCGCGGTCTTCTCCGGATCGTCGTAGTACCCCGCCATGAGGCCGAGGGGTGGCTGCGCGAGATCGAGCGCGATCTCGCCCTCGTCCTCCACGACCTCGCCGGTCGACGGGTCGAGCAGCACGACCGGGTATCCGGGCAGCGGACGGCCCATCGACCCGACCTTGACGGTCTGCCCGGGGGAGTTGCCGATGCAGGCCGTCATCTCCGTCTGCCCGAAGCCGTCACGGATCGTGCCGCCCCACGCCTCGCGCACCCGGTCGATGACCTCGGGGTTCAGCGGTTCGCCGGCGCCCACGAGCTCCCGCGGAGGGTGCGCGAGCCGGGAGAGGTCGGCCTGGATGAGCATGCGCCAGACCGTGGGCGGGGCGCAGAACGTCGAGACGTGGTGGGTGTCCATGACCTCCATGAGCGTGTTCGCGTCGAAGCGGTCGTAGTTGTAGACGAACACCGTCGCCTCGGCCAGGAACGGCGAGTAGAAGCTCGACCAGGCATGCTTGGCCCACCCGGGGGAGGAGATGTTGAGGTGCACGTCGTCCGGGCGCACCCCGAGCCACCACATCGTCGAGAGGTGGCCGACGGGGTAGGAGACGTGGGTGTGCTGCACGAGCTTCGGGCGGTTCGTCGTGCCGGAGGTGAAGTACAACAGCGCCGTGTCGCCGGCGGGCGTGGGGCCGTCCGGAACGAACTCCTCCGTGGTGGCGGCGGCATCCGCGAAGCGCTTCCAGCCCGAGGGCAGCGACGCGCCGACGCCGATCCGCAGGACCGCGGGGTCGATCCCCTCGAGGCGGTCGGCGAGGGCGCCGAGGGTGACGACGGCGCCGGCGCGGCCGTGCTCGATGCGGTACGCGAGGTCCGACGCCGACAGCAGCGTCGAGGTCGGGATCGACACCGCGCCCAGCTTCGTGATCGCGAGCATCACCTCCCACAGCTCGATCGTGTTGTTGAGCATGACGATCACGTGGTCGCCGCGGCCGATGCCGAGGCCGCGCAACCAGGCGGCGACCTGGTCGGAGCGGGCGGAGAGCTCCCCGTACGTCCAGGAGCGGAGGCTGAGGTCGGCCTCGACGATCTGCACGGCCGGACGACCGGGGTTCTCTCCGGCGACGACGTCGAACCACTCGAGCGCGAAGTTGAATTCGGCGAGGTCCGGCCAGGTGAACTCGCGGCGCGCGGCGTCGTAGTCCGTGGCGTGCGTGAAGAGGAGGTCCCTCATCCCGCGGATCGCTTCGGTGGCGGGGGTGGCACGACGACTCATGGTGCTCCTTTGCAACGGCGTCCCTCCATCCTGCCCCCTCGTTCAGCGGGGGAGGAAACCCGTGCCGTCGCGGAGCTCGAACACGAGCTGGGTCTCGGTGCCGCGGACGACGGGGTGCACGGTGATGTGCTCGAGCACGATGTCGCGCAGGGCGGTCGCATCCTGCACGGCCACGTGCACGAGGAAGTCGTCGACACCGGCGACGTGGAACACCTGGAGCACGCGGGGGATCGCGGCGAGCGCGTCGAAGAGCGCCGTGACCTTGGGACCGGTGTGATGCGCGAGGCGGACCTTGATGATCGCCTGCAGCGGGTAGCCGAGGGCGGAGCCGTCGAGGCGGACGCGTGTGTCTCGGATCACACCCCGCTCCCGGAGTGCGCGGATCCGGTATGCGCAGGTGGACTCCGCGAGTCCGAGGCGGTGGGCCAGCGCCTTGTTGGTGACGGTCGCATCGCGGCTCAGGGCCGCGAGCAGCTCCAGATCGATCTCGTCGAGTTGCGCTTTCGCCAACGTGTCCTCCTCGATGCGATCGGATGTTGCACAGAATAGCGAGAATGAGTGATTCGGCGAGTTGTTCTGTTGCAGACCAGCAAAAGTACTGCGATTCCGTCAGCGTGGAGGGATGACCGCACCGCTGAACCCCGACACCGTCGCCGTCCACAGCGGCCGTGCCGACCTCGAGGCGCTCGGGGTCCACGCTCTGCCGATCGACCTCTCCACGACCAACCCGCTTCCCGACGTCGAGCGCGGCGGCGACTCGTACGAGGCGATGGCCACCGGGGGGCGCCCGCCGCAGGACGGCAGCATGGTCTACGCGCGGCTCTGGAATCCGACGGTCGCGCGCTTCGAGGACGCCCTCGCCGAGCTGGAGCACGCGGAGGCCGCCGTCGCCTTCGGTTCCGGGATGGCGGCCATGACCGCCGTGATCCTCGCGCACACCGGCGCCACGGGGGCGCGGCACGTCGTGGCGGTCCGCCCGCTCTACGGCGGCACCGACCACCTGCTGGGGTCCGGGCTGCTCGGCGTGGAAACGACGTACTGCCGCCCCGATGAGGTCGCGGCCGCCCTGCGTCCCGACACCGGGCTCGTCGTCGTGGAGACGCCGGCGAACCCGACCCTCGAGGTCGCGGACATCGCCGAGGTCGTGCGGCAGGCGGAGAGCGTGCCGGTGGTCGTCGACAACACGTTCGCGACCCCCGTGCTGCAGAACCCCATCGACCACGGCGCGGCGATGTCGCTGCACAGCGCCACCAAATACCTCGGCGGCCACGGTGATGTCATCGCCGGCGTCGTCGCCTGTGACGAGACGACCGCGGAGGCGCTGCGTCGCGTGCGTGCGGTGACCGGGGGGCTCCTGCACCCGCTCGGCGCGTACCTGCTCCACCGCGGTCTCACGACCCTGCCGGTCCGCGTGCGGCACCAGCAGGAGAGCGCTCGTCGCATCGTGCAGTGGCTGGTCGATCGGCCCGAGGTCGCCGAGGTCTTCTATCCCGGGCTCGATGGGGATCCGCGTGGCATCCTCGAACGGCAGCTCCGCGGGCCCGGGGCGATGATCGCCCTGCGGGTGCGTGGTGGCTACACGGCGGCCGCGGCGGTGGCCGGGGCGACCCGCCTCTTCACGCACGCCGTGTCGCTCGGGGGCGTGGACTCCCTCATCCAGCACCCCGCCGCGCTCACGCACCGTCCGGTCCCTGCGGAGGCGCGTCCCGCCGCCGACGTCCTGCGTCTGTCCATCGGCCTCGAGGACGTCGACGATCTCCTCGCCGACCTCGCGACCGCCTTCGCCACTCTCGCCGACCCACCCCTTTCCGCGCGACCCACCCCGGAAAGTGCGTCACAAACGGGGGTGGCTCGCACGTAAGGGGGTGGGTCGACGATTGTGCGAGAGTGACAAGAAACTGAGTCTCGGGTGATGTGGGACTTGGTTCCTGGCGGCAAAACCGGGGGGTCGCGGAGAGGGCGGGCCTACAGTCGCGGGTGGCAACGACGCCACTGACCTCGGGAGTCCTCAATGACGAGTGAAAAGACCCACGCGCACGGCCTCGGCATGCGCATCGCCGTGATCGTCCTCAGCCTTCTGCTGGCGGCGATGGTGCTGCTGTTCTTCGCCACGATGAGCAAGGTGTCCGCGGGTGCTGCGGAGCTCGCGGACGGCACGACCACCGCGCAGGGGGGATCCTCGGACCTCGCCGCAGGAGCCGCCGACCTCGCCGCGGGAGCCGACGAGCTGGCCGCGGGCACGCAGGATCTCGCCGCAGGCACCGCGACGGCGCAGCAGGGATCGGCGAAGCTCAGTGACGGCGCGACGACCGCCGCCGCGGGCGCCGCTACGCTCGCGGAGGGCGCGACCACTCTCGCCGCGGGAGCCGCCACCGCTCTCGACGGTGCGGGACGGGTGAGCGGCGGCGCGCAGTCGGCGCTCGCCGGATCGCAGGAGTTGGCGGCGAGGATGGCGGCAGCAGATGCCGGGGCTCGACAGCTCGTCGACGGCGCGACCACTCTCGCCGCGGGGGTCGCCGGCGCCCACCGGTACGCGAACGGCGTGCTCGAGGGTGCGACGACCCTGAGCACCACGCTGCGCGCCGGAGTGAGCGCCGACGTGCAGAAGCTCGCCCATCCGGAGACGAAGACGCTGCTGACGGGCGTCGCCACGAGCGCTCCCGGCAATGCGCGGACGCTCGCCGCTGGCCTCCACGGGCTCCTCGCCGCACACCCTGACGACGTGCAGCTCCAGCAGCTCGCGACGCTCGCCGCCGTCGTCGAGAAGCAGGTCGGGGCGCTGGCCGCCCCCGCCGCGGCCGCACCGGCGCTCGCCCAGGGGCTCATCGGCGCTGCCGACGGCTCCGCTCGCGTCACGGCCGGCGTCGGTGCGCTCATCAACGGAGACTCCACGAAGGGGTGGCCGGGGACCGTGGTGCTGGTCTCCCCGCAGGGCGCTCCCGCCCTGGTCGCCGGAGCGCAGACGCTGCAGGACGGCACCTCCCGTCTCGCGGCAGGCGCGGCGGATCTCTCGTCCGGGCTGCAGACCCTCTCGACCGGAGCATCATCGCTGTACTCCGGAACCGCGGAGCTGAGCGCCGGCGCGGCGCGGCTCGACGAGGGCGCCGGGTCTCTGGCCACGGGCGTCGGCGCGCTGCAGTCGGGTGCCGGCGACCTCCGGTCCGGGATGACCGACCTCCGTACCGGCGCCGACGCGGTCGCCGAGGGGTCCGGCACCCTCGCGGCCGGAAGCGCGAAGCTCGACGCGGGCGCCGCGGACCTCGCGGCCGGCAACGGGCGCATCGCCGACGGCTCCGGCACCCTCGCGACGGCGACGGCGGGCGCCGCGCCGTCTCTGCTCCCGTGGATCCTCGGGATCGGTCTGGTCGGCCTGATCGCGATCGGCTTCTGGATCGGCCACCGCGTCACCCACCGCTGACCGTCGTCGACCCACCCCCTTCCGTGCGCCCCACCCCCCAAAGTGCGTCACGTAAGGGGGTGGGTCGACCTCAAGGGGGTGGGTCGGCGAGTGCGGATCAGCGCTTCGGGAGGGGGATCGTGCCGGTCGCGATGCGCTCGGTGGGCATGCGGTCGCGGTCGTAGGTGATCTCGTCATAGCCGTGCGGGGTGGGCAGGCCGTCCTCGCCGATGCTGACGAACACGATCTCGTCGATGGTGAGGATGCGCTTGCGCGTGATCATGTTGCGAGCGACGGCCCGCATCGTGAGCGAGGTGGTGCCGAAACGGGTGGCCTGCAGCCCGATCTCGATGAGGTCGCCCTGCACCGCCGACGCCTCGAACGTGATCGCGGAGATGTGCCGGGTGACGACGCGGTAGTTGCCGAGCTGCACGATCGCGTAGATCGCGGCCTCCTCGTCGATCCACTTCAACAGGCTCCCGCCGAACAGCGTGCCGTTCGCGTTGAGGTCCTCCGGGCGCACCCACTTGCGGGTGCGGAAGTTCAGGCCGTCCTCGGACTGCCATGCGGGTGCTTTCTGTTTCGCCATGCCCCGAGGCTAGGCGGGTCGTGCGTCGGCGGTGTTACGCCGCGTTTTCCAGCGGGTGCACGCGCCGCCGCCCACAGCGGATCTGCTCCGGGCGGATTCGCTCCCGCGGTCGCAGCGGGAGCCGGATGCTGGGGTCATGAGCGAAGACAACCCTCTCCCGCAGTTCGGCCCGGAAGCCCGGCGCGCCCTGTTCCACGAGCGGGTGCTCGTCCTCGACGGCGCCCTCGACGACGACAACGGCACCCTGCTGATGACGCAGCTCCTCAGCCTCTCCGCCGAGGACCCGGCGGCGGACATCGCCCTCTGGATCCACTCACCCGGCGGATCCGTACCGTCGATGCTGGCGATCCGCGACCTCATGCGGATCATCCCGAACGACGTCTCCACCCTCGCCCTCGGCCTCGCCTGCAGTGCGGGGCAGTTCCTGCTCTCCGCGGGGACGAAGGGCAAGCGGCGCGCGTTGCCGCACGCGCGCATCCTCATGCACCAGGGGTCGGCCGGCATCGGCGGATCGGCGGTGGAGATCGAGGCGCAGGCCGACGACCTCCGGCACATGCGCGACACCGTCCTCGGGCTGATCGCGGACGACACCGGCCAGCCGATCGTGCGGATCTTCGAGGACTCGCTGCACGACCGCTGGTACACCGCCGCCGAGGCGCAGGGGTACGGGTTCATCGATGAGATCGTGCAGTCCGCGGCGGAGATCATGCCGCGTCGTCGTGCGCGCGTGGGGCTGGGGGCGGACGCATGAGCAGCTACACGATCCCGAACGTCATCGCGCAGCATCCGCGCGGCGAGCGCGTCATGGACGTGTACTCGCATCTGCTCGCTGAGCGCGTCATCTATCTCGGCACCGGCATCGACGCGGGAGTCGCGAACGCCCTCATCGCGCAGCTGCTGCACCTCGACGCGGACAGCCCGGAGACCGGCGTCCAGTTCTACATCAACAGCGAGGGCGGCGACCCCGGTGCCGCCCTGGCGATCTATGACACCATGCAGCACATCCGTCCCCGGATCGCGACGACGTGCGTCGGGCAGGCCATCGGCCCGGCGGCGCTGCTCGTGGCGGCGGGAGCGCCGGGGGAGCGGGCGGCCCTCGCCCACGCGCGCATCGTGCTGCATCAGCCGGCCGGGCAGTCGCGCGGCGCCATCCCGGACCTCATCCTCGCGGCCGACGAGGTCGTGCGGGTGCGCGCGGACATGGAGACGATCCTGGGTCGGCACACCGGCCGCTCCCTCGCGGAGCTCCGCGCCGACACCGACCGCGACCGGGTCTTCACGGCTGCCGCCGCTCTCGAGTACGGCCTCATCGACACCGTGCTCGGCCCCCGCGATCCGGATGCACGATGAGGTGACGGGTGCACGACCGGTTCCGGGAATCCGTCGTGCACCCGGACTCCGGTCGTGCAGGTGAACGCGGACGGGGTCAGGCGGCGAGGGCGAAGGCGCCGCGGGAGGCGGGCACCGCAGCCGCGGCGGGGGCGGCCTGACGCAGCTCGTCCGCGACCGCGCTCGTGAGCTCGATGAGGGTGGCGTCCAGGGCTCCGGCTATCGCGGCGATCATCTCGCTGGACGGCTCCTTCCGCCCGCGCTCGACTTCGGAGAGGTACTGCGGTGAGACCCCGGCCTTCTCCGCGGTCTCGGTGAGCGTCTCGCCGCGGTCATGACGCCGTCGCCGGAGCTGATCGCCGAGCAGCTCGCGCCAGAGTGGTTCTGGGCCGTTCGACGGCGGACGGACGGGACGCGGGGCGCGGGGGAACGGGACGATGTCGGCCATGCCTCACGATAAGCCGCCACCTGCGGAGCGATCGAGACGTTCTGCTCAGAGCAGAACGCGGTCAGAGCGCGGCCGTGACGCCGGGGAGCAGGGTGCCCAGGATGTCCTGCAGCCGCTGCCGGTCCTCCGCGGCGAGCGGGTCGAGGATGAGTTCGCGGATCTGGGCCACGTGGACGGGCGCGGCCGCCCGGAGCATCTCCCGGCCGGCGGGAGTCAGCGTTGCCGAGAGGGTCCGCTTGTCCGTGCTGCACGATGTCCGCTCGACCCAGCCGCGCTCCTCGAGGGAGTCCAGGGCATGGCTCAGCCGTGACCGGCTGAGTCCCGCGATGCGCGCGAGCTCGGTCATGGTGACGGCGCCCTCGCCCTGACCGGCGAGGGTGACGAGGATCGCGTAGCGGGCGTGATTCAGCCCCACCTCGTCCTTCAACGCCCGGTCGAGGACCTGGGGCAGCAGCTGCACGAACCGGATGATCGGCAGCCAGGTCGCGAGCTCGTCGTCGTCGAGTCGCCGCGGGTGCCGCGTCTCGCTCATGTCCTGCTCCTCGGGGGTCACGCCGCAGTCAGGTCGATGGTGTGTGCCGTGTGGTCGCGCTTGGCCTGGAGGTAGCGCGAGTTGGCCGGGGAGAGGTGCACTTCCGTGCGCACCCGGTCCGTGACGCGGATGCCGAGCCCGTCGAGCTGCGCGGCTTTGTCGGGGTTGTTGCTGAGGAGGCGGATGCTGTCCACACCCATCACTCGCAGCATCTGTGCGGCGACGGTGTAGTCCCGCTCGTCCTCGCCGCGCCCGAGGGCCACGTTCGCCTCGTACGTGTCGAGGCCCGCGTCCTGCAGGGCGTACGCGTCGAGCTTGGCGTAGAGCCCGATCCCGCGGCCCTCCTGCCGCAGGTAGAGGAGGAAGCCGCCCTCGGCAGCGATCCGCTCCACCGCCTCGCGAAGCTGCGGGCCGCAGTCGCAGCGTTCGGAGCCGAACACATCCCCCGTGAGGCACTCGCTGTGCGGTCGCACGAGAGGGGCGTCCCCGCCGGCGGCCGCGCGTGCGAGGGCGGCCTGCCAGTCGCCGAGGCCGAGCAGCAGGTGCTCGCGTCCGTCCACGAGTCCGTCGAAGGTCACGACGTCCGCCGTCGTGGCGAAGCCGTCCGCGAAGCGCAGGGGCACCCGCACGCGGGTGCGCTCCGCGGCGACCGTTGAAGTTTCAATCATGTGAGGGGAAACGTCGCGGACGCGTGGCTATTCCCGCGAGTCCTCGGATGGTGACGATCGTGTCGATCCATGACGCCCGCTGCCGGGGGTCGCGGACGACTCGGTAGCCTCGCACCATGAGTCACTTCGTCAGCGCGACCGAGCTCCACGACCTCCTCCGGGACGCCGCCCCGATCCGGGTCATCGACGTGCGCTGGCGTCTCGACCGTCCCGAGGCGGGCCCCGGCGACTATCGCTCGGGCCACATCCCCGGTGCGGTGTTCGCGTCGTTGGATCAGGAGCTCTCCACTCCCGGAGCACCGTCCGAGGGCCGCCACCCGCTCCCCTCGACGGAGACGCTGCAGGCGGCGGCCCGGCGATGGGGCGTGCGCGAGGGGGACACCGTCGTCGCCTACGACGACACCAAGGGACTCGCGGCTGCCAGGGCCTGGTGGCTGCTGCGCCAGGCCGGGGTCCGGGTGCGCGTCCTCGACGGAGGGCTGCGGGCGTGGACCGCGGCCGGGTACGACCTGGCGACCGACGACGTCGTGCCGGAGACCGGCGACGTGGTGCTCACGGACCCCGGGGAGGACGCGCTCTCGATCGACGAGGCGGCGGCGTTCCCGGAGACCGGGGTCCTGCTCGACGTGCGCGCCCCGGAGCGCTACCGCGGCGAGACCGAGCCGCTCGACCCGATCGCCGGGCACATCCCCGGCGCCCGGAACCTCCCCACCACGCGGCACCTCGACGAGAACGGGCGCACCCGCGACCGCGACGCGGTGCTCGCGACGCTCGCCGAGGTCGGCATCACGGCGGGGACGCCGGTGGCGGCGTACTGCGGGTCGGGTGTCACGGCGGCACACACGGCCTTGATCCTGCACGAGGTCGGCATCCCGGCGAGGGTCTTCCCCGGTTCCTGGAGTCAGTGGTCGAACACCCCGGGGCGTCCGGTCGCGACGGGCGATCAGCCGGGCTGACCGCTCTCGCGCGGGCCATACCCCCAGCGCAGGCCGAGGGCACCGGGGCCGAACGCCCGGCGGACCTGATGCACCGACGTGCCCGGAGGTCGGGGGAGCGCGGTGACGACGGTGCCCTCGGCGCTCTCCACCACCTCGTCGCACCAGTCCGGCACGGCGTCCGGGTGGAAGCGCGTCCACACCAGCAGCTCGCGCGCCTGTCGGGAGAGGGCATGCCCGGTCTCCCGATCCGAAGGATGGCCGGGCTCGTAGTGCACCGACCACTCGACCACGGCGGTGTCCGGCGCCTCGAGGGGGACGTCGAGCTCGATCAGCGCGCCGTGTGCCTCGCCGTTCGGGTGGGAGTAGCGCGCGGTGATGCGCCCGCCCGCGACGGCGGTGAGAAGCGGCGCCGGTCCTGGCACGCCCGGCGTGAGGTCGAGGACGGGGATGGCGGTGATGACTCCCGTCGTCGCCTGCACGATGCTGCGGGTGTGGCAGGAGGACACCTCGCCATCGGCGCCGACATCGGTGACGGAGTGGACGGTGAGCTCTCGCGATGGGTCGGGATACGGCGTTCCGAGAGCCGCGTACACCTCACGCACGGCCCGCTCCATGTCGACCTGCTCCAGCGGGAAGCCCTGCGGGCCCAGGGGCCCGGTCCGGTTCGGGCGGAGCAGCCGGCTCAGGGCCCCCTTGTCGAGGCACAGCAGGTCTTCGATATCGGCGAGGGCCGCGAGGGACTGCGCACCCTCCGGTCGCCGCGCCCCCGAGCGCCAGTAGCTGAGCGTGGCCATGGAGACCCGATTGCCCCGGTCCCTGAGCTGCCGCTGCAGCCACGAGAGCGTCACCGGTTTGGCGTTGATCGCGTCGCGCAGTGCCGCGGCGAACGCGTCCGGCGCCGCTGCTCTCTTCTCGCCGTCCCCAAAACCCATCACAGCCCCCACCCGGTATGTGAAGAACACACCTCTAAAGTGAGCATAAGACCGCACGCGCACACCTCAGGGGACCGGGTGGGCAAGTGGGTCACGGGGCTGCGACGTCGCGGGAAGGGTGCCCGACCCTGCGACAGCGGCCCGACGCAGTGATGCCCCCCTTGCTGCGTATGTCGTGAAGCCCGGCAATCGATCTGGGGAGATCCGCCGGGCTTCACGAGCATCCCCGGGCGCTTGCGGTTCGCGCCCCCGCGTAGACTGGTCGGGAAACCCCGGAGGATCTGGCCGTCATGTCTGCCCCTGCTCGCGCGTTCACCGTGCGCCACGTGCAATTGCTGCGTGCGCTGTTCGCGGCCGTCGCCGCCCTGATGATCACCTTCTCGTCGGATCACTCCGCGCCGATCGGCTTGGCCGTGTTCAGCGGCTTCGCGCTCGTCACCGCGCTCGTCCACGTGCTCGCGGCCTGGCTCGTGTTCCCTGCGGGGTCGCGCTGGCCGGCGATCCTCCTCGCCGTCGTGAGCGTCATCGCGGGGATGGCCAGCGGTGTGCCCACCTGGCGTACGGACGACATGTTCTTCATCGTCGTGATCGCCTGGGGCGTTCTCAGCGGAGGCATCGAGCTGCTGGCCGGCATCCGCGCCCGCCGCGCCGGCGGAGCACTCGCCACCGATGCGATCACCGTCGGGGCCCTCGGCGTGCTCCTCGCTGTCGTGCTGCTGCTGATCCCCTCCGGATTCGTCCAGGAGTACACGATCGAGAAGGCGGGCACGTTCGAGCTGTCCGGCATCATCCTCGGCGTGGGGATGTTCGGAGGGTACGCGGCCATCGTCGCCGTCTTCCTCGGCATCGCCGGCCTCACCCCGAAGCGCGCGGACGCCGATGACGTCGCTGCCGCCCCCGAGCACGATGCGGCTCCTGTGGAGCACGGAGGAGAGCGATGAGCGACGACAAGCCCACCCGGCGGGACATCCTGCGACCCCTCCATCTGCTCGGCATCGCGCTGGGCTGCGGCGTGTTCGCGATGGTGGTCACGCTCGTCTCCACCGGCGCCTTCACTCTCCGCGTGAACACCGCCATCGCGAACGGCACCTACGAGGGCCTCACCCCCGTGGCATTGAGCCTCGTGGTGGGTGGAGGCGCGTTCATCGCCACGCTCCTGATCCTGGCGATGCTCATGCTCGCGGTCGACCCGGCCGACGTCACGAAGACCATCGATCGTCCCGTGCTGTACGACGCGGACGACGACGGCGAGGGTGACGGCACCGCGGAGGAGCCGGGACTACCCGCATCGTCGTGATGCGGGTAGTAAGCGGAATATCGGTGAGGTCGTTCCGCTTGTCCCTGGAGTGACTGCCTCCGTCGACCGCGCTTCCATCGGACTCCGATCGGAACGGGGGCCCATCCTCGGCGCGCTCATGCTCGCCACCGGCCTCATCGCGATCGACGCGACGATCCTCGCGACAGCGGTGCCCAGCATCGTCCGCGACCTCGGCAGCTACCAGCAGTTCCCCTGGCTCTTCTCGGTCTACCTGCTCGCGCAGGCGGTGAGCGTGCCGATCTACTCGCGGTTCGCGGACACGGTGGGCCGTAAGCCGATCATCCTCCTGGGCATCGCCCTCTTCCTGCTCGGGTCGATCCTGTGCGGCTTCGCCTGGAGCATGCCCGCGCTCATCGCCTTCCGCGTCGTCCAGGGGCTCGGCGCGGGTGCGGTCGCCCCGATGTCGATGACGATCGTCGGCGACATCTACACGGTCGCGGAGCGCGCGAAGGTGCAGGGATACGTGGCCAGCGTCTGGGCGATCTCGTCGGTCGTCGGCCCGGCCCTCGGCGGCGTCTTCGCGCAGCTCGACGCCTGGCGGTGGATCTTCTGGATCAACATCCCGCTCTGTCTCATCGCCGGCTGGATGCTGCTGCGCACCTACAAGGAGCAGAAGCAGACCCGGCGGCACAGCATCGACTACGGCGGAGCCGTGCTGCTCACGATCGGGCTCACAGCCCTCATCCTCGGCATGCTGGAGGGTGGCAACGCGTGGGCCTGGCTGTCCCTGCCGAGCGCCCTCTGCTTCGGCATCGGGGCGGTCGCGTTGGTGGCCTTCGGATTCGTCGAGCGCCGGGTCGCCGAGCCGATCGTCGATCTGCGCCTCGTGACGCGTCGGCTCATCCTCACCACGACCGTCGTGTCGTTGGGCATCGGGGCGCTCATGCTCGGCGTGACGAGCTTCGCCCCGGCCTACCTCGAGGGATCGCTCGGCATCGCGCCGCTGCTCTCCGGTCTCGCGGTGGCCGCGCTCACGCTCGGCTGGCCGCTCGCCGCCGCGAACGCGGGCCGGCTGTACCTGCGCATCGGCTTCCGCCGCACCACCCTGATCGGCATGAGCATCACGACCGTCGCCGCGATCGCACTCGCCGCCGTCGCCTCGTGGCCCAACCCGTTCGTCGTCGCCGGGATCGCGTTCCTCCTCGGCTTCGGGCTCGGGTGGAGCGCGGCCCCGACCCTCATCGCCGCACAGGCCTCGGTCGGCTGGGGCGAGCGGGGCGCAGTGACCGGGATGAACGCCTTCGCACGGTCCGCGGGAAGCGCCGTGGGCGTGGCGGTGTTCGGCGCGATCTCGAACGCGGTCATCGCGCAGGGTGCGGGGCCCGACGACCCCGACACGATCATCCGTGCCTCGGTGTGGGTGTTCGTCGCGGTCGCCGTGACCGCGGTCCTCACCCTGGTCGCCGCCGCGTTCATGCCGAAGGACAGGGTGGAGGAGCGCTCCGGCTGAAGGGGACGAGCAGGGGGAGCAGTTCCGTCACGACGGCCAGCGGGTCCTCTGCGCCGTCGTCGCCGGAACCATGCCCGTTCCGCCAGCTCTCCTCGATCTCCACGATGGTCCGGTGCAGCCGCGCCTCGTCTGGCTCGACGCCGTGGTCGACCGCGTCCGCCAGCCACGCCACCCAGGCCGCCCAGCGGGGGGCGTAGAGGTCGCGGATGAGTCCGGACCAATGTCGACCGGAGTAGTCGTGCAGCCCGCTGTCCTGGTACCCCCACACCGAGACGAGGCTGCGGGCGTCCCGTTCCATCCGGTCGCGCTCCGACGGGGTGTCGCCCCAGGCGCGGGCCTGCGCGATCCAGGTGGACACCCGGGACTCGGGCCGGGTGGCGGCCAACCGGTCGAGGGCGAGGAGGTCGGCGTGCAGCGCCGCTCCCTCGCGCCGTAATGTCGGCGCGTCGCCGGCCGCGAAGGCTCGCAGCACGCCACGAATCCACCGTCGCGTTCCCTGTGCGATCACATGACTGGTGAGTTCGACGGCATCCTGCGCGCGCACGGAGCGGTGCGCCGGTGGGACGTCGAGTGCAAGGAGCAACCGGGCGGCACGGGCGATCAACGGAAGGTCGGCGAGGACCGACGGGTCGTTTTCTGCGTCGATGTTCGCCGACATACGCGCGGGGGCGGCGGGCAGTGCCTCGCCTGCCAGGCGCTGCGCGGCGAAGGGCAGCGCCGCGCTCCACGGCCGCGCGAATACCGGCGACGGGATGGAACGGGTGCGCCCTCGTCCGTAGAGAGTGGAGCCGAGCAGCCGCCAGGCTTCCCGCGCAGCGGCGACGTCCACGCCGTACCGCTGCGTGGCGAACGCGGCAAGCCAGGCGTCGACATCGACGTCGTTCCACACGAGGTCGGCCGCGAGCTCGTAGAAGACGGTGTTGTTCTCGATCGCCTCCGGTGCCACGCCGATGCCCTCGAGACGGTCCGGCTGCTCCCGGCGGAGCTCGCCGATGTCCCTGGCCAGACCGCGGAGATCGCCGAAGAGGGCGAACCGGCCGCCGAAGTTGTGCACCGCCGTCCACAGCCAGCGCCGTCCGTGCATGCCGTCCCGCCACATCGGCGCGTGCTCACCCCACAGGTCGATCAGCAGCAGGCGTTCGTGTGGGACGCGCGAGAGGTAGGCGGCCACCCGTTCCGGCGTCCAGAATGCCCGGTGATAGTGGAACGGCCAGCCCTGCAGCAGCCAGGTCGCCGCGGGGTGGACGTCGGAGATCGCCGTGTGCACACCCGCCCCGGCCGCCGCCAGATCGTCCGGATCGGCGGACGGGGGAAGCGATTCGATGTACGGATCGACCGCGAAGACCGGCTCCGATCCCGGGTCGCCGAGCATCTCGCGCTGGACGTCGAGGAACAGTCGGAGAAAGCGCGTGAACGCGGCGGAGGCGGGATCGAGCATCGGCGTCCGCCACCCCTGCCACTCGATCTGCGCGGCGTCCGGTCCTGCGATCGTCGGCGGGACGTGTCCGCCCGGAAGCGGGAGCACGGGCGTCATCCCGAGTTCCCGCGCTCGTGCGAGGATCCGGCGCGCGAGGTCGATCCGCCGCTCGTCCCAGCGTGCGGGCAGGGGACCGCCGAAGCCGTGCAGGCCGCCCATCGACAGCCACGGCAGGTGCGCGGCGCCGCCGATCCAGTCCCGCACGTCGTCGTCGTCGACGCCCGCGCGCCGAAAGGTCTCGGCGAGCACCGCCTCATACCCGGTGAGGATGAGCGGATGGGTCACGCCGTGGAGAGCCATACCGTCGAGTTCCCGCTCCCAGCGTGCCCAGTCCCAGTACGGCGTCGAGTACCCGTGGGTCACGACGTTCAGGTAGTAGCGGATGCCGAAGGGCGTGCGCAGTATGGTCGTGTCGGCGTCCGGCCACGGTCCGAGCACGCCCTGCAGGCGCGGCGTGTCCCACGTGATCCGCTCTCCGCGCGTGTGCAGCGCCCGCGCGAAGGCGCTCGCCAGGGAGGGGGTATCCGTGCCGCGGAGGGTCAGCACGCCGTCCTGCGCATGGAAGGACGCCGTGCCCGGCTCCCCTCCCGGGTCGTCCTCGATCCGCACCGACGGCGCGTCGCCGCCGATACGCGCGATCAGCCGCCGCATCGCCGCCGTACCGCTCATGCGCGCTGCCGACCACCGGATAGCGCCCCGAAGTCGGCACTCCACGCGGGGAAATCGATGGGCGCGCCCGCGCGCCGTGACTCCTCGGCGCAGAATGCCATCAGGTGACTGTCCAGGGCTGTCTCAAACGACAGCTCGCCGGTACCGACCGTACGGAGGCGCACCGCCTCCACGAAGGCCGCCATCAGCCCGGCGTCCCCGCCCCCGTGCCCGGCATGATCGCCGAGATCGGGGTTCGGGAGCGTCACCCGCAACGTGTGGCGCTCGTGCGTGAGCGGCGACTTCGGCCGCACCACGTGGGAGTCCAGCGGTAGCCCCTCCGGGATCCGCGCCGTCGGGGAGAAGAGATCCACCACGATCTCGCCGTCCTCCATGTGCCCGGAGAGCTGGCCGGCAGACCCGGTGATGGTGAGGTGACGAGTGTTCTCGGCGGTGAAGGCCGACGCGGTCAGCGTCCCCGTGACCCCGCCCGGGAAGCGCATCGTCGTCTGCTGGTGGTCGGCCACGTCGTTGTCGCTGCGATACACGCATCGTCCGTAGTCGCCGTCGCGGAGCGCGCGCATCCGTCCTTCGGGAGAGGTGTCAGGGCCGAGCAAATGCACCGGGTGCCCCGTGACACCGGCGAGGGCGTCGACGTAGTAGCGAGGGGCGAAGAACGGGCAGCTCTGTGCGACAGGGCATCCCTCCACGCAATGATCCGGTGCGCCGGCGGGAGCGTTCTCCGCGCGGAACCAGCTGAGCTCGCCGATGCTGTAGACGCTCTCCGGCGGTGCACCCACCAACCAGCGGATGAGGTCGAGGTCGTGCGAGGTCTTCGTCAACGCCATCGGACCCGAGGTGAGACTGCTGCGCCAGTTGCCGCGCACGTATGAGTGCGCGAAGTGCCAGTAGCCGACGTTCTCGCGGATCTCCAGGGTCATCATTCGGCCGATCGCGCCGGAGTCGAGGAGCGCCTTGACCGATCGCCAGAACGGGGTGAAGCGCAGCACGTGACCGATCGCAAGGGACGACGACGTCCGCCGTGCGTGCTGCGCGAGCCGGCGCAGCTCCTCCAGATCCGGGGCGGCGGGCTTCTCCAGCAGGAACGGCAGGCCCGCGTCTGCCACGGCGATCGCCACATCCACGTGCAGCCGGTCGGGCACGGCGATCACGACGGCGTCGGCGTCGAGCACGGCGAGGTCGGCGACGACGGCGCGCCAGTCGTCATAGGTGCGCGCTCCGCCGGCTTCGTCCGCCAGCGCCTCCCGGCGCTCGGGCGACGGGTCTGCGACGGCGACCACCGTCGCGCGGTCGGGGTGGGCGATCGCCCAGCGGCCGTAGGCGTCGCGGCCGCGGCCGCCGGCGCCGATGATGACGATCCGCTGCGGTCGGGCTGGTGCGCTCATTTCTCGGCTCCTGCCGTGAGTCCCTCGACGAGATAGCGCTGCGCGAGGAAGAAGAGGATGACGATGGGGACGGTGACTGCGATCGAGCCGGAGAGGAGGACCGTGACGGGCACGTTGAAGTCGGCGAGCTGCGAGATGCCGAGCGGAGCTGTCCACAGTGTGCGGTCGCGCACGAGGAAGAGCAGCGCGTAGAAGTACTCGTTCCACGCGATCATGAAGACGTAGATCGAGGTGGCGACCACACCAGGGAGGGCGATCGGCAGCACCACGCTCCGTAGCATCTGTGGCAGGGAGGCGCCATCCACGATCGCCGCCTCCTCCACACTCTCCGGCAGCGCCTGGAAGTAGTTGCGCAGCATGTAGATCGACACGGGCACCGTAGTCGCTACGTAGACGAGGAAGAGGCCGAGCAGCGATCCGGTCAGGCCGGCGCGGGCGAGCAGCACGAACAGCGGAACCGACAGCACGATGCCCGGGAAGAGGTACACCGCGAGGATGATCGCGTTCATCCCTCGACGGCCGCGATAGCGCAACCGGGCGGCCGCGTAGGCGCCGAGGATCGAGACGAGGACCGACAGGACCACGGTGCCCAGCCCGACGAGCAGCGAGTTGAGCACGAAACGTCCGAGGCCGAAGCCGCCCTGATCGGGGTCGAGCATGGCCGTGGTGTATCCGGAGAAATCGAGCTCGTCCAGCGCAGGGATCAGATCGAGCGGCGCCTGGACGATCGACGAGTACGGCCGGACGGACAGGACGAACCCGTACAGCACCGGTCCGATCGCGACGACGAGCGCGACGGCGATGAGCACGACCCTGGCCACGGTCGCGGCACGGCTCGGGCGCAGCGGGGAGCGACGGCGGGTCATTCGGTGTCGACCTTCCTGCGGGTGGCGATGACGTACACGGTGAGCAAGGCGACGAGGACCACCGACATGAGGAGGCCGTACGCGGAGGCGCTGCCGATGTCGGCGCGCGTGACCAGCTCGGTATATACCTTGAGGGCCATGAGCTGCGTGCCCCCTGCTCCTTCAGTGAGCAGGTACACCTCGCTGAAGCTCTGGAACGTCCAGATGAAGCGCAGGAGGCAGAGCAGCAGAATGACGCCCTTGAGTTGCGGCATCACGATGCTCCACAAAATCTGTCGAGGCTTGGCCCCGTCCAGGGCGGCGGCTTCCTCGATGCTGGGCGAGACGCCCTGCAGCCGCGCGGTGAGGAAGAGGAACGCGAGGGGCGCGGACGTCCAGATCTCGAACGCCACCACGACGAGCAGCGAAAGCGGCACCGCGACGCCGAAGACCTGCGCGGACGACGTGTTGAGGAAGCCGATCGCCTGATCCCAGCCCAGCACTTCCCGGCCGAACGCGTTGACGAAGCCGTACTGCGGGTTGAGCATCGTCTGCCAGATCGTGACGGCGGCGATGAGGGGAAGCACGTAGGGCACGAGGAGCAGCGCCCGGACGAGGCCGCGACCGCGGAACGGTCGGCGCAGAGCGAGGGCGAGCACCAGGCCGACCCCCACCGACCCCACCATGGTGAGTGTGGAATAGAGCAGCGTCGTGCCGAGCGCTTGCCAGAAGGAGGGATTCGCGAGCGCGCGGCGGAAGTTGTCGAGCGTCCACTCGATCGGCTCGGAGCCGAGGCGGGGGATGTCGACGAGGCGGACCTCGCTGAACGCGAAGACGATCACCAGCAGCAGCGGGATGATCGATGCCAGCAGGATGACGAGGAAGGTCGGGGCGGTGAGCAGGAGGCCGTTGCGGCCGTCCCGCCGGGAGCGGGAATGACGCTCCCGCTCCCGGCGATGATCCAGAGGTGTCGTGCTCACAGGCCCGCCTTGACCTCCTCGACGGCCGCCTTCATCGCGGCGGTGACCTCGGCGGCAGGGGTGCCGTTGTACAGCGCCTCGATCTGGTTCGCCAGCACGCCCTGGCTGGAGACAAGCCCGGCGAGGGTGGCGTCGTCCGTGCCCATGCCCCACAGGTAGATGGAGTTGATGCCCTCGCTCATGCCATCGACGAACTCGTCGCCGTAGATATCGGCCGACGTCCGGTCGTGGGCGGGCCCGATGCCCAGCCCGCCCCAGGCGGCGGCGAAGGCCTCGGGGTCGTCGGCGCTGCCGTTGCGCAGCGGGATGCGTCCCTCGGTGGCGACGCCCAGCGTATCGGCGTAGCCCTCGTCGAGCACGAACTCGACGTACTCCTGCGCGGCCTCCGCGTCGGCGCCGGTGGGGATGCCGTAGCTCAGGACGGCACCGTACTGGCGCGGTTCGTCGCCGAGCACGGTCACGAACCCGGTGTTCTGTGCCAGGAAGTCGGGGGTGTCGGTGCACTCGGGGCAGGTCGCCGGTGTCGCGGGATCCAGGCCCGCCAGCTCGTCCAGGATGTGCGTGGAGAACAGGAGCATGGCAGCGTCGCCGTTGAGGTAGGCTGCCCGCGCGCTGGTGACGTCGAAGTCCCCGGCCGTGGAGGAGTTGCGCAGCGTGAGGAACTGCTCGGCCGCAGCGGTGCAGGCCGCCGAGTCGACGGTGACCTCGCCGTCCTCCACGAGCTCGCAGCCGGCACTCTGGAACAGCGACTGAATGCCCTCGGTCGCCGACGCGGTTCCCGCCTGGGTGCCGAACGCGAGACCGGTGATCCCCAGTTCCTCCTTGATCGTGGTGGCGGCGGTGGCCAGCTCCTCGACCGACGTCGGCACCGCGACCCCGGCCTCCTCGAGCAGATCGGCGCGGTAGGCGATCACGTGCGACCAGCCGTCGCTGGGCACGGCGGAGACCTCGCCGTCGATGGTGACGGCGGAGAGGGCGTTCTCGTTGAAGGTCGCGCGGTCCAGAGAGTCGACGACGGCGCTCGCCGCCGCGGTGTCGAGCAGGCCTTGCGACGTCCAGGCGCCGGTCTGCGTGGAGGCGTGCAGGATCACATCGGGAACGTCGCCGCTGGCAGCTCCGGTTACGAGTGCCTGGTCCTGGTCCGCGCCCGCCATCGGCACGACCTCCACGGCGATACCGGTCTCCTCCGTGAAGGCGTCGGCCACCGCCTCCTGCGCGGCGAGTCGCTCGGGCGTGGTCTGCGGCGTCCAGAAGACGATGCTCCGGTCGTCAGACGCGGTGTCGTCGGTCGCGGCGGAGCAACCGGCGAGCAGGGACAGTGCGGCGAGAGTCGCAAGGGGAGCCGCGATGCGCGGCACTGACGAACGGGTCACGTCAACACTCCTCGGGTCGTGGCGCCAGGCGCCGGGAGAACCGCCGGGCGGCGATGCCGCGGCGATGCTGCGATCTTCCCGCAGTGCGAGCGATTCCGGTGCGATTCGCAACTGTCATGCAAGAAATCGTCTTCGGAAACGGTCGGCGTGAAGGTATCGTACGGTCTGTGGATGACCTCAACCGTCGCATCATCGGGGCTCTGATGGCCAACCCTCGTGCCACGAACGCGCAGATCAGCGACGCGGTCTTCACATCCGAGGCGACGGTCTCGCGTCGGGTCGCCCGGCTTATCGGCGAGGGCGCCGTGCGGGCGATCGGTGTGCTGGACGGCGAGGCCACCGCGCGTTCGCGGTCCTTGTTCGTGCGGCTCCGCTGCCGACCCGGCGACGGGAACCGCTCGGCGCTGAGACTGGCGGCCTGGCCGGAGTGCGGATCCGTGAAGCTCGTCACGGGGAGCGTCGACTGCATCGCCGAGATCAACTACACCTCCAACGATCATCTGCTCGCGATCACGCTCGAACAGTTGCCGTCGCTCGATGGCGTGCTGGCGGTGTGGAGCAACCAAGTCGTGCGCCGGTTCGCGACGCCACACAGCTGGCTGCCCGAGCTGCTGCCCGAGGACATCGCCGCGCAGCTACGCTCCCAGCGTCTGGATCCCTGGCAGGACCCGCTTCCCGGCGAACCGGTGCGGCTCGATGCGCTCGACGCACGGATCGCCGAGGCACTGGGTACCGACGGAAGGCTCGGGTGGCAGCAACTCGCCGTGCAGTGCGAGGCGAGCCCGGTCACGGTCCGGCGGCGCACCGAGGCCATGCTGGCGTCGGGGGCGCTGCGCATGCGGGCGGTCGTCGACCCGGAGACGGTGGGGCTGCCCGTGAACGCCTTCGTCTCACTCAGCGTGAACCCGACGCAGCTGGGACGCGTGGGGGAGATGCTGGCACAGCATCCATCCGTGCTGATGATCTCGGCGACGACCGGCGACCGGAATCTCTGCGGCGAGGTCGCTCTCGCGTCCGACGCGGCGCTCTACGAGTTCATCTCCGCGACGATCGGCGGCCTGCCGGGACTCCAGCACGCGGATGTGGCCGTCGCCCTGCGGTCCGTCAAACGCGCCGGGCTCCTCGGCGGTCCCTCTGTGTGACGGCGGGACCGCAGCGAGCTCACAGGGAATACGCGCGAAGCACGCCGTCCTGCGCGCCGACCACCAGCCGGTCAGCGGCCAGGACCGGGGTCGAGAACGTGTTCGCCGTGAAGAGCTGACGATCCACCGCGACGCTGCGATCGGCCGGCCGGATCTCGGCCAGCAGCCCGCCGACCGAGACGAGCCAGGCCGTCCCCGTGCGGGGGTCGATCACGGGGCCGGCATTGACGGCGCGGGGCACCGCCGGAGCTGTCCATCGCACGGCCCCGGTGGTCTCATCCACGATGGCGACGACTCCCCATTCCGACGTGAGGAGGAGCCCACCGTCGGGGAGCGGCAGTGCGGGGGCGAAGATGTAACTGCCGGGCGTGCGCCAGATCACCGCACCGGTGCGCGGGTCGACGGCGATCGCATCCACGACGGTGCTGAACAGCACGGCTCCCGTCGGGAGCATCTCGACCCAGTCGTCCCACGGCCCGTAGATGAGCTGGCGGTAGCGATCGGGTCGGTCGGTCGTGAGCACCGACCAGAGGACGGCGCCCGTGTGCAGATCGTAGGCGTAGCCGCGGCCGTCGCCCGCCCCGACGAACACGCGCTCGCCGTCACAGGCGGCGCGTCCGGCGGTGCGGACCGGCACGGGCGCCTCCCACAGGGTGGTGCCGTCCCGGTCGAGGCAGCGCAGCGTGTCCTCGGCGGAGACCAGGATGCGGGTCGCGCCGTCGGCGGCGGCGGCGACGAGAGGCGTGGTGAGCACGGGCTTCGGGAACCGGCTGGTCCAGACGGTGCGTCCGGTGCGGGCGTCCAGGGCGAGCAGCAGGCCGTCGGCGCTCGGCACGAGCACGAGTCGTCCGTCGGGTGTGAACGCGGCGCCGCGATGGATGGGGCCGGTGTCGGCGGTCCACCGCGGTCGGGGCCGGGCGCGTCCGCCGGCGTCGACGGCCGCCACCCGACCCGACGTGGAGCACGCGACGACGGTCGCCCCTCGCGCCGCGAGCGCGCCCTGAATCTGACCGCCGATCTCGAGCTCCCAGGCGGCCCGGGCCCGCGTGGGCCCGGGCAGTTCCACCTCCGCCCATTCCTCTCGTCGCGCTCCCGTGTCGTCGACGGCGCGGACCTGCACGCGGTGGCGCCCGGGTGCGACCCCGGCGCGGTCGACCGTGCCGTGCCAGGAGCGCCCTCGGGCCGTGAGCGGCGTCCAGGCGCTCTCTTCGCGTGCGCCGAAAACGGCCTGCGGGTGCAGTCGCGCATCGACGGCGACGGCCGCGCCGGTGGTGACCGCGGTGAGGGCGATCCCCGTCGTACCGGGCCGGGGTACGAGGCGGATCGGCGCGGTGGGAGCGGACGGCGCGTCCAGAGGGATCTCGGTGAGCGTCTCGACCGTCGGCGCGGCGGCATCGGTCGCGCCGAGCGTCACATGCTCGACGAGCAGCGAGCGCCCCGTCTGCCCGCGTTGTTCGGTGACCCGCAGATAGAACGGGCCGGGGCGCGCGGCATTGGTCGTGACCTGGGTGAGGCCGTTGAAGCGATCGATCTCGTTGAGGTGCCGGTGGCCGGCGAAGATCGCGCGCACGGGGAAGGGCGCGAGGGTGCGCAGCAACGCGTCCGTATCGTTCACGTAGTAGTTCGCCCCGCCGAGCGGATAGTGCAGGAAGAGGACGGACGGACGGTCGCCGATCGCGCGCAGCTCCTCCTCGAGCGCGGCGAGGTCATCGCCGAAAAGCCCCGGCTCCTGCAGCAGCTGGGTGGGGTCCAGGGCGAGGAAGTGCACGCCGCTGGCGTCGAAACCGTAACTGGTGGGGCCGAACCAGTGCTGGAAACGGCGGCGCGCGCTGGTGTCCCAGCGGATCTCGTGGTTGCCGGGGACGTGGCGCAGGCGTTGCCAGAGCGCGGTCGGGATGAGGTCGCGGTAGGCGGCGAACGAGCCGTCGCTGCCGTAGTCGGTGATGTCGCCGCAGTGCAGGACGAAGGCGGGATCGTCGGCCTGGATCGCGCCGAAGATGCGGCGGAGGTTCGCCATCCGCTCGGTCTCGTCCTCGTTGGCGTGCGTGTCTGTCAGGACCGCGAATCGCAGGGTGCCCGCGGTCTCGTCATCCGCGGCGGCGGCGCCGACGCTCCCGCCGGGCCACGGTCCCCAGCCGCCCGCCGCTCCGAGCATGATCCCGGCCGCAGAAAGGCCGAGGAATCCTCGCCTGGTCAGCGGCGTCTGCACCGGGGGCCTCGTTCCTGCTGTTCTCTCCACTGTCCGCTCCTCCTCGTCGTGGGCGTCTCCGCAGCACCCAACCGGGACTACGTCCCGGTTGGTCCCCGTGCGGAGGGGAATGAGATGGATCGACATCGACGCGGGGCGGCTCGCAAGAAATCGGCCATCCGCACGACCGGAATCGTGCCTGATTCGCTCACCGGAGCCGGTGCCATGGACGATCTCTTGCGCCCGGACGTCCGTCGCTTGATCCCCCGCCGGGGAACCGGACACCGTCGGTCGCACGGGCGGCGACGGACGCCGGCCCGGCGACGTGAGGAGGATCAGCATGGGATTCGCGACGAGAAGAAGAACGCGGACGGTGGGTGGGCTCGGACTGCTCGCCGCGGCGGTGACCGTGGGAGCAGCGGCCGTTGCCGGCCCGGCGGTCGCGGCACCGGGAGCTCCCGGGGGTGGATCGGGGGAGCGTCCGCCGCTCGCCGATCACGTGGTGCTCATCGCGCTGGACGGCTTCGATCCGGACTATCTGGCCGGAGGCGCGATGCCGAACCTCCGCGCTCTCGCCACCCGCGGTGCGATCAGTGAGTCCACGGGGGTCATGACATCGATCACGAACCCGTCCTGGTCCTCGATCGCGACGGGCGCGTGGCCGGAGACCCACGACAACGCGGCCTATTTCTTCGATCCCGCGACCGGGACGGCGGTCGGACAGCAGCGCGATCTGGCGGTGCCGACCATCGCCGAGTCGATCAGGGCCCAGGGCGGAACCGTGCTGTCGTCTCAGTGGTTCATCGTGCAGAACCACGGCGCCGCGTTCGGCGACCCCGCAGGCCTGTACACGCAGCCCGGCGGGGACTGCGCACGCCGCACGGACGACGCCGTCGCGGTGTTGCAGGGGCAGCCGGTCATGAGTGCGGGAACCGCGGTGCAGATGGCCGGCATCCCCGACCTCATCGCGGTCTACTGCGACCGCCTCGACGCCCTGGGGCACGCCGACGGCAAGGACGCGCCGGGCATGCCGGCGGCGATCGCCGAGGTCGACGCGCAGATCGGGCGACTGGTGCAGGCGACCAAAGATGCCGGGATCTTCGGGCGTACGGCGTTCGTGGTGACCGGCGACCACGGCATGGAGACCTTCACGCAGGGCATGCGGAACGAGCTGCTCGCCGCGATCGCCGGAGCCGGGTATCAGGCGGAGATGCTGACGGCCGGACAGTCACCGCAAGCCGAGACGGATGCGGTGATCGTCGTCGGCGGCGTGGGCTCCCTGCATCTCGTCGGGGACGCGGCGGGAGACCCGGCAGCCGTTGCCGCCATCGAGGCCGCGGTCTCCGCGCTTCCCCACGTCGTTGCCGTCTACGACGAGGCCGATCAGCAGGCGATGCACATGTCGGATAAGTACGGCGAGCTGGTGATCGAGCCCGAGGAGGGGTGGAGTCTCGGCGCCGCACCGTCGGACGGCGTGTCCGGGGTGCACGGGGTGTCCCGCACCATGTCCACTGTGCTCACGCTCGCCGGTTCCGGCGTGCGTCCGCACCACATCGCACAGGACCCGCGACACATCGACATCGCCCCCACGATCTCCGCGCTGCTGGGCTTCGACGCGCCCTCCGCTGCCGAAGGGCGCGTGCTCGTCGAGGCGCTCCGACCGCACTGACGACGCGGGCCTGTCAGCGGGCGAGGCGCTCCGCGACGCCGGTGTAGGTCGCGGGCGTCAGAGCGAGAAGGCGCTGCTTGGCGGCGTCGCCGATCTCCAGGTCCTCCACGAAGGAGGCGAGGTCGGCGGCGCCGACGCGGTGCCCGCGCGTGAGCTCCTTGAGCAGCGCATACGGGTCCTGGATGCTCGACCGGCCGGCGACGACCTCGGCGCGGATGACCGTCTGGATCGCCTCGGCGAGCACCTCCCAGTTCAGGTCGAGGTCGGCGAGCAGCACGTCGCGCGACAGCGAGATCGCGTTCAGGCCGCGGCGCAGGTTGTCGAGGGCGAGCAGCGAGTGCCCGAACGCGACCCCGATGTTGCGCTGCGTGGTGGAGTCGGTGAGGTCGCGCTGCAGGCGGCTCGTGACGAGGGTCTGGCCGAGTGACGCGAGCAGGGCGCCGGAGATCTCGAGGTTGGCCTCGGCGTTCTCGAAGCGGATCGGGTTGATCTTGTGCGGCATCGTCGACGAGCCGGTGGCGCCGGCGACCGGGATCTGCGCGAAGTAGCCGAGCGAGATGTAGGTCCAGATGTCGGTCGCCAGGTTGTGCAGGATGCCGCCGGCGTGACGGACGCGGTCATACAGCTCCACCTGCCAGTCGTGCGACTCGATCTGCGTCGTCAGGGGGTTGAACCCGAGCCCGAGCCCTTCGATGTACTCGCGGGCGATGGTCGGCCAGTCGGCGTCCGGGTCGGCCGCGAGGTGGGCGGACCAGGTGCCGGTGGCGCCGGAGAACTTCGCGAGGTACTCGGAGCCGGCGATCTGCGCACGCACGCGCTCCAGGCGCCAGGCGAAGACCGCGAGCTCCTTACCCATGGTCGAGGGCGTCGCGGGCTGGCCGTGCGTGCGGGAGAGCATCGCGGCGTCGGCGTGCTCGACCGCGAGCTCACGCAGCTTCGCGATCACGATGTCGAGGGCCGGGAGCCAGACCTCCTCGACCGCGCGCTTGACGGTGAGCGCGTAGGACGCGGAGTTGATGTCCTCGCTCGTGCAGGCGAAGTGCGTGAGCTCGGCGATCCGGTCGAGGCCGAGCGTGGAGAGCCGGTCGCGCACGAGGTACTCGATGGCCTTCACGTCGTGCTGCGTGACGGCCTCCTTCTCGGCGAGCCAGTCGATCTCCGCCTGCCCGAAGTCGCGGTAGAGCGAACGCAGGCGCTCCTTGTCGCCGTCCGACAGCGGGCTCGTCTCGAACAGCGAGCGGTCGGTGAGGGCGATCAGCCACTCGACCTCCACCTCGACCCTGGCGCGGTTGAGCCCGGCCTCGGAGAGGAAATCGGCGAGCCCGGTGACGGCAGCGCGGTAGCGGCCGTCGAGGGGGCTGAGGGGCTGGGGCGGGAGCGAGGGCTGGAAAGTCAGGGGAGTCCTCCTGATCAGGCCCCGAAGGCTCGGGGCGTGCGGGGCAGGCGCAGGGCGGGTTCGAGCTGGCGGAACAAGCCGCGAGTCGCCGTCTCGATCATACCGAGCACGGAATCGAACATCTCCGGACCGGCGTAGTACGGGTCGGGGACGTCCTGGGTCGAGGCATCAGGGTCGAACGCGAGGAGGAGGGTCACCTTGCCGTCCTCGTCTTCGTCCCTGGCCCATTCCCGGAGGATGCGTTCGTGCGTGCGGTCGAGCGCCACCACGAGGTCGTTCTCGGCGAAGGAGGCGGCGGTGAACTGCCGGGCGCGGTGCAGGGAGCCGTCGTAGCCGCGGCGGGTGAGCGCGTCGAGGGTGCGGTGGTCGGCGCGCTCCCCGAGATGCCAGTCGCCGGTGCCCGCGCTGCGTGACACGATCTGCGGGCCGAGACCCTGCCGCTCCGCCATGTCCCGGAACACGACCTCCGCCATGGGAGAGCGGCAGATGTTCCCCGTGCAGACGAAGATCACGCGGAAGGGATCTCGGGCTGTCACGGATCCATTCTGCCGGTCGATGCGCTTCCTGCACAGCGGGCGCCGGGCCGACGCCGTGTGGATGGGCGTCCTGCACCGCGGGAGAGCCTGGTCGGCTGTCCACCGGATGAGGACGTCGCTGCGGCACCCGACGGCTCCGGGGAAGTGACAGCGGCAGTCTGGACCCCATGTCCTCTTCTGCACTCACCTCCCTCTCGCCAGGTATCGATCCCGCGCTCCGGCTCGCCGGTCTGTCCGAGCTGGACGTCGCCCTCTCACGGCTCGACGAGGCGTCCACCGTGCTGACGGTGCTGCGTGAGGCGTGCGCGTGGGATTCCGAGGGGGTCCGGGCCCTGCGGATCGCGATGAGCCGGCTGTCCGATGACACGGCGGCCCTGCGGTCGACGCTCCAGGGGTGCCGGGCGCGCGCGGAGGACGCGTGAGCGGGCTCAGTATCGATCACGGCGGGGCGGTCGCCGTGGACACCGCGCAGCTCCGCGACCTCGCTGCGCGGCTGCGCGGTCTGCTGCCGACGTGCAGGGAGGCGGAAGAGGCCGTCGAGCGGGCGGAGGCGCTGTTCTCCTCGGCGGCCTGGACGGACCTCTCCCCGGTGGGGTGGTCGCTGCGGCCCGCTGTGACCGCGGCGGGTGTGGTGAGGGACGAGGTCGAGGCCACGGCAGCCGACCTCTTCCTGATGGCCGACGTGTACGAAGCGGTGGAGCTTCGCGCACGGGCAGAGGCGCTGGCGCAGACCGATGCTGCTGCTGCTGCCGCGGTCGAGGCTCGTCTCGCGCGTCTCCTCGCCGCCGATGGACGTCTGGCGCCCCTCGCCGACACCCTGGAGCGCGAGGCCGACGACCGGCGCTTCCGCGGCCTGGCGGACCAGTACGACGCCGGCGGCCTGCTCCCGCCGGTCTTCCTCGGTGGGGCGTTCGTCGGGGTGACGTCAGGGCTCGGGCAGATCAGGCCGGGAATGGCGCTCGGCACCTCGGCGGATCCGGTGCGCGTCTCCGTGACCTCCCGTTCGCATCCGGCAGGAGCGCCGAGCGGACTGGCGAGCGCGTTCCATCGCATGCCCTCCGCGTCCGGAGCGCAGGTGGCGATCGAGAAGTACACCATCCCGGGGGAGTCGCCACGGTACGTCGCCTACCTCCTCGGCAGCCGCTCGATGTCGCTCCGAGAAGCGGGGGGACGTGAGCCGTGGGACATGAAATCGAACCTCGAGCTCTACACGGGCGGTCGTTCGGCGTCGTATCGAGCGACCCTCGACGCGCTGGCCACCGCCGGCGCGCGGCCGGGGGATCGGGTGAATGTGGTCGCCCATTCGCAGAGCGCCATGATCGCAGCGCATCTCTCCATGGAGAGCGACTTCGTGGTGACGACCCAGATCACCGCCGGGAGCCCGGTGGAGCCGACGCTGACAGAAGACCAGACCCTGGTGCAGCTTCGGCACACCGACGACGTGGTGTCCGCGCTCGCCGCGGGCGGCTCGCTGGAGGGCACGGGATCGGCCGACAGCTTCACCGCCAGTCGGGTGGGCGACCCCGACGCGGGGCGTCAGGACCTCGCGCTCGCGACGCATTCCCTGGAGAACTACATCGAGACGGCGGCGATGGTGGATGCCTCCGCCGATCCGCGTGCCGTGGCTCTTGACGCCTACTGGGCGGACCTCGACCGCGCCGTCACCGTCGAGCGCATCGAGTACCGCGCGGAACGGGTGCTCCCCGATCCGTGAGCCGCGCTCGGCGCCCGTCAGTCGCGGCGGGAGCGCTTGTTCTGGGGGCGGAGGATGAAGCCGAAGATGCCGTTGATGATCGAGATGATCAGCGCCGCCAGCACGCCCCACCAGAACGACTCGACCGTCAGGCCCCATCCGAAGCTGCTGGTGATCCAGGCGGTCAGCCAGAGCAGAAAGCCGTTGATGAGGAAGCCGATGAGGCCGAACGTGAGGATGTACAGCGGGAACGCGACGATCTTCACGACCGTGCCGATGATGGTGTTCACCAACGCGAAGAGGGCTCCGACCGCGAGGAGCGTCAGGACGAGCTGCAGCGTCTCGCCCGGCGGGAAGGCGCGCACCGTGACCTGGAGCACGGGGATGAGCGTGACGACCCAGATGGCGAACGCGTTGACGACGACCCGGATGATGAAGCGCATGATGCGTTCAGTCTCCCACGCCAGGCTCGCGGTGTCAGCCGCGGTCGTCCACCCGACGGATGTGGGCGGCGAGGACCTGGGCGATCTCCCCGAGATCCATCCGGCTTTGCGCGACATCGATGACGAACTCGAAGGCTTCGTCGTTCGTGAAGGTGACGTCGTAGCCGTTCAGCCGGATGAAGATGAAGGTGAGATAGAGCGCTGTGCGCTTGTTCCCGTCGAACAGTGCGTGATTCTGGGCGACGGAGCTCATCAGGGCCGCCGCCTTCTCTGCGAACGTCGGATACGCATCGACGCCGAACATGCCGGCGGCGGGTCGCGCCAGAGCGGAAAAGAGCAGACCCTCGTCGCGCACATGCAGGCCGAGCTTCGCGATCAGCGCGAGGGCCTGCTCGGGCTCGATATACTCGGTGGCCATCGATCAGGCGTCTTCGAGGCGCGTGATGGCGTCGCCGTAGCGTTCGGTCACCTCGTCCGCGAGCGCCAGAACTCGATCGGTCTTGGACTCGCTGTTCGCGAACCGGGTGGCCGCCTCGATGATCACGGCGTGCTTGGAGACGTGCCGGGCTCGTGCGATGTCTTCGAGCCGCGCATCGAGTTCCGCAGGGAGTCGCACCGTCATAGCCATACCAGAATGGTACCATCGCGCCCTCGGCCTCGAAAGGGTGGCCGGCCACACGTCCTAGACTCGACGCGTGACCGAGCCGACCCTGCCCCGCATCCGTCCCGCCATCGCCTCCCTCGCGCCGTACCGCCAGGGCAAGCAGGCCGGTCCCGAGGCCTTCAAGCTCTCCAGCAACGAGAACCCGTTCGACCCGCTGCCCTCGGTCCTCGACGCGCTGCAGCACACGACGCCGATCAACCGCTATCCCGATGCCACCGCGGGCCGCCTGCGTGCGCGGCTCGGCGCCCGCTACGGGGTCGAGCCCGAGCAGGTCCACGTCGCCTCCGGGAGCGTCGCGATCCTGCACCAGCTCGTGCTCGCCACGGCCTCCGTCGGCGATGAGGTCGTCTACGCCTGGCGATCGTTCGAGGCGTACCCGAGTCTGCCGCTCGTCGCCGGGGCGACGGGGGTGCAGGTGCCGCTGACGACCGACTCCCGTCACGACCTCGACGCGATGGCCGACGCCGTGACCGACCGCACGCGGGCGATCATCGTCTGCACGCCGAACAATCCGACCGGACCCATCGTCACCTCTGCCGAGTTCGCGGCGTTCGTGGACCGCGTTCCGTCCGATGTGCTCATCATCCTCGACGAGGCCTATGCCGAGTTCGTCACGGCTCCGGACGCGGTCGACGGGCTGGCCGAGCGCGTCTTCGAGGCGCACCCGAACGTCGTCGTCCTCCGCACGTTCTCCAAGGCCTACGGGCTCGCCGGGCTCCGGGTCGGCTACGCGATCGGTCACGAGAAGGTGCTCGACGCAGCGCGGACGACCGGTATCCCGCTCTCCGTCACCTCCGCCGCGGAGAACGCCGCCATCGCGAGCCTCGATGCGGAAGCCGAGCTCCTGGAGCGCGTCGCCATGATCGTCGAACGCCGCGCCCGTCTCGTCGAGGGGCTCCGAGCGCAGGGCTGGGAGGTGCCGGACGCCCAGGGCAACTTCGTCTGGCTGCCGACCGGCGCGCGCACGGACGAGGTGGCGGCGGCGCTCGTCGACGCCGACCTCATCGTGCGCCCGTTCTCGGGGGACGGCATCCGGATCTCCGTCGGCGAAGAGGCGGCCATCGCCCGCGTCCTGCAGGTCGCCGCAACCCTCCGCTGAGCGCGACGGCACCTCGCGAACCGCGGAATCTCGGGGTTCCGGGGAGATACGAGGGCATCCTAGGTATGCGTGACCGGGCATGCCGGCGCGGGTAGCGTGGGGGCCGTGAGCACCACTGACACCCCCCTCGTGCGCGTTCTGGACGAGACCGGAAAGGTCGCCCCGACGCCGGCCGCGGAACAGTACCTGCCGCTCATCGAGGCCATCCCCGACAGCGAGCTCGCGCAGTTCTACCGCGACATGGTGGGCATCCGCGCGATCGACACCCAAGCCACCAACCTGCAGCGGCAGGGGCAGCTCGCCCTGTGGCCGCCGAGCCGCGGACAGGAGGCGGCGCAGGTCGGCTCCGGTCGTGCCGCCCGCGCGCAGGACACGATCTTCCCGTCGTACCGCGAGCACGCCGTCACGCGCATCCGCGGCGTGGACCCCGTCGACATCATCAAGCTCATGCGCGGCGTCTCCCACGGCGGCTGGGATCCGACCGACCCGAAGAACGGCAACACCCGGCTGTACACGCTCGTGCTCGGCTCCCAGGTGCTGCACGCGGCCGGCTACGCGATGGGTCTCACGTTCGACGGCCGCACCGGCACCGGCGACCCCGAGCGCGACGAGGCGGTCGTCGTCTACTACGGCGACGGTGCCTCCAGTCAGGGCGACGTGCACGAAGCCATGGTGTTCGCGGCGAGTTACCAGGCCCCGACGCTGTTCTTCCTGCAGAACAACCACTGGGCCATCTCGGTGCCCGTCACCACGCAGTCCCGGGTGCCGCTCGTGCAGCGCAGCGCCGGGTACGGCATCCCCAGCGTCCGCGTGGACGGCAACGACGTGCTCGCCAGCTACGCCGTCTCCCGGGTGTCCCTCGATGAGGCCCGCGCCGGCGGCGGACCCCGTGCGATCGAGGCCGTGACCTACCGGCTCGGCGCGCACACGACCAGCGACGATCCCACGAAGTACCGCGGCGACGACGAGGAGCTCGCGTGGGCTGGACGTGACCCGATCGTCCGCATGCGCGCCTTCCTGGAGAACCGCGGCGCCGAGGAGAGCTTCTTCGCCGAGGTCGACGCCGAGGCCGCCGACGCGGCGGAAGACCTCCGCGCCCGCACCGTGCAGCTCGGCCCGCCCCGCGCCGACCTCATGTTCGACCACGTGTACAGCGAGCCGCACCCGCTGATCGAGGAGCAGAAAGCCTGGCGCGCCCGTTACGAGGCGTCGTTCGAAGGAGAGGGCCAGTGACCCGCGAGACCATGCCGCTCGGCAAGGCGCTGAACGCCGGTATGCGCAAGGCGATGGAGGACGACCCCAAGGTCCTCCTCATGGGCGAGGACATCGGCAAGCTCGGCGGTGTGTTCCGCATCACCGAGCATCTGCAGCGTGACTTCGGCGAGCAGCGCGTGCTGGACACCCCGCTCGCGGAATCGGCCCTCGTGGGCACGGCGATCGGCCTCGCGATGGCCGGGTTCCGTCCCGTCGTCGAGATCCAGTTCGACGGCTTCGTGTTCCCCGCGTTCGACCAGATCACCACCCAGCTCGCCAAGCTCACCAACCGGCATGAGGGCTCGCTGCGGCTGCCCGTCGTGATCCGCATCCCGTACGGCGGCCACATCGGCGCGGTCGAGCACCACCAGGAGAGCCCGGAGGCGTACTTCACGCACACCCCCGGCCTGCGGGTGGTGTCGCCGTCCACCGCGAACGACGCGTACTGGATGATCCAGGAGGCCATCGCGTCGGACGACCCGGTGATCTTCCTGGAGCCGAAGAGCCGGTACTGGCCGAAGGGCGAGGTCGAGCTCGACGCCCCCGCGGTCCCGGTGCACTCCTCGCGGGTGGTGCGGACCGGGACGGACGTGACGCTCGTCGGACACGGCGCGATGGTCACGACCCTGCTCCAGGCCGCCGCGCTCGCCGAGGCCGAGGGCACGAGTTGCGAGGTCGTCGACGTGCGGTCGCTGTCACCGGTGGACTACGAGCCGATCCTCGGGTCGGTGCGCAAGACCGGGCGCATGGTCTACGCGCAGGAGGCTCCGGGCTTCACGAGCCTCGGCAGCGAGATCGCCGCGACCGTCATGGAGCGCGCGTTCTACGCCATCGAAGCTCCGGTGCTGCGGGTCTCCGGCTACGACACCCCGTTCCCGCCCGCGAAGCTCGAGGGCGCGTACCTGCCGGATGCCGACCGCATCCTCGAAGCCGTCGACCGCTCCCTGGCCTACTGACACCCGGCATCCGCCGAAAGGACTCCGCATGAGCACGCAGAACTTCCCCCTCCCGGACGTCGGCGAAGGGCTGACCGAGGCCGAGATCGTCGCGTGGAAGGTGGCCCCGGGCGACCGGGTCGCCATCAACGACGTCATCTGCGAGATCGAGACCGCGAAGTCGCTGGTCGAGCTGCCCTCCCCGCACGCGGGCGTGGTCGGCGAGCTGCTCGTCGACGAGGGGGCGACCGTCGAGGTCGGCACCCCGATCATCACCTTCGTGACCGACCCTGCGGCCGGCTCGGGGGCCGGTTCCGTCGCGCCCGGCACCGTCGCGACGGCGGAGGCGCCCGCGCCCGAGGAGGGCGGCGGGTCGGTGCTCGTCGGCTACGGCTCCGGAAGTGGCGCGACCTCGCGACGTAAGCGCCCGGCCGAGCGCCCCGTGCGGTCGTCGGTCGGCGTGATCGCGAAGCCGCCGATCCGCAAGCTCGCCCGTGACCTCGGCGTCGACCTCACGAGCGTGTCGCCCACGGGTGCCGACGGCGAGGTCACCCGCGACGACGTCATGAAGCATGCCTCCCAGGCGAGTGTCTTCCGCAACATTGAGACCCCGGAGTGGGGGAGCGTGCGCGAGGAGACCGTCCCGGCCCCGCAGGCCCCGTCCGGCCTGGCGCGCGGCCTCGCACCGGTGCGCCCGTCAGCGGCCGGCGACGACCGCACCGAATCCATCCCCGTGAAGGGCGTGCGCAAGGCGACGTCGTCGGCGATGGTGCAGAGCGCCTACTCCGCCCCGCACGTGACGGTGTGGAAGGAGATCGACGCCACCCGCACGATGGAGCTCGTGAAGCGCCTCAAGGCCTCGCCCGACTACGCCGACATCAAGGTCTCGCCGCTGCTCATCATGGCCCGCGCGGTGATCTGGGCGGTGCGCCGGACGCCGATGGTCAACGCGGCCTGGATCGACACCGAGGCCGGGGCCGAGATCGCCGTGCGCCACTACGTGAACCTCGGCATCGCCGCCGCCACGCCCCGCGGCCTGCTCGTGCCGAACATCAAGGACGCGCAGGACCTCAGCATGAAGGACCTCGCCCGCGCCCTGAACCGGCTCACGCTCACGGCACGCGAGGGCAAGACCCCGCCGGCCGCCCAGCAGAACGGCACGATCACCATCACGAACATCGGCGTGTTCGGGATGGACGCGGGCACGCCGATCATCAACCCGGGCGAGGCCGGCATCGTCGCCATGGGCACGATCAGCCAGAAGCCCTGGGTCGTCGACGGCGAGGTGCGCCCGCGCTGGGTGACCACGGTCGCCGGCTCGTTCGACCACCGCGTGATCGACGGCGACGGCATGAGCCGCTTCATCGCCGACGTCGCCTCCATCCTCGAGGAGCCCGCGCTCCTCGTGGACTGAGGGAGTCCACACTTCGGCGCGGCCCGAACGATCGGGTGGCGAGAATGGACGGATGAGAACCACGCGGAGCGTCGACCTGCCGGTGTTGTACTTCGGGACTCCCGTCGCGCTGATCACCACGGTCAACCCCGACGGGTCGTCGAACATCAGCCCGATCTCGTCCGCATGGGCGCTGGGGACGCGGTACATGCTCGGGCTCGGTGCCGAAGGACAGGCGGCCGCGAATATCGAACGGGTCAGGGACCTCGTCATCAACCTCCCCTCCGCCGACCTTGTGCACGCCGTGGAGGCGATCGCGCCGACCACCGGCCGCTCGCCGGTTCCCGCCGAGAAGGTTCCCGCGTACCGGCATGAGCCGGACAAGTGGAGTCTCGGGGGCTTCACCCCTGTCCCGTCGGACGCGGTGATCCCGTTCCGGATCGCGGAATGTCCGGTGCAGATCGAAGCGCGCGTGGCGCAGATCATCCCGATCGACGGCGGCGACGCACTGGCGGTCGAAGCGGAGGTCCTGCAGGTCCACGTGCACGAGGACATCCTGAAGGCGCACGGACCGGACCGCATCGACACGGACAAGTGGGACCCTCTCTCCTACGCCTTCCGCCACTACTTCGCCCAGGGGCCTCGGGTCGGCTCCAACTTCCGCGCGCCGCTCCTCGACGACCCCGTCGTGGCGTGATCGTCGATCCCTCGTCCGTGTCCCAGCTGGGACACGCGCTCAGCAGCCCGACCCGCGTGCAGATGTGTCTGGCGCTCCTCGACGGCCGGGCATGGACGTCCGGCGAGCTCGCGCGTGCCGCCGGGGTGTCGAGGTCGACGGCGTCGGAGCACCTGACGACGCTCCTCGACGTCCGGCTCGTCGCACTCCGCCGACAGGGGCGGCACTCCTACGTCACCCTCGCGTCTCCCGACGCCGCGCACATCATCGAGGCCGCGACGGCATACGCCGGGAAGGCGGCTCCCGTCTCGAGCCTTCGTTCAGCGACGGCGCGAGACGGCATGGCCCTGGCCCGCACCTGCTACGACCACCTCGCCGGTCGCCTGGGGGTCGCCCTCTTCGACGCGCTCGTCGAGCGGGGGCACCTCACGCCGGACCTCGCGGTGACCGCGACGGGGCGCGACCTGTTCGAGAGCATCGCGGGGCCGGACGCGTTGGTGCCGTCGTCTCGTCGTCCTCTTGTGCGGAGCTGCCTCGACTGGACCGAACGGCGCTCGCATCTCTCGGGCCACCTCGGAGCCGTCCTCCTCCGCGCCGCGCGTGACAGGGGCTGGATCCACGCTCAGCAGACCTCGCGCGCCGTGACGATCTCTCCCGCCGGCACGGCCGCCTTCCACAGCCTCTTCGGTATTCCGCCGACACTGTCCTGACCGCGACCACCCCGTCCGTGCGACGCGTGACACAGGCGTTCGCGCGGGAACAGGCTGCCAGGGGTGGGAGAGCCTGAACTCCCGCGTTCGCCTGAGTGCGCGCGGGGGGCCTGTTCTCGCGACAGCTGACCGTGACACAGGCGTTCGCGCGGGAACAGGCTGCCAGGGGTGGGAGAGCCTGAACTCCCGCGTTCGCCTGAGTGCGCGCGGGGGCCTGATCTCGCGACAGCTGACCGCGATACAGGCGTTCGCGCGAGAACAGGCTTTCAGGGGTGGAGGGGCCTGAACTCGCGCGCTTGCGTGTTCTCGCGAGAGGGGGGAGAGGGGGTCAGGCGGTGAGACGCTGTTCGGCGAGGCGCGGGACGGCACGCTCCCTGGCCGCACGCCGCGCGGTCGCGATCGCGCCGGCCGACACGACTTCCGCGCCGAGGGTGGAGGCGAGGATCTCCGGTGCGGGCAGGTGCAGCTCGTCGGGGAGGATGCGGCGGGCGGCGGCCAGCACGGGTTCGATGCTCTCCGCCACGGCCCCGCAGATGATCACGCGCGCGGGGTCGTACATGCTGCCGAGCACGCCGACGACCCGCGCGAGGGTGGCCCCCACGCGCTCGGCGACGTGGAGGGCGTCGGGGTCTCCGGAGGCGGCGAGCGTCAGCACCAGCCGGGGGTCGACCGGCCCGTTCGCCACGAGCCGGCCGATGGCTCCGTCGGTGAGAGCCTCGCCATCCGCGACCGCGGCCTGGGCCTGCTCCTCCAGCGCATACCGCAGCCCGACGGCCGAGCCGACGCCGACGATGTGATCGAACACCACGCCCTCGCCGACGCCGCCGTGGGCTCCGTGCAGCACGTGCCCATCGACGACGACGCCGCCGCCGAAGCGTTCGCTGGCGAGCAGGGCCACATAGTCGCGGCAGTCGACGGCCACCCCGAGCGTCCCCTCGGCGATCGCGGCGAGCTGGGCGTCGTTCTTGACCTCGACCACCGGCGCCCAGTCGCGCAGGGCCTCCGCGAGGCCGGGGTTCGTACGCTCCCAGAAGCCGTCGGGGTGCGGGGGTGAGATGCCGTCGCGGTTCACGGGGGCGGCGACGCCGGCGCACACGGCGAGCACACGCTCCGGTGGAACGCCGGCCTCGTCGCGCGCGGCGGCGAAGTGCCGCAGGATCGTCGCCCTGCGGTCCTCCACGCTCTGCGTGGGATCGACCTCCACGCGGTGATGCACGAGCGTGCGATCGAGCAGGTCGGCGACGGTGACGGCGAGATGGGTGTCGCCGGCGTCGATGCCCATCACCACGCCGAGGTCCGCCGCGAGGGCGAAGCGGCGTGCGGGGCGCCCGGAGCGGTAGTCGCCGATGGCGCGGGCGTTCGGCAGCTCGCGCAGCACCTCGGCGGTGACGAGCGTGTCGATGGCGTCGATGGTCGTCGAGCGGGTGAGCGAGGTGCCGGCCATGGCCTCGGTGGCGGTGAACTCGCCGGCCGTCCAGGCGAAGTCGAGCACCGCGCTCACGCTCGCCCGGCCGGTGCCGAGTCCCGTCGAGACCTCTGTCACTCCCCTTGACCTTTCTGTCGCCCAGATGAGACAGTACCTCTAGACGGACTAAATTCGCTCACTAGATTTACTCCGCGGATCTACGAAAGGACGACGGTGTCTGCCACACGATCACGGGCGGTGCGCTGGACCGCCGGAGCGCTCGGCCTCGTGCTGACGGGCGCGGCGCTCACGAGCTGTGCCGCCGGCGGGGGAGCGGAGACGATCCGCTTCACGTTCAGCAAGCGCGAGGCCATCCCGTTCATGACGGAGCTCGTCGCGGAGTACAACGCGTCGCAGGACGACGTGCGGGTGGAGATCGACACGTCCGGCGTCGACGTCGTCTCCGCGAGCTTCGTCCGGGGGAACCCGCCCGACATCATGCTCGCCAACTACAACTACGAGGTCGCCCGGTTCGTGCAGCGCTGCGCGCTCACGGACCTCTCCGACACCGAGGCCGCCGCCGGCATCCGCGAGGACCTGCAGCCGCTCATGGACCAGTACGGCTCCTGCGAAGGGCGCACCAGCGCCCTGCCGTATTCGGTCATGGCCGCCTCCGTGATCTACAACAAGCAGATCTTCGCGGAGCAGGGCCTGGAGGTGCCGCAGACCTGGGACGAGCTCATCGCCGTCAGCGACCGCCTCCGCGAGGCCGGGATCGACCCGTTCTACGCCACTTTCAAGGACGACTGGACGGTCGGACAGGGATGGTACGACTACGCCGTCGGCGGCTCCCTCGACGTGCTGGCGTTCTTCGATGCGCTCGCCGCCGAGGGCACCGACGTGGGTCCGGACTCGGAGGTCTCCTTCGAGAAGGACTTCGCGGAGCCGATGGACAAGATGATGGTGCTCGCGAACGAGTACACGAACGAGGACGCCGCGAGCCGGGCGTACGGGGACGGGAACCTCGCCTTCGCGAAGGGTGAGGCCGCGATGTATCTCCAGGGGCCGTGGGCGTTCAGCGAGATCGCCAAGACCGACCCCGACCTCGATCTCGGCACGTTTCCGCTGCCCATGACCGACGATCCGGACGACCTGGCTGTCCGGGTGAACATGGACCTCGCGGTCATGATCCCGGAGGAGTCCCAGCACCAGGAGGCCGCTCGCGACTTCCTGGAGTACCTCTACCTCCCCGAGAACATCGAGGAGTACAACCGCTCTCAGCTCGGCTTCACGCCGACGACCGACGCGGCGCCGCCGGACGACCCGCGTGTCGAGGGCATGATCGAGTACTACGACGAGGGCCGCATCTACCAGGGCCCCTCGGTGCTCGTCCCGAAGACCCTCCCGATCTTCAACTACGCGCAGGCCATGGTCCTCGGCGCCGCCCCGTCGTCCATCCTCCGGACCATGGACGCGGACTGGGCCCGCATCGCCTTCCGCGCCCCCATCCCCAGCTCCGAGGATTCCGCATCGGGCGAGACAGAGGAGTCCGCGCCATGAGCACCAGCACGACCGCCATCGTCACCGGGGAGCAGCGGAAGATCCGCCGCCACACCCGCCGCGTCGAGCCGATCTACTACCTGTTCCTGCTGCCGACTCTCGTGATCTTCACGCTCGCGATCACCGTCCCCGGCGTGATCGGCATCTTCTTCAGCTTCACCGACTCGATCGGCATCGGCGAGTGGAGCTTCAACGGGCTGACGAACTACATCGCGCTGTTCAGCGACCCGGCGATCCTGCAGAGCTATCTCTTCACCTTCGGGTTCTCGATCGCGACCGTGATCGTCGTCAACGTCATCGCGTTCCTGCTGGCCGTCGGCCTCACCTCCCGCATCCGGTTCAAGACGGGGCTGCGGACGATCTTCGTGATCCCGATGGTGATCTCGGGCATCATCATCGCCTACGTCTTCAACTTCCTGTTCTCGAACTCGATCCCGGCGGCGGGTGCGGCCACCGGCATCCCGTGGCTGGAGACGAGCCTCCTGGCCAACCCCGATCTCGCCTGGGTGGCGATCGTCATCGTCACCGCCTGGCAGGCGGTCCCCGGCACCCTTCTCATCTACATCGCCGGACTCCTGTCGGTGCCGGGCGAGGTGTACGAGGCGGCAAGCATCGACGGCGCCAGCCGCACTCAGCAGCTCACCCGCATCACGATCCCCCTCGTCGCCGGATACGTCGTCATCAACGTCATCCTCGGCTTCAAGGGCTTCCTCAACGCCTACGACATCATCGTCGGCCTCACCAACGGCGGCCCCGGCACCGCCACCCGCAGCGTCGCGATGACGATCATCGCGGGCTTCAACGGCGGCGACTACGCCTACCAGATGGCCAACGCCACGATCTTCTTCATCGTGGCCGTGCTCATCTCCGTCCTCCAGCTCTCGCTGACCCGCGGAAGGAACACGTTCTGATGTCGACGGAGACCCTCACCACCATCCCCGCGGACGGACGCCGGAAGCGGCAGAAGATGGAGCGCGTCAACTGGTCGGGCACCATCATCCTGATCCTGTGCACGGCGACGATCCTCATCCCGCTGTACGTGACGATCTCGATGGCGTTCAAGACCACCGGCCAGGCGGTCGACGGCAACGCGTTCTCGCTGCCCGCGCCGTTCAGCATCGACGGCTTCGTGCAGGCCTGGACGCTGACGAAGTTCCCGGTCGGCGCCGCGATCTCGCTGCTCGTCACAGCGGGGACGGTCATCGCGACGATCGTCCTCGCGGCCTTCGCGTCGTACGCGATCGTGCGCAACTGGGACCGCCGGCTGTTCCGCTACTCGTTCTTCTATCTGCTCGCGGCGATGTTCATCCCCTTCCCCGTCGTCGCCCTTCCGCAGATCCAGCTCACGGGGCGCGTCGGTCTCGACAACCCGTTCGGCGTGATCATCCTCGCCACGATGTTCCAGCTCAGCTTCAGCGTGCTGCTGTTCACGGCGTTCCTGCGCTCGATCCCGATCGAGCTGGAGGAGAGCGCGCGGATCGACGGCGCCACGACCTGGCAGACGTTCTGGCGGCTCATCTTCCCGCTGCTCGCACCGATGAGCGCCACGGTGGGCATCTTCGCCTTCCTCTACGCCTGGAACGACTTCATGATGCCGTCGCTGATCATCTCCGACCCGGCGCTGCAGACGTTGCCGGTGCGGCAGAACCTCTTCCAGAACCAGTTCAGCAACAACTACAACGTCGCCTTCGCCTCGTATCTGATGGCCATGGCCCCCGCGATCGTCGCCTACCTCTTCACTCAGCGCTGGGTGATGGAGGGCGTCACGCAGGGTGCCGTCAAGGGCTGACCCGACCCCCGCAAGAAAATCAAGGAGAGCCTCTTCCTCATGACCGATTCGCTGCTCACCGAGACCCGCGAAGACGACAAGACCGCGACCTGGTGGCGCCAGGCCGCCGTGTACCAGATCTACCCGCGGAGCTTCGCGGACGCCGATGGCGACGGCCTGGGTGACATCCCCGGCATCGTGTCCCGCGCCGACTACCTCGCCGAGCTCGGCATCGACGCGGTGTGGCTGAGCCCGTTCTACCCGTCCGAGCTCGCCGACGGCGGCTACGACGTGGCGGACTACCGGAACGTCGACCCCCGTCTCGGCACGCTCGACGACTTCGACGCCATGGTCGAGGCCCTGCACGCGCGGGGCATCCGCGTCGTCGTCGACATCGTCCCGAACCACACGTCCGACCAGCACGCCTGGTTCCAGGAGGCGCTCGCCGCCGGCCGCGGTTCCGCCGCACGGGAGCGCTACATCTTCCGCGAGGGCACCGGACCCGACGGCACGGAACCGCCCACCGACTGGGTGTCGATCTTCGGCGGCAGCGCGTGGGAGCGCGTCGCGGACGGCCAGTGGTACCTGCACAACTTCGCCGTCGAGCAGCCCGACCTGAACTGGGATCACCCCGAGGTGCGCGAGGACTTCCTCACGACGCTCCGCTTCTGGTCGGACCGCGGCGTGGACGGCTTCCGCATCGACGTGGCGCACATGCTGACGAAGGACCTCACCGAGCCGCTGCCGTCCCGCGCCGAGCTCGACGCGATGGACCGCTCGTCCGGCACGCACCCGATGATCGATCGCGACGACGTGCACGAGATCTACGCTCAGTGGCGCGCGGTCTTCAATGAGTACGACCCGCCGCGTACCGCGGTCGCCGAGGCGTGGGTCGAGACGCCGGAGCGCCGCGCGAAGTACGCCTCCGCGGAAGGGCTCGGACAGGCGTTCAACTTCGACCTCCTCGTCGCCGACTTCGAGGCGGCGGACTTCCAGCGCATCATCGCCGACAACCTCGCCCAGGCGCAGGCGGCCGGCTCGTCGACGACGTGGGTGCTGTCGAATCACGACGTGACCCGGCACGCCACCCGCTACGGCCTCCCGCCGCTGCGCGGCCGCGCGGTCAAGCAGGGTACAGAATGGGTGCGCGCGGGCGGCCCGGAAGAGGGCCTCGATCGCGAGGGCGGCCTGCGCCGGGCGCATGCGGCGACCCTGCTGCTGCTCGGTCTGCCCGGCAGCGCGTACCTCTATCAGGGCGAGGAGCTCGGCCTGCACGAGGTCGCGGACATCACGCCCGACCAGCGCCAGGACCCCGGGTTCTTCCGCGGCGCGGACTTCGACGGCCTCGGGCGCGACGGCTGCCGTGTGCCCCTGCCGTGGACGGCATCGGGGAGCTCCTACGGCTTCGGCGCGGCCGGCGCGCACCTGCCGCAGCCGGCCTGGTTCGCGGAACACGCCGTCGAGGTGGAGGACGCCGACCCCGGCTCGACCCTCAACCTCTACCGCGAGGCACTGCGCCTGCGCCGGCAGCTGCAGACAGGGGAGACGCTCGAGTGGATCGACACGGGCCGCGAGGACGTGCTGCGCTTCCGTCGGCCGAACGGCTGGGAGATCGTGACGAACTTCGGAACCACGCCGTTCGAGCTGGGCGCCGCGGCCGCTGACGCCGTGCTGTCGACCGTCGCCCTCGACGGCTCCGTGCTGCCCGGCGAGGCCACGGCATGGATCGCCCCGGGGGACCTCGCGAGCTGACTGCAGAGGCGGGGCGAGGTCGCCGGTTTGATAATGGTTCTCATTAGCGTTTAGAGTGGGAACCATGAAGAAGCCCGTCCTCGCCCTCACGCTCGCCTCCGTCGCCGCCCTCACGCTGGCCGGATGCTCGACCACCCCGGGCGCGGCGGAGGACGACGGTGCGGTGACGGTCGTCGCGAGCACCAACATCTACGGCGACCTCGTGGCGCAGGTCGGTGGCGACCGGGTCGACGTCACCTCGATCATCGACTCCGCGTCGCAGGATCCGCACTCCTACGAGGCGAGCGCCCGCGACCGTCTCACGCTGCAGAAGGCCGATCTCGTGGTCGAGAACGGCGGCGGCTACGACGCGTTCATCGACAGCCTCCTGCAGGATGCGCAGGACCCGCATGTGGTCACGGCCGTGGAGTTCTCCCACGACTTCCCGGGGAACGAGGGCCACGAGGAGGGCGAGGATCACGACCACGCCGACGAGGCCGCCACGGAGGAGCCGCACGAGCACGAGCACGCCGAGGGTGAGGACGAGCACGCCGGTCACGACCACATCGAGGGCTTCAACGAGCACGTCTGGTTCGACCCGCACACGATGATCCACGTCGTCGAGGCGATCGCCGACGAGCTCGCCGAGATCGACCCCGACGGGGCCGACACCTTCCACACGAACGCCGACGGACTCGTCGCGGAGCTGGAGGGCTTCGAGGGCGACCTCGAGGCGATCAAGGCTGACGCCGACGGCGCGACCGTTTTCATGACCGAGCCGCTGCCCGGGTACCTCGCCGCCGCGGCCGGACTCACCGACGTCACGCCGGAGGGCTTCGCGGAGTCGGTGGAGGAGGGCAGTGATGTCGCGCCCGCCGTGCTGCTGGAAGCGCTCCAGGTCATCGGTTCCGGCGAGGTGACCGCCGTGCTCACCAACGCCCAGACCGGCGGCGCCGAGACCGAGCGCGTCGAGAAGGCTGCGGCAGACGCCGGGGTGCCCGTGGTCGCGTTCACGGAGCTGCTCGAGGACGGATCGTCGTACTCTGAGTGGATGAGTGACGCGATCCAGAGCCTCGCCGCCGCCGTCCAGTCGTGAGCGGAGCCCGTCCACAGGCTCAGCGACCGGCGAGCGGGACCGGCCCCGTCCTCGAGATCGCCGACGGCGCCCTGCAGCGCGGCGATCGCGAACTCTGGTCGGGCCTCGACCTCACGGTGCAGCCCGGCGAGTTCATCGCGGTGCTCGGGCCGTCCGGTTCCGGGAAGACGACGCTCCTGCGCAGCATCCTCGGACTCCAGCCGCTCTCCCGCGGCAGCATCCGCGTGGCCGGCGAGCCCGTGCACCGCGGCAACGCGCGCATCGGGTACATCCCGCAGCAGCGGTCTCTCGCTCCCGACACGAGCATGCGGGCCCGCGACCTCGTCGCGCTCGGCGTGCAGGGCAGTCGGTTCGGCTTCCCGGTCCCGCACCGGGGCGATCGGGCGAAGGTCGACGCGCTCCTGGCCGCGGTCGGGGCGACCTCGTACGCGGACCGCCGGGTGGGCCTCCTCTCCGGCGGGGAGCAGCAGCGCCTCCGCGTCGGGCAGGCGTTGGCCGACGAGCCCTCCCTGCTTCTGTGCGACGAGCCGCTGTCGAACCTCGACCTCGCGAACCAGCTCGCCGTCACCGACATCATCGACCGGCAGCGCCGTGAGCGCGGGGCCGCCGTGCTGTTCGTGACGCACGACGTCAATCCGATCCTCAACCGCGTGGACCGCATCCTCTACATCGCCGGCGGGCGCTTCGTCCTCGGTACCCCGGAGGAGGTGCTGCAGACCCGGGTGCTGACGGATCTCTACGGCACGCCGGTGTTCGTGCTCCGAGCCGGTGACCGGCTCGTCGTGGTCGGCGTCCCGGACGCCGAGCCGCACCACGATCACGACCACGGAGGCGCCGCATGACCCTCGCGTCCGCCCTCGTCCCCGCGGTCGGCTGGGACGACATCTTCTCCTTCCAGGACTACGGCGAGCTCGTCGCCCTGCTCTCGAACTCGATCATCGCGGGTGCCGTGCTCGGTATCGTCGGCGGTCTCATCGGCGTCTTCGTCATGCAGCGCGATCTCGCCTTCGCGGTCCACGGGGTGAGCGAGCTGTCCTTCGCGGGGGCCGCGGCCGCGCTCCTCTTCGGCGGCAGTGTCGTGTTCGGCTCGCTCGGCGGCGCGCTCGTGGCGGCGATTCTCATCGGGGTCCTCGGTGCCAAGGCCAGGGACCGCAACTCGATCGTCGGCGTGCTCATGCCGTTCGGTCTCGGTCTCGGCATCCTGTTCCTGTCCCTGTACGACGGCCGCAGCGCCAATCGCTTCAGCCTGCTGACCGGGCAGATCGTTTCCGTGTCGAGCCCCGACCTCGGCTGGCTCATCGGCATCAGCGTCGTGGTGCTGCTCGGGCTGCTCGTGATGTGGAACCCGCTGCGCTTCGACTCGCTCGACCCGGAGTCGGCGGCCGCGCGTGGGGTGCCCACCCGGACCGTGAGCCTGCTGTTCATGGTGCTGCTGGGGCTCATCGTCGCGGTCAGCGTGCACATCATCGGCGCTCTGCTCGTGATGGCGCTGCTGGTGACGCCGGCCGCCGCGGCCATGCGGATCACGGCGGGCCCTGTCGCGGTGCCGGTGCTCGCGGCCGTGTTCGGGTTCGTCTCGGCCGTGGGCGGCATCCTCCTCGCGCTCGCCGGGACGCTGCCGGTGAGCCCCTACATCACGACGCTGTCCTTCACGATCTACGTCGTGTGCTGGATCCTGCAGCGCGTCCGTTCCCGCGTCACCCGGGTCTGACCCCGCTTCGAAGCGGAGGTGGGGGCGCTCTCAGCCCTCGCCAACCGACGCGGCCTAGAATCGATGGCATGGCTCAGCGGAACACCTGGCAGCGCGAACGCGTGCGCGAAGCGCTCGCCGACGCGCGCGGCTTCGTGAGCGCGCAGAGCCTGCACGCGACCCTCCGGGACGACAACACCGGGATCGGCCTGGCCACGGTCTACCGTGCCCTCGCCGGGCTCGCGGCTGCCGGCGACGCCGACTCCCTGCAGAGCCCTGAGGGGGAGGCGCTCTACCGTGCCTGCACCACCCAGGGCCATCACCACCACCTCATCTGCCGATCCTGCGGCCTCACGGTCGAGATCGAGGCGAAGGACGTCGAACAGTGGGCGCATCGCACGGCCGCGCTGCACGGGTTCACTGAGGCCGCGCATGTCGTCGACATCTTCGGTCTGTGCACTCCCTGCGCGAACAGGCGCGACGCCGAGAGGGCTGCGACAGCGTGACCGCCCCGGCACGAACGGCCACCCGTCCGGGCCACACGCACCGTCGAGCGCCCTCGCCGCGCTCGACGTGGATCGCCGTCGGCATCGGCGCGCTGATCGTCGCGGCGCTGTTCCTCATCGACGCCTTCCTCCCCACGCTGTTCCCGGCCTCGCTGCCCACCCGCGCGCAGGACGGTCTGACGCTCGCCCTCAGCGTCCTGATCGAGGCGCTGCCGTTCGTCGTGCTCGGCGTGCTGCTGTCGATCGTGGTGCAGGTCTGGCTCCCGGCGGACGTCATCCACCGCTGGCTCCCGCGCCGCGCCTGGGCCCGCCGTGCCGTGCTCTCCCTGCTCGGCATGCTCATCCCGGTCTGCGAGTGCGGGAACGTCCCGTTCGCCCGCGGACTCATGATGCGCGGACTCGCCCCCGCGGAGGCGCTGACCTTCCTCATCGCGGCGCCCATCGTCAACCCGATCGTGATCCTCACGACGCACGCCGCCTTCGGCTGGGACGGCGGGATCCTCGTCGCCCGCCTCGTCGGCGGCTACCTCATCGCGAACCTCATCGGCTGGATCTACAGCCGCCACCCTTCGCCCGACTCGCTGCTCACCCAGCGCTTCGTCGACACGTGCGAGCGTGTCACGCACGAACCCGGGACCCCCGTGCGCCGCAGTCTCACGCAGTTCCTCGTGGAGCTGCGGGCCGTGATGCCGGCGCTCGTGATCGGCTCCGCCCTCGCCGGGGCCGTGCAGGTGCTCATCCCGCGCGACGTCCTGCTCACGATCGGCGCCAACCCGGTGCTCTCCATCGTCGCGATGATGCTTCTCGCGATCGTCGTGGCGATCTGCTCGAACGTCGACGCCTTCTTCGCGCTGTCCTTCGCGTCCACGTTCTCGTCGGGAGCGCTCGTGGCGTTCCTCCTGGTCGGGCCGCTCGTCGACATCAAGATGCTCGCGCTCATGCGCACGACCTTCACAACCCGCACGCTCGTCGGGATCACCGGTGTCGTGCTGGCCGCGGCCTTCGCGATCGGGATCGGGGTGAACGTCCTTGCCTGAACTCTCCGTCCGCTCGCGCGCCCTCGCCACGCGGTGGCTGGGCATCGGTCTCGCCTCGGTCGTCGCCGTCGTCACCCTCGGTCTGGCCGTGACCGACCGTCTCAGTCTCTACATCAGCCCGGAGTCGGTGTGGTTCGCGAGCGCGGCGGCCGTCGTCACGCTCGCCGGAGCCGTCTGGTCGTGCACGCTGCCGCTCGGGGCCGAAGAGGATCACGGGCACGATCACGGTCCTGCACCGTCCCCGCTTGCGGAAGCCGCGCACGCCTCCGCCGAGGACAGCGAACACGCCTCCGCCCCGTCGCGCCGGAGCCTCGCGGGGGTCGGCGCGCTGGCCGGCGGTGTGGTCGCCACGGGGGTCGTCGTGGCGGCGCTCGTGCTGCCGCCCGCGTCTCTCTCGGTGGAGCTCGCGATGTCCCGTGCGGGAGAGGAGACCGCGCTGTTCGCGGGTGCGGACACGGTCGCTCTCGGCGTCGCCGACACGTCGACGTTCGGGGTGGGCGACTGGGCGAGCGTCTTCGCCGCCGCGACGAACACGACGGCCTACGACGGTGCGGATGTCACGTTGCAGGGATTCGTCACTCCCGGCGAGGGCGATGACGTGAACCTGACCCGCCTCGTGATCACCCACTGCGTCATCGACGCCCAGACGGCGGCACTGCCGGTGAGCGTCGACGCGGATGCCTATGAGACCGGACAATGGGTCGAGATCACCGGGAAGGTCCGCGCGGACGAGAACGGCTCCCTGCGCATCGAGCCGACCGATGTCGTGGCGATCGACGAGCCGAAGGACCCGTATGAGTACTGACGACGAGCGGCAGGAGCCGCCCGCCGTCCCGCGGACCCGCGCCGAGCTGCGCGCTGCCAGGGAGGCCGAGGAGCGAGCCGCCGCAGAGCGTGCGGCAGCCGAAGAGGCCGAGGCGGAGCAGGTCGCGGCGGAGCGCGCGGCCGTCGAACGCATGGCGGCGGAGGTCGCCGCGGAGCAGGCCGCCGTCGACCGGGAAGTCGCCGCAGAGCGCGAGGCTGCCGCAGAACGTGAGGCCGCAGAACGTGAGGCGGCAGAGCGCGAGGCCGCAGAGTCGGCTGCAGGCGTCCCCGCGATCCCGCGCGCACCGGAGCCTGTCTTCACCCCCGCAGCGCCGACGTCCCGGCTCGCGGACGACGCGTCGGAGCCGGGCTGGACGCCGAGCACCGATCTTCCCGCAGAGGACGATGCGCCTGCGGCCGCACCGTGGTCCCGGGGCCGCTTCCTCGTCACGATTGGCGCCGTGGTCGCGGTGCTCGTCCTCGTCGGTACCGGCCTCGGGATCGTGAGCTTGCTCCAGGGACCTCGGATCACCGACGTCCAGGTCGACGCGGGCCAGGCCATCGAGTCGTCGGGGAGCCGCGTCATCCTCACGACGAACCAGCCGCTGTCCGCCATCGACCCCGAGCAGGTGACGGTCGAGCCCTCGGTGCCGTTCACGGTCGACGCCGCCGGGCGGGGCGTCGGCGTGCGCTTCACGGTGCCGCTCGACGACGACACCGAGTACACGGTCACCGTCGCGGGAGTCACGGGTGCCGGTGGGGGTCCGGAAGCCGATCTGACCACCTCCTTCGAAACGCCGCCGTCGTCGATCTTCCTTCTGCGCCGCGACCCCGACGGTGACGACATCATCTTCCGCACCGACCTCAGCGGCGAGAACGCGCAGCCGGTGTTCTCGCATCCGCGGATCGACGACTTCCGGGCCACGTCCACGCAGCTCGTGGCCGCGGTCGAGGACGACGACCAGTCGCGGCTGCTCGTGATGGACAGGGACGGCTCGAACGAGCGCGAGCTCACACTCCCCGGCGAAGGCTATGTGGGCGCGATCCAGGTGTCCGAACGGGGCAACCTCGTCGGCTACAGCTACTCCGACCGCGAGCTCAGCGACACCGAGGGACGCGCCAGCGTGCTCGTCACCCAGTCGCTGAGCGGTGACGGCGAGCCGCGCATCATCGAGGTCGGCGACAAGGAGGTGAGCGTCTTCGTCTGGCAGTTCGTGCCCGACAGCGCTGCCGTCCTGTTCATCGACTTCGACGGGGCACTCTCGCTCGTCGACCAGTCCACCGACACCGGCGTGCAGTCCCTCGGCCTCGCGACGACCATCCAGGGCATCTCGCGCGGCACCTACACCGCGATCGTGGAGCGGCTGGACGGATCGGTGGTGGAACTCGACCTCGCGGACGGGTCGGAGGAGCCGCTCGCCGCCTCCGAACCGGACTATGGCACCGCCACGTCGATCACTCCGTTCCCTGGCGGGACTCTTCGCCACGTCGTCGCGCGCGACGAGGGCGGCCTCCCGGTCGGGCAGGCCGTGATCCGCGTCGACGACTCCGGGAAGGCCACGCCGCTCGTCGAGGTGAGTGCGACCGATTCGATCCTCCAGGCGTGCGCATCGCCGAGCGGGCAGTATGCCGCTGTGGTGATCGCGCCGGACATGGCGGACAACGCCTATGACGGGATGCTGCTGCCGTTGCCGGAGGAGCTCGAGACCCACCTCATCGACATGAAGACCGGGGACGAGATGGTAGCGCTGACCGGCTTCGACGCGTCCTGGTGCCAGACAGCGCCGCGGTTCTGAGATGACGGAACCGGCACCCCTGCGGCCCGCGACCCGCGACGACGTGATGCGCTCCGCCGTCGACGTCGCCCCGACTCTGCTCGGCGCGGAGCTGCGGACCGTGGTCGTCGAGGACGGACGCCCTGTCGAGGTGCGTGTGCGGATCACCGAGGTGGAGGCCTATCACGGACAGGGCACGGGGGCGGTGGCGGACCCGGGGTCCCACGCGCGCATGGGGCGCACGGCCCGGAACGCCACGATGTGGGGGGAGCCCGGGCACCTCTACGTGTACCTGAGTCACGGCATCCACTCCTGCGTCAACGTGGCCTGCGGTCCCGAGGGACAGGGCGACGGGGTGCTGCTGCGGGCCGGCGAGGTCGTGGCCGGGGTGGAGGAGGCGGCCCGGCGGCGGCGTGCCGTCCTGCCGCTCAGCCGCACGGCGCTGCGCGACCTCGCCCGCGGGCCAGGACGGCTCGGGCAGGCCGCGGGACTGCGGCACTCCCTGCACGATGGCATCGACGCCATCACGGGGGAGTCCCAGAACGATGCCAGGGCGGAGCTGTGGCTCGGCCCTCCCGTCGCTGAGGTCGCACAGGGCCCGCGAGTGGGGGTGGCCGGCATCGCCGGGACGGATGCCTTTCCCTGGCGCTTCTGGATCCCCGGCGACCCCACGGTCTCGGCGTTCCGGTGGGGCAGGGGCGCCGCCGACGCTTCGAGTCGCGCAGATGGTGCCGTTTCGGGCTGATCGAGCCATTCCGGCTATTGGAACGGTGGGCCGGAGCCGTGCTAGACTGACTCTTTGTCTGCGCACGCTCCTGTGCGCAGTTCGCATGCTTCCTCTCCAATCGGTCCCTGAGCTTGTCGATGGGCGGCGAGGCGAAGTCGCGTGCAGACAAGGGATCTTGGGTGAGGCCGTCCGGTCTCACGGTAATGAAGGAGTCATCATCATGGCAGCAGTGTGCCAGGTGACCGGAGCTGTTCCCGGCTTCGGTCACAACGTCTCGCACTCGCACCGCCGGACGAAGCGTCGCTTCGACCCGAACGTGCAGAAGAAGACCTATTTCGTGCCCTCGCTCGGTCGTAAGATCACGCTCAACGTGTCCGCCAAGGGCATCAAGGTGATCGACGCGCGTGGCATCGAGAACGTCGTCAAGGACCTCCAGGCGAAGGGTGTGAAGCTCTAATGGCCAAGAAGGCTCAGGACGTCCGTCCGATCATCAAGCTGCGTTCGACGGCGGGTACGGGTTACACGTACGTGACCAAGAAGAACCGCCGCAACACCCCCGACCGCCTCGTGCTGAAGAAGTACGACCCGGTCATCCGTCAGCACGTCGAATTCCGAGAGGAGCGTTGATCCATGGCTAAGAAGAGCAAGATCGCGCGCAACGAGCAGCGCAAGGTCATCGTCGAGCGCTACGCCGAGCGTCGTGCCGAGCTGAAGAAGACCCTGGTCGACCCGAACGCCACCGACGAGGCCCGCGAGGCCGCTCGCGTCGGCCTGCAGAAGCTGCCGCGCAACGCGTCGCCGGCTCGCGTGCGTTCGCGCGACGTCATCGACGGCCGCCCCCGTGGTGTCCTCACGAAGTTCGGCATCTCGCGTGTCCGCTTCCGTGACATGGCGCACCGTGGCGAGCTGCCCGGCGTGACCAAGTCGAGCTGGTAAGCATTCAGCGAAGAAGGGCGAGGATCTCTGATCCTCGCCCTTTTTGCATGCCCGGGGAGCAGGCGATCGCGCCGGATCAGGCGCTGGTGCGCGGGAAAGCCTGATGTCGCGCGGGGGCCTGAACCCGCGAGCGGGCGTCCGAAATCGTGTGACGCGAGTGGCCAATGTGACGCGACACGCCGAGAAATCAGTCGAAACCCGCGAAATGACGCGGAAATCCGGGTGGCCGTTGGTACATTCGAGGCGGTCACACGACCAACGGGGAGCACCCGCTCCTCGCACCCACACACGATGCGACGGTCCTTCGTCGCTGGAGGATGACATGGCTGACAAGTCCATCACCAAGACCGAGCTCGTCGCGAGCATCGCTTCCGCCACCGGCCAGAGCCAGGCCACCGTCTCCGGTGTCCTCGACTCGCTGTTCGCCACGGTCTCCGACGCCGTCGCCAAGGGCAGCAAGGTCTCCATCCCGGGCTGGATCTCGTTCGAGCAGGTCGACACGGCCGCCCGCACGGGCCGCAACCCGCAGACCGGCGCCGAGATCAAGATCCCGGCCGGCAAGCGCGTCAAGGTGACCGCCGGTTCCAAGCTCAAGGCTGCCGTCAAGTAAGACCGCACCCTGTCGAAGGCCGCCCCCGCTTCGGGGGCGGCCTTCGTGCGTTCTCCCTGCTGGGCGCGCCTAGGCTGGAGGGGTGAGTTCCCGCACCGAGACGCCGCGCCCGACGTCGGCGTACCGTCTCGCCGGCGTCGTTATCCTCCTCGTCGCCGCCGGCGCCGCCCTCGTCTGGGCGCTCCTGGTCGGTGGAGGAGCGAACCCGCCGCTGCTGCAGGACCCCGGTCCCGTGGTGCTGTGGGGCACACCCCTGACGAAGCTCGTGATGAACATCGCCGGCGCCGTCATGCTCGGGTCCCTCGTGCTCGCGCTCTTCGGGCTGCGGGCGGGGGAGCGCACCTTCGACACGGCCCTGAACATCGCGTCGATCGGCGCCGCCGTCTTCACGGTCGCCGCCGGGCTCGCCGGCTTCTTCTCCTTCATGGCGGCCTTCAACCCGCAGCTCAGCATCGAGCGCGAGTTCGGCTCGCAGCTCGGCCGCTTCCTGCTCGAGCTCCCGCTGGGACAGTCGTGGCTGATCACGACGATCCTCGGCGCGGTCATCACGGTGCTCGCATTCGCGTGGCGCACCTGGACACCCACGCTGCTCACCGCCCTGCTGGCCGCCGTGTCGTTCCTGCCCCTCGCGACCCAGGGGCACGCGGGCGACCTGGACGGGCACAACATGGCCGTCAACTCGATCCTCCTGCACACGATCGGCGCGGCGGTGTGGCTGGGCGGCCTGCTCCTCCTCGTGCTGCTGCGCGGGCAGCAGGGGCTCGACCTCCCCCGGCTCGTCGGCCGGTATTCCTCGCTCGCCATCGCGGCCTTCGCCGTGGTCGCCGTCTCCGGCTTCACTCGATCGATCGTGGCCGTGGGGAGCTGGGAGGCCGTGTGGACGACTCCGTACGGGCTCATCGTCGTCGTCAAGGCCGTTCTGCTCGTCGGGATGGGTCTGCTCGGCGCCTGGTACCGCTCGCGACTGATCCCGAAGCTGAGCGGGGCGCGGGCCTCTCGGTGGTTCTGGGGTCTGGTCCTCGGTGAGGTGGCGCTCATGGGGCTCGCCTCCGGTGCCGCGGCGGCTCTCGCCCGCACGCCTCCGCCGACCGGAGAGGTCGCCGCGTTCGCGCAGACTCCCGCGCAGATCCTCACCGGGTCGCTGCTGCCGCCGGAGCTCACGCTGGAGCGCTGGTTCACGGCCTGGGACATCGACGTGCTGTGGCTCGTCGCGGCGGGCTTCGGGCTGTTCTTCTACCTCGCGGGTGTGCGCCGGCTCCGGCTGCGCGGCGACCGCTGGCCGATCCACCGGACGATCTTCTGGGTGCTCGGTCTGCTCCTGCTGGTGTGGGTGACCGGCGGGCCGATCAACGCCTATCAGGAGTACCTCTTCAGCGTGCACATGCTGGGGCACATGATGCTCTCGATGGCGATCCCGCTGCTCCTCGTCTCCGGGGCGCCGATCACCCTCGCGCTGCGCGCGATCCACAAGCGCGACGACGGCACCCGCGGCGGCCGCGAATGGATCATGTGGGCGGTGCACTCGCCGTTCGCCCGCGTGGTCACGCACCCGATCGTCGCGGCGGCGATCTTCATCCTCTCGCTCTGGGCGTTCTACTTCACCGATCTGGTGCGCTGGTCGATGTTCGAGCACCTCGGGCACGAGTGGATGGTCGCCCACTTCCTGATCTCGGGCTACCTGTTCGTGATGAGCCTCATCGGCGCCGATCCGGTGCCCTATCGCCTGCCCTATCCCGGCCGGCTCATCACCCTCATCGCCGTGATGGCCATGCACGCGTTCTTCGGCATGGCGATCATGATGCAGGAGGGGCTCATGGTGGCGGACTGGTTCGGTGCGATGGGCCGCGACTGGGGTGCCGACCCGATGACCGACCAGTACGTGGGCGGTGGGATCGCCTGGTCGATCGGGGAGATCCCGACGCTCATCCTCGCGATCACCGTCGCCATCCAGTGGAGCCGGAGCGACACCAAGCTCCAGCGCCGTCGCGACCGCCATGCGGACCGCACCGGCGACGCCGAGCTGGAGGAGTACAACGCCCGGCTGGCCGACCTCGCGGCGCGGGATCAGCGTGCCGCGGAGCGCGAACGCCGCTGACGCCTCCGTCGTCTCACTGCACCGGTTCGTCCGGCGAGCCGACGCGGATCGACGCCGAGCCGTCGGGAAGGATCGCGATGGAGCCGTTGACGCGGAAGGTGACGTCTTCGGAGATCGGCTCCACGGTGCCGTCGAAGAGCGATTGGATCTCGACGTCGACATGGGCGACGGCGTTCGTGGGCGGGATCTGCCAGTGACCGTCGTCGGACGGCGCGACCATGATCTCCGGCTGCTGGGCGATCGACCACTTCGGCGGTGACGCGAGCCGGTTCTGCACCCGCAGGCCGAACGGACACGCGGTGGGCTGCAGCACCTCCTGCGCGGTGCACCCGGTGAGGAACTCCTCGACGCGCTCCTGGACGACATCGACGAACTCCGCCGTCGGTTCCGTCTGCACGTCGAGGGGCGTGACCGCCAGCGGCTCGTCGGCCAGGACGCCGTGACCACGGGACTCCGAGATGGCGGTGTCCACCGTCACGGAATACACGCCGGGGGTGAAGACGAGAAGAGGCAGGGGTTCGAGGGGCTGCGCCGCGGGACCGGCGGCCGAGATCTGGCGACGGTCGACCTCGAAGCCGTTCACCGCGAACCGGTCCGAGCCCCGCACGGTGAGCTCGACGACGGCGAGGGGGCTGGTCGTGAAACGCCAGTTGGGCGTGATGCCCGCCCAGCCGTCCTGCGCGACATGGAACGTGGTCGTTCCCGAGTGGCCACCGGCGCGGTAGCTGACGGTCACCGCGGTGCCGTCGCCGGAGGGCTCCTCCGCCTCGACCTCGACGTCGCCGAGCGGGCCGAGGGCGGAGCGCCGGAGCATCGCCTCGGACGCGGCGGGGTCGATCCCGGCTTCATCGAGGGTCTCCCGGTCGATGGCGACGCCGGGAACGCGGAGCGCGTCGGCCGCTCGTCCCTCGGACAGCAGGTCGAGATAGCGCACCACGAAGGCCGACGGACCGTAGAACTGACGGTAGAGCGTGGCGCCCCCTGCGCCGATCGCGGCCAGCAGCAGAACGCCGATGAGGCCGAGGATCGCCAGATCGGCGCCCAGGCGCGACCGCCGGGGCGCGCGCGTCCCGGCCCGCTCCATGCCGGCCAGTCTAGGAGGGCGTCCTGGGGGGACGCCGAGCGTCGGCGGGCCCGTGCCGGACAGGGCACGTAGCATGGGGGAGCGTCCCGTGTCCGCCCCGCCAGCCCTGTGAGAACCGTGTCCCTTCCCGCCCTGTCCGAGGAGCAGCAGGAGCTGTTCCGGCTCATCGAGGACACCAGGGAGCACGTCTTCATCACGGGTCGCGCCGGCACCGGGAAGTCCACGCTGCTGCAGCACTTCGCGTGGAACACGAAGAAGCAGATCGCGATCTGCGCCCCCACCGGCGTGGCGGCGCTGAACGTGGAGGGGCAGACGATCCATTCGTTGTTCCGCCTGCCGATCGGGCTCATCGGCGATGGCGACATCGACCAGAACGATGCGACCCGGCGCATCCTCAACGCGATCGAGACCCTCGTCATCGATGAGATCTCGATGGTGAACGCCGACCTCATGGATGCCATCGACCGCTCGCTGCGGCAGGCGCGAGGGAGGCGCGGCGAACCGTTCGGTGGCGTGCAGATCGTCATGTTCGGCGACCCCTACCAGCTCGCGCCCGTACCGCCGCGCGGCGACGAGGCGCGGTACGTGAAAGATCATTACCGGTCGTTCTGGTTCTTCGACGCCAAGGTGTGGGCGGGCCCTTCGACAGGCTCAGGGACCCATCCTTCGACAGGCTCAGGGAGTCAGGGGGCGTTGTTCGAGGTGGACACCCGTGCGGAGCTGCACGTGCGAGAGCTCGTGCAGATCCATCGGCAGTCGGACGACGGCTTCAAGTCCATGCTCAACGCCGTCCGGTACGGGCGGGTGACCGCGGAGATCGCGGGGATCCTCAACGCCCAGGGGGCGCGCACGCCTCCGGATCCCGAGCCCGGGGAGGTGCCGATGATCACGCTCGCCACCCGCAACGACATCGTGAACAGCATCAACAGCCGGCATCTCGCCGCCCTCCCGGGCAAGGAGCAGACGGCGCGGGCGGAGGTCAGCGGCGACTTCGGCCGTGGCGAGGCCTCCCTTCCCGCGGAGTCCGAGCTCAAGCTGAAGGTGGGGGCGCAGGTGATGTTCCTGCGCAATGACACCGCGATGACCGGCGAGCCGCCGCGCTGGGTGAACGGCACGATCGGCACGGTGACTCGGATCCTCGGCGGGACCGTGCGGGTGGAGATCGACGGCGAGGAGGTCGACGTCGAGCCCGCCGTCTGGGAACGGTTCCGGTACGCCTACGACCCGAACACGAAGAAGCTCTCTCGCGATGTCGTCGCCGAGTTCACCCAGTTCCCGCTGCGGCTCGCCTGGGCCGTGACGATCCACAAGTCGCAGGGCAAGACCTACGACCGCGCCGTGATCGATCTCGGTTCCGGAGCGTTCGCCCCCGGGCAGACGTATGTCGCGCTGAGCCGGCTCACGTCGCTGGACGGCCTCTACCTCTCCCGGCCGCTGCGCCCGAGTGACATCCGCGTGGACGAGGACGTCCGGCGGTTCATGCGCGACGCCTGGCTCGCGGCCTCGACACCCGAGCTGCCGCGGACCTGAGCACCGCCGTCGCGTCAGGCGGCGGCGCGGGCGCGGTCGAGGTCTTCGAAGAGCTCGGTGTTGAAGCGGTACGCGAGCAGCACCTCGCCGATGACGCGCTCGCGCTCCGCCTGGTCCCACGGGGCGGCGTCGAGCTGCTCGCGATAGACGTCCTTGAAGGCGGAGGGGTCGGCGATGTCGTCGAACAGGTAGAAGCCGATGCCGTTGGTCTCGAAGCCGAAGCGCCGCGCCATCACCCGGCCGATGAAGATACCCCCGGAGAGGTCGCCGAGGTAGCGGGTGTAGTGGTGCGCGACGAAGCCGCCGGCCCAGGTCGCGCCCACCTGCCGAATGCGCTCGACGTAGCGCTGCGTGGTGGGAAGCGGGGCGATCCGCTCGCGCCACTCCGGCCCGAGAAGGAAGGCGAGATCGGCTTCCAGCGCGGGGAGGCGCGTGAGCTTGTCGCTCAGGAACACGGACGCGACGGGGTCCTGGCGCATGCGCTCGCCGGCGCTCTCGAGCGCGTCGTAGATGAAGTAGTGCTGCGCGACCAGCGAGATGTAGTCCTCGCGCGAGCCCTCGCCCTTCAGCAGGTCGGACATGAAGCCGGCCGTCTCGCTGCGGGAATGCGATCCGGAGGAGCGCTCACGGAGGGCGGCGGAGAAGGAGAGGATCTCGGGCATGGCTTCAGTGTAAGGGCAGCCTAACCTTTGATGGAAGCCCGATCTCGCCCTGCCCGTTCAGGCGTGCGGCCGCGGCTCGACGCCGAGACGCGCACAGGCCGCGTCGTACAGGGCGACGACCTCGCGGCGCACCTGCGGACGCTCGGTGATCGGACCGCCGGGCCACGGGACGCGAAGCTCGGACATCGTGCCGCCGCGCGAGATCTCCCACACCCCGGCCTCCCCGTCGAACCCCGTCATGACGGAACCATCGATCGTTTCGTCGGACGGCTCGGCGAACGCGCGGGCGATGAGCAGGTTGTCGTCCGTGTGGTCGCCGTTCATGTGGTGGAGGACGGCGGTGATCACGTCGGCATCGAAGTCATGGGGCACACGGACACCCTACGGCGTCGCGCGGTGCCGACTCCCAGCATCCGCGTTCTAGACTCAGGGGACACGTCTTCGGGGGTTCCCACACATGCAGCTTCTCTCGTCGCGCCGGTGGCGCGCCGCCGCGGCCACGGCGGCCGTCCTCGGTCTCGTCCTCACCGGATGCTCCTCGGAGGAGACCTTCAGCTATACGCCTCCCGCGCAGGTCGACGCCACCCTCCCGGACGAGACGGTGGCCGCGCTCCAGGGCGCGGTCGACAACGCCATCGCCGCCTCGGGCGCGAGCGGGGCGATCGTCGGCGTCTGGGTCCCGTGGAGCGGGACGTGGATCGCCGCGACCGGCACGCAGAGCAAGGCAGACGGTGGGGAGCTCTCCACCGACATGGCCTTCCGCGTCGGCGACGTGACCCGGCTCATGACGTGCGACGTCCTCTATGCGCTCGCCGACGAAGGAACGGTGGAGCTCGATGCGAAGGTGCCGGAGTACGTCTCCGGTGTCGCGGACATGGACGACATCACCCTGCTCGACCTCTGCAACGGGACCAGCGGCGCCGGCTCCTCGGAGGAGACGGTCAAGGGTGCCTGGCGGAACACCCCTGAGCGTGTGTGGGCCCCGCTCGAGCTCGCCGGATATGGGCTCGGTCGCGACCGTGTCGCTCCGCACACCACATTCCGCGACTCGGACGCCGGATACCTCCTCCTCGGACTGGCTCTCGAGCGCGCCTCAGGGATGAGCGCGCGCGAACTCTTCGCGGAGTACATCACCGAGCCCCTCGAACTCGCGGACACCTCTCTGCCGGCATCCCCGGCCGCGCCCGCATCGGACGGCCCCGTGCTCGACGGTCATTATCTGAACACGGTGGAGGGCGGCTTCGACTGCGCCGCTCCCGTCGACATCACCACGCTGTCCTCGAGCACCGGATTCACCGACTCCGGTGCCGTCTCGACGATCACCGATCTTGGACGCTACATCCAGGCGGAGGCGAAGCAGGTGCTGCGCACGAAGGACGATCCGGACCGGTTCGCCACCCCGCTCCCCGTCGCGGAGGGGGCGCCCTCCTGGTATCAGGCGACGGGCGGCGCGTACCTCGCCGGCTCGATGATCGGTCAGCACGGCTGGACTCCCGGCTATGCCACCGCGGCGTACTCCGACCCGACGACCGGGTTCGCCGTGGCGGCCGTGCTGAACGACTCCACGGCCGGGGCGATCTTCGCCCAGCAGCTCTCCTGGGAGCTCGCGGCCATCGCCTCCAAGGCGCCCGCCGCGTCCGGGGAGACGGCACCGGAGTTCGGTCTTCCCTTCACGGCTGAGCAGTATCACGCGGCGACCGCCGAGGCCGCTCTTCCCTGCGTGCCGCCGGCGGAGTGATCCCGCCCCGAGCGAACGAGGTCCGCATGGCGATCGTCGACAACGCGATCTATGTGGACGGTGTACGCACCGAGAACCCGCAGAGCCTGAGCGAGACGTTCGAGCGGATCCGTGAACGGCAGGGCATGGGATGGATCGGCCTCTACCGGCCGAGCGCGGAGGAGATCCGCGCCGTCGCGGACGAGTTCGGCATCCACGAGCTCGTCGTGGAAGACGCGCTGTCCGGTCACCAGCGCGCCAAGCTGGAGCGGTACGGCGATGTGCTGTTCATGGTGCTTCGTCCCGCCCGCTACCTCGACGAGCGCGAGGAGGTCGAGTTCGGCGAGGTGCATGTGCTGGTCGGGCCGGATTTCGTCGTGACGATCCGGCATGCCGAATCGCCGGACCTCGGCCGCGTGCGACGCCGGCTCGAGGGTGACCCCGCCCTGCTGGCCCACGGCCCGGAGGCCGTGCTGTACGCGATCCTGGACGAGGTCGTCGATGAGTACTCCCCGGTCCTCGCCGGGTTGGAGAACGACATCGACGAGATCGAGAGTCAGCTCTTCGAGGAGGACGTGGACGCGACGCAGCGCATCTACGACCTCGGTCGCGAGGTGATCGACTTCCAGCGGGCGACGCAACCGCTGGCGGGGATGCTCGAGGCGCTGCTGCGCGGTTCGGAGAAGTACCGCGTCAGCGAGGAGCTCCAGCGGTACCTGCGGGACGTCCTCGACCACACTCTGCGGGTGAGCGACAAGGCGACCACGTTCCGTTCCGTGCTCGACAACGCCCTCACGGTCGAATCGACCATCGTCGCGCGGCGCCAGAACGACGAGATGCGCCGGATGACGGAACTCAGCATCCGCCAGAACGACGAGGTGAAGAAGATCTCCGGCTGGGCGGCGATCCTCTTCGCCCCGACGCTCGTCGGCACCGTTTACGGCATGAACTTCGACCACATGCCCGAACTGCACTGGGCGCTCGGCTATCCCATGGCGGTGCTGCTCATGGTGGCGATGGGATTCGGGCTGTACGCGGTCTTCAAGCGCAAGGGCTGGCTGTAGCGGCGGACGGCGCCGGTCAGTCCTCGCCGTCCGCCTCCGGCATCCCCGGCCCGGGGCCAGGGCGCACCTCGGCGTCGTCGCGGATGTCGATGCGCGTGTTGCCGTCGTGCTCGGAGACCTCGACGCGCGGTGCGGCGTCGGCCTCCGTGGCATCGGGGGCGGACGTCAACTGGTCGCGCCGGTTCTCCTCGAACGTCTCGTCGGTGGTGTTGTCAGGCGTGCTCATGGCTCTCCTTCGGGTCAGCGGTCTTCGAGCGGTTGCGGGTCCACCGCGCGACAGCGTAGAGCACGCCGCCGACGGCGAGGAGGATGGCCCCGAAGAGCCACACCTGCGGGCGCTGCTGGGTCAGCAGCAGGATGCAGGAGGCGACGCCCAGGACGGGGACGAACGTCCACACGCGGAAGTGATCGTGCTCGACCTTGTCGCGGCGCAGGACCAGCACCGAGACGTTCACGGTGAGGAAGACGACGAGGAGCAGGAGCACGACGGTCTCGGCGAGGGTCGCGAGGTCGCCGACCAGCGTGAGGCCCATCGCGACGAGCGTCGTGGTGAGGATCGCGACCCACGGGGTCTTCCGCTTCGGCAGGACACGCCCGAGCACGGACGGCAGGAGGTTCTGCTCGGCCATGCCGTAGGTGAGGCGGCTGACCATGATCATCGTGAGCAGGGCGCCGTTGGCCACCGCGATGAGAGCGATCAGGCTGAACAGCCAGGACGGCACGCTGACACCGGTGGCCTCGACGACAGCGAGCAGCGGACCGCTCGATTCCTGCAGCTCGGATGCCGGCAGGGCGACCGCGCTGGCGATGCCGACCAGGACGTAGACGACACCGGCGGTCAGGAGGGCGCCGAACAGCGCACGGGGATACGTGCGGCGCGGGTCCTTGACCTCTTCGATCATGTTGGCGGAGGTCTCGAAGCCGACGAAGGAGTAGTACGCGATCACCGCGCCGGAGAGGACCGCGAGGGCGACGTTGGCGCCCTCGGGAACCTGGGTGGCCCGGGACATGTCGCCTCCGCCGCCGCCGACGAACACCGCGACGACGACGATCACGATCACGAGGCCGCTCAGCTCGATCGCCGTCATCACGAGGTTGGCGCCCATGGACTCGCGGATGCCGCGGGCATTCAGGAGGCCGACGATCGCGAGGAAGGCGATGGCGACCGGGATGGTCGGCAGGTCGATGAAGGTGCTGAGGTAGTCACCGGCGAAGGCGATGGCGAGACCGGCCGCGCTGGTCACGCCGGCCGCGAGCATGCTGAAACCGACGAGGAAGGAGACGAGCGGACTGCGGAACGCCCGCTCGGCGAAGACCGCGGCGCCGCCGGCGCGCGGGTACTTGGTGACGAGTTCGGCGTAGGAGCCCGCGGTCAGCATGGCCAACAGCAGGGCCAGGACGAGCGGCGCCCAGAGGAGGCCGCCCACGTCCTCGGAGAGGACGCCCATGAGCGCGTAGATGCCGGCACCGAGGACGTCTCCGAGGATGAAGGCGAACAGCAGGGGACCCGTGATCGCTCGCCGCAGTCGCGTGGGCGTCTCGGCGCGGGGCTCGGTCTGGGTGGTCATCCTTGCACGGTAGGGGCTGGCGCCCTGGCGGGCGACGGGCTTGACAGCGCCGGCACCGATGAGTCACCGCGGACCGAGGGCGCGGCGCTCGGCCACCCCTGCTCAGGGTCGGCGTCGACCGCGACGGCGCAGCGCTGCGGACACGACGGCGACGATCGTCCCGACGAGGACCCCGATGATCGTCTCCAGCACCCGATCGGTCAGCAGGTCGGCGACCGGGGTGGGCGCGGCCAGATGCACCATGAGCAGGGCGAGCGGGGTCACGAACACCATGGCGATGCCGTAGTTGCGGCCGATGAACAGCTCGGCCGCCCCCTGGAGGACCACCACGACGGCTATGACGGCGAGCGGCGGCAGGTCGAGGGCGAGGATCCCAGCGGCGACCAGCACGCCGAGGAGCGTGCCCACGAGGCGCTGGATGCCGCGGATCACGCGAGCGTTGAGCTGCGCGCCACTGACCGCTGCGACGGCGCCGACCGCCGCCCAGTACCAGTGGGTGCCGCCGAGGAGCAGCCCCACGACGCCCGCTCCGGCGATGGCGACGGCGACCGAGGCCGCCATCTCGGCGGCGACGGGCCCGACGGACGGACGGACCTTCGGCGCCGCCTCCGTCGTGCTCCGGGTGACGACCGCCACGAGTGCCGTGAGCGCGAGGCCGAAGAGCACGCTCGCCCCGCCGACGAGCAGAACGGCGCCGAAGGAAGCGCCGGTGGCGGGGATGGTCGCGCACGCCCCGGTCGCGAAGACCGTGAAGAGCGGACCGGGCGGGTGCCACTGCAAGACGTAGGCGAGCAGTGTCACGACTGCCGCGACGAGCGCGACGACGAGGATGCTCAGCACCGCGGGCGCGGCGAGCACCGAGAGCGCGGTCCCGATCAGCATCGCGAGCAGCAAGACGCCGCCGGCGCTCGCCTGCATGCGGATCCGGTCGCGGAAGACGTCGTGCCGGCCGTAGAGGGCGGCGAAGGCGCCGAAGCTCGCATAGATGCTGAGGTCGAGTCGGCCGACCGCCCACAGGACGAGCAGTGGGACGGCGACACTCACGGCGGCGCGCACGGCCACGCGGTGATCGCCGCGGTGCGGGCCGACGCGCAGGACTCCCGTCCACACCCGCCCCTGCGATTCCGTCACCGATCAAGCCTACGTCCGTCGCGCAGCGCCGATGTGCGAGGGTGGAGAGGATGACCACTCCGCCTCCGCCGCGCCGCACCCTTCTGGTCGGCTTCGGGAAACTCGGTGCCCGGCTCGCCCCGCTGCTCCTGGCCGACGAGGGCTCCGTTCTGGCCCTCCGTCGCAGTGACGGGCCTGCGCCGGACGGTGTGGGGGCGCTTTCCGCCGATCTCACCGTCCCGCTCCCGACTCCGTTGCCCGCGGTCGACGCGATGGTGGTGACGCTGCCGCCCGGGCCGGACGTGTCGTCCTATCGTGCGGCCCTCTCGCACCTCGCGGCAGCGCTTCCGGCGAAGCCCGAACGAACGGTGTTCGTCTCGTCCACCGGGGTGTTCGACGGGGTCGGCAGCGCGGAGCCCGTCACGGAGCGGGTCGAGCCGGCGCCCACCACCGACCGGGGGCGCGGACTGCGCGACGGGGAGCGTGCGGCCGTCGAGCTCTTCGATGCCGTGGTCGTGCGCCCCGCGGGCATCTACGGCCCGGGGCGGGAGTTCCTGCTTCGGAAGGTGCGGGAAGGTGCTCCGATCACGCACCGTCGCCGCACCAACCGGATCCACGAGACCGACCTCGTGCGCACCCTCGACCTGCTGCTGCGGATGCCGGGGGCTCCGGCGCTCGTGCACGCCGTCGACCAGGCGCCCGCCCCGCTCGGAGACGTCGTGACCTTCCTGGCCGACCGCCTCGGCCTGCCCGTGCCGGCGGACGACGGGGGTGCACCGAGCGGCTTCGTCTACGACGGGACGCTGCTGCATTCGGTCCTCGGCGATCTCGAGTACCCGACGTACGAGGACGGGTACGCGGAGATGATCGACCGAACGTAGGGCCGGCGCGGATACATCCCGCGGCGGAGGACGCTCCGACTTCCGGACGATGCCTCTGGTCCGGAGCCCGGCTTAGCGTCGAGAGCATGCTGTCCACGACCCTGTCTCGTCGCACCGTTCTGCCGCTCCTCGTCGCCCTCGGGCTCGCCGCTGTCCTGCTGCTGCTCCCGACGCCCGGGAGCGTGAGCATCGTCGGCACGCGGTGGCTCGCGGGCCTGGGCGCGGGGCTCCCGCGCGTCGAACTCGTCTCCGAGGGGGGTCTGGCCGCGCTCGCCGCCGCGACGGTGGCGACGATCCTCTTCGCCTGGTTCCGACGGCCGGAGCGTCGTCTCCCGGTCGCGGCCGGGGCGATCGGCGTTGTCGTCGCGTATGCCGCGAGTGAGGGGGCGAAACTCCTGTTCGCACAGCCGCGTCCGTGCGTACGGTGGCCGAGCGCCGGGGAGTGCCCGCCGGCGGGCGACTGGTCACTCCCCTCGAACCACGCGACCCTCGCGTTCGGCGCGGTCGTCGTGATCGCCGTCGCCCTCGGTCGGGTGTCGATGATCTGGGCAGCGCTCGCCCTCGCGGCACTCATCGCCGTGGGCCGGGTGCTGCAGGGAGTGCACTACGTTCACGACGTCGCGCTGGGCGCGGCTTTCGGTGTGGTCATCACGGGGGCCGTCGCGCTCGCCGCGGTGAGCGTCGCTGCACGTCGGGCACGTCGCGAGCCGGCGAGCTGAGGGCATTTCGGGCGTCCGCCGTCCGGCGTACCGTGGGCGCATGACGAATGCGCAGACGGCTGTCGAGGTCGTCGACTGGCGGCGGCGGGTCTTCGCCCTGTACGAAGCAGTGCGGCGGGCCGACTCCCCGGAAGAGGCGCACGAGCTGTGGCGGATCGAGCGGGACGAGCTGCTGCTGCGTCACCCGGCGACGCCGCTTCTTCCGGAGGACAGGGTGCTGTTCGAGGGGCTGCCCATCGCGCCGTACGACTCCGCCTGGCGGTTCGAGCTTCCGATCCTCGACAGCGATCCGGCGACCTTCGAGTTCGCGACCGGGACCGACGGCATCGTGCCGTTCGAGCGCGTCGGCGTGGTGGAGATCCCGGACGTCGGATCGCTCGACGTGTGGCGGCTCGCGTCCTACGGCGGCGGTCTGTTCGTGCCCGTGCGCGACGCCTCCGCCGGACAGCCGGGTGGCACGTACGGAGGAGGGCGGTACCTCGTCGACACGGTGAAGGGCGCCGACCTCGGTGTCGACCCGCGCCGCGGCACGATCGTGCTGGACTTCAACTTCGCATACAACCCGTCCTGTGCCTACGACCCGGCCTGGGCGTGCCCGCTCGCGCCGCCTGGGAACGTGCTGACGTTGCCGATCCCGGTGGGAGAGCTCCGATGAGACCGCTGCGGTACGCGATCAACGTGACGCTCGACGGCTGCTGCCATCACGAAGCCGGACTCCCGCCCGACGAGGAGTCGATGCGCTTCTGGACCGCGGAGCTGCAGCGCGCCGACGCCCTGCTCTACGGCCGGGTGACGTACGAGATGATGCGGTCCGCGTGGCGGCGTCCGGATTCCGGGGTCTGGCCGGACTGGATGGAGGAGTGGGAGACGCCGTTCGCCGAGACCATCGACCGGATGCCGAAACACGTGGTCTCGGCGACGCTCGACGCCGCCGACTGGAACGCGGACCTCGTCCGCGGCGACCTCGCCGAGGCGGTGCGGCGGCTGAAGGATGAGCCGGGGGCGGGCCTGTCGGTCGGTGGGGTGACCCTGCCCGCGACGCTCGCCGATCTCGGGCTGATCGACGAGTACGTGTTCGTGGTCCATCCGGTCGTCGCGGGGCACGGCCCTCGGCTCCTGGATGGCGTGCACGAGCGACTTCGGCTCGAGCTCGTGGAGCGGCGGGAGTTCCGCTCCGGTGCCGTCATGCAGCGGTACCGACCAGCGCCCTGAGCGCCGCGCACCGGAATCCCACCCTGGCTCGCCTGGTTCGGGATGTCATCTGGCGTCTGTTGTGAGCCCGGTGACGGCGACCACGACGTCCTCAATGCGGCGAAGGGACGCGATTCCCGCCAGAGCGGTCGTGGAAAGGACGTCTTCTTCCTGTGCGGGGAGGACGGTGACGTTGCGGGAGACGAGGGGGAGCGCCGACGCGCGCAGAGCAGCCGCGGTGTCGTCGATGAACGTGGGTAGACATCTGACCAGCTCGCCGCTCATGACGATGACCTCCGGATCCACGAGGTGGCACGTGTTGACGAGAACCCGCCCCAGGATCTCGGCTGCGCGCCGGGCAAGGGCGACGGCGGACTCGTCGCCCTGGGCGACGAGTCCGCAGTACTGCCTCCACTCGACGGTCGAGCCCGTACGGGTCCGATAGTCGCGAAGGAGCGCAGGGACGGACACGTATTGCATGAGGCAGCCCGCGTTCCCGCACGTGCATAGCGGGCCGTTCCAGTCGTATACGGTGTGCCCGATTTCTCCGGAACCTCCGCGGGCGCCGGTGCGAATCAGTCCGTCGACCACGTGCCCGGAGGTGACGCCGAAGCTGACGTCCACATAGAGGACGTCCCGATGGTTCGCCCCCGCTCCCCACAGTGATTCCGCGAGACCTTCGAGGCGTGCAGTGTTCTGGAGATGCACGCTCACTCCGAACCGCGTCTCGAGGTGCACCTTCGGATTGACGCCATACCAACGGCTCGATGCACGCTGAGCGTAGACGAGACCCGTCTGCGTGTCGATCTGCGTGTCGACAGCGAGATGAATGGCCCGCAGAAGCGTTCGCGGGTGCCCGACTTCCTCGAACAGGCGGTCGATGAGGTCGGCCCCGGCGTGCAACCGCTGCTCGGGCGACGCAGACGCGCTCGTCTGGAGTGTATGGGAAATTACCACTCTTCCATCAGCCCGCGACAACGTTACCGTGCAGGAGTCGACGAGGAAGACGAGAGAGACGAGGACGCCCAGCTGGACGGAGGTTCCGATATGCGTCTTGATAGCTCCCGGCTCATGAGCGGGTTCCTCGATCCAACCTTCTTCCAAGAGCGTGTTGGTCAGGTTGGAGACGGTGGCTCGCGAAACGTCCAGCACGCGAGCGAGGTCCGCCCGATAGGCGGGGCCGTCGATCATCAGAGATCGAAGCAGGCGCTGCGCGTTGGGTGTGACGCTCGTCATCGGGCTCCCTTCAGCCGACCTCCAGACTAGCGCGCCTGCAGACGTGTCGGCTCAGAATTCTGTTAATTTACTTGACACTATTGCGTACAGCGGTCATTCTGATTCGAGCTCACACACTCAACGCCGAGATCAACTATCGCCCGTCGCCGCCGTGAGCAGAGCGGGGCAGATTCCATCGGAGGGATCATGAAGGCACGCAGCGTACTGGCTGGCATCGCCAGTGCATCTGTACTTCTCACGTTGGCCGCTTGCAGCACGGACACCGACACCGACGCAGGCGAAAGCGCGGACGAGCCCGGGACCGTGAGGCTCTGGGTGATGGAAGGCTCGCTCTCTGACGAGAGCCGACAGTACCTCGAGGAGCAGTTCGCCGAGGAGAACCCGGGGAGCGAACTCAAGGTCGAGGTGCAGCAGTGGGACGGCATCGTCTCGAAGCTCCAGACGTCTCTCGCTTCGAAGAACGAGAGCCCCGATCTTGTTGAGATCGGAAACACTCAGACCGCGACGTTCACGTCGGTCGGAGCCTTCGCAGACGTCACCGACCTCAAGGACGAGCTCGGCGGCGACGACCTCATCCCGTCGTTCGTGGACGCGTCCACCATCGACGGCAAGATCTACGCATACCCCCTCTACGCCGGGGCGCGGGGTGTGTTCTATCGCACGGACCTGTTCGAGCGGGCCGGGATCAGCGTCCCGACGACCATCGAAGAGTTCGGCGACGCCGCCATTGCGCTGCAGGCGGCGAACCCTGAGGGCACCCCGAACTTCTCGGGCATGTATCTCGCGGCCGTGGACCCGCACGGTGTCGAGTCGTACCTCTTCCCGCAGGGTTTCGAGTACGCCGAGCAGGACGGCGATGAGTGGGTCGGGGCGGCCTCCACCGATGAGTCCCTTGAGGCACTCACGGCGCTGCAAGACCTTTTCCGGAACGGCACGACCTTCGCCCTGGACTCGCAGGCCGGGCAGAAGTCGTTCGAGCGGTACTTCAACGAGGGGTCCACGGGCATCCTCATCGGTACCGGAAACATCGGAACGAAGATCGATCCGGCGCTGTGGGATGCCGGCAAGGTCGGTGTCTTCGCGATCCCTTCTGACGAGCCGGGCGTCCCCGGTGCGACTTTCGCCGGAGGGTCGAACATCGCGGTGGCGACGAACTCTCCGCACCCGGAGCTGGCGACGAAAGCTCTCGAGCTGATCTTCAGTGAGGACTTCCAGACGCGGCTCGCTGAGGAGGGGTGGGTGCCCGGCAACACCGCGTACAGCGATGCGGTCGCCGGTCCGTTCGGCGAGATCGCGGGCGAGATCATCACGAACTCGAAGCTCACCCCGAACAGCCCGGAATGGGGCGTGGCCTTCGGGTCCACGCAGCTGAACGAGTTCTTCACCCGCATCGCGAAGGGTGAAGACGTCGCCGCTGTCGCCAAGTCCTTCGACGAGCAGGTCGACACCTCGCTGAACAAGTAAGACGGATCCACATCTCCTCATGACGCAGACGACACTCCGGCCCGCTCGTCGCACCGAGCGCACGGCGAAGACCGCACCCGCACCGATGAGCACACGGGTCCGTGGCGCTCGCGGACGCCTGACGCCCTGGATGCTCCTGGCACCCGCGACCGTCATGGTCGCAGTCGCCCTGGGCTACCCACTGGTGCGGCAAGCGATCATGTCCTTCCAGCACTTCGGCTTGGCGCAGCAGTTCGGCCAGCCCGCCGAGTGGGCCGGAGTGTCGAACTACGCCACCATCCTCACCGACCCGTACTTCTGGAGCGTGTTCCTGAAGTCCCTGGCGTTCTGTGCCTGGACGGCGGGTGTGACGATGCTGCTCGGAGTGGGCGTCGCGGTGCTCATGCTGCGACTGAACAACGTCATCCGGTCGTTCCTGAACACCGCCCTCATCATCGTGTGGGCGATGCCGGCCCTGGCTGCTCTGACGATCTGGCAGTGGCTGGTGGACCCCCGCTCCGGTCTGCTGAACTACGCGCTCACGAGCATCGGACTCAGCGGCTTCGAGAACTTCAATTGGCTGGGCGAGAACTTTTGGACGTTCTACCTCATCGCATCGGCCGTCATCATCTGGGCATCCCTGCCGCTGGTCTCCATCACGATATATGCGGCTCTTGCGCAGATGCCCACCGAGGTTCTCGAAGCATCCGAGATCGACGGTGCCACCGGGTTCCAGCAGATTCGACACATCATGCTTCCGATGGTGGCGCCCGTCATCTCCCTTATCGGAGTGCTCCAAGTGATCTGGGACCTTCGCGTGTTCACCCAGATCTACGTCCTCCAGCAATCCGGCGGTATCGCGAGCGAGACCAACCTGCTGGGCACATACATCTACCAGACCGGTATCGCTCAAGGCGACTACGGGGTGGCCTCCGCGCTCGCGATGGTCGTCCTCGCGCTCACCCTCGTGCTCACCGCCCGCTATCTACGAATGCTGTACCGCCAAGGAGGAATGTTCTGATGGCGCTTCACACCGCGGACGCATCGACGCGCGCCCTCACCACCTCCCCGAAGGCGAAGGCCACCGGCGCCGCCACTCGCTCGTGGCGACCGAAGAACCCGCTCGCGAACGTCACCGGTCTTCTCGTCGCGCTGTTGTGGCTGGTGCCGGTGTACTGGATGGTCAATTCGGCATTCCAGTCCGAGTCCGAGCTCATGTCCTGGCCGCCGCATCTGCTGCCCCAGGAGTTCACGTGGGGCAACTTCGTCTCGGCATTGACCAATCCCCATTTCGCTCCCGCGCTGGGATCCTCGCTTCTTGCAGCGTCCCTGACCGTCGTGTTCTCCACCATCGGAGCGCTGACTGCTGCCTACGCTCTGTCGCGTTTCCGCTTCCGCGGCCGCACCATCATGATCATCGCGATCCTCGTGGTGCAGATGATCCCCGCCGAAGCGCTTTTCATCTCGCAGTATCGAATGCTGGACGGATGGGGACTGTTGAACTCCGTTCTCGGGCTCTCGATCCTCTACATCGGAACCATCGTCCCCTTCGTCGCCTGGATGACGCGCGGTTTCGTCGACGGAGTTCCGATTGAGCTCGAGGAGGCCGCCATGGTCGACGGATGCTCTCGCTTCGGTGCGTTCCGGCGCGTGACCCTCCCTCTCCTCGCCCCCGGGTTGGTGTCCACGTCCGTCTTCAGTTTCCTCTTCGCGTGGAACGAGTACACCCTCGCGCTGATTGTCCTCTCCAAGGACTCGTCCGTGACCCTCCCGATCTGGATCCAGTCGTTCCAGCAGGGGCTCAAGGCGACCGACTGGGGCGGAGTGATGGCCGGCGCCACCCTCATCGCGGTCCCCGTCATCATCATCTTCATGGCCGTGCAGAACAAGATCTCCCAGGGGATGGTTGCGGGAGCGGTCAAGGGATGACTCTCGCTGATCTGCCCCCGGTCCTCGTCGGACCTGTCCGGGGGCGCGACTCGTCGTTCCCTTGGCGCGGGCTGATGATCGACTCTGCCCGCACTCGTTTCACCGTGCCGGTCATCCTGCGCGTCATCGAGCTCGCCGCGCGATACGGATTCAACCGACTCCACTGGCATCTGACGGACGACCAGGGCTGGCGCTTCGACGTTCCCGACTATCCTCTGCTGGCGGCAATCGGCGCCGACCTGCCGAGAGGCGCCTTCGACGACTACAACGCGCTTGCGGGGGAGACCCTGGAGCGGGCGAAAGCGGCTGCCGTCACGAGGTGGAGCAACGGGTTCTACTCCGATGAGGAGATCGCCACGGTCGTCGACTACGCCACCGCGCACGGTATCGAGGTCGTTCCTGAGGTTGACCTTCCCGGGCACATGTCCGCGGCAATCGCCGCGTACCCAGAGCTCGGACGCCCCGCACACCTTCCCCTGCCCCGTGGTTCGATGCGCGACCACATGTGGTGGCCCGCCCGCAACGATCTGTTGTGGCCGACGGCCGACGCCGAACGATTCGTCCGAGCAGTGCTCCGCAGGGTGGCCCAACTGTTCCCGGGGAAGCTCGTCCACATCGGCGGCGATGAGTGCGCGTACCGACAGTGGTCGTCCGACCCGGGATTGCCGGCAGCCCTGGCAAGCCGCGGGTTGGCGCGCGTCGAGGACCTGCAGGCATGGTTCATGGACGTCGCGTCCACGGAGCTGCGGCGCCACGGCAAGACCGTAGCTGTCTGGGACGAAGCCTGCGACATCTGGGACAAGGGGGACGCCGTCGTCATCGCATGGGACGAAGCCCGCGGAATGGAACGTGTGGGCCGCTCGTCCCTTCCCTACGTCTTCGCCGACGCGCGCACCCTCTACCTGAACCGGGTCGATCCGGAGGGCAGCGACCAGCAGAACGGGATGACGCCCGCCATCTCGGTCGACGACATCCTTCGTGCACCGTGGCCTGAGACAGCGGACCCGCGGTGCCTGGGAGTGCAGGCCTGCGTCTGGTCGGAGTTCGTGCTCGACGGGGCGGACCTGCTCGACATGTTCTTCCCCCGCCTGCTCGCGGTGTCCGAGCGGATCTGGAACCCCGACCTCGACGCCGACGATGCCGCCGCACGGGTGCGGCGCGAACACGACCTGCTATCAACCTCTGGTGCTCTCGATGCGCCCCAGCTGACCCCGACGATGTGGTGAGGAAACGATGAACAGAACGATCAGGGCGTCAATCGCGGTGTCCCTCGCAATCGCCTTCAGCGGGAGTGGTCTCACCGCTCCCGCGTCTGCTGCCGTGGCGGTCGCGGCCGAAAGTCAGGCCCCGGCCCGCACCGTCTTCAGCGACGACTTCGCCGCGGGCGACGGCGCCCACTGGAACGTGACCACGGCGAATGCCGCTTCCCAGGTGACCTACACCGGCGGGATGGTGAACGTGAAAGGAAGCGGGCCCGAAAACCGCATTCTCACCAAAGACGTCATCGCCGCCCGAGACTTCACCCTCAGCCTCGACCTCTTCATCCACGCCGGCAACACGAACAGCGCCATCAAGTTCGGCTTCTTCGCCACGGAAGGCGCCGCGTCCCGCTATCAGGTGACCTACGACGCCCCGAAGAGTCGCCTCGCGTTCGAACGGGTCGTGCAGGGGGCCACGACGCTCCTCGATGCGCCGGCAGCGGTGAGCCTCCCTGTCAACACCGGCGGAAACGCCCACCGCGTGGAGATCAGTGTGGACGGCGACCGCGTGCGGGCAAGCGTCGGTGGCCAGGTGCTCCTGGACACCGTCGACGCCGACATGGCCGACGCTGCCGCGGGCCGCATCGTCGTGGCCAGCCAGTTCCCCAACCAGGACTACAGCATCGACAACATCGTCGTCACCACCGACGAGACGGAAGCGGTGGGCGAATACACCGTGGATGTCGCAACCGAGACCAACGGTGTACGCGACTCCTCGACCGAGACAGCGGGCGGAACGCTCACGGCGAGCCGCTCATCAGGGAACGCCGGGGACGGTGTGACGCTGACGTTCGCCGCACGACCCGGGTACATCTTCGACGGCTACGTCTCCCTCCGTGCAGACACGATGACCAGCACGGACGGGCTCCTGACCATCAGCGACAACCGGTTCACCCTCGACGACAAGACCGGCAGCGTCGTCATCATCGCCACGTTCGTGACCGAGCCCGCCGACCCCAACCTGCTGTTCCGTGATGACTTCACCGGGGCCCTGAACGCCAACAACGACTACGACATCCAGGGCGAGGCTGCGGTGCGTGTCGAGGATGAGGCGTTGGTCCTCGCGCCCACCACCGGTACAGCGTCAGCCTTCGTGCATTCGAGCAGCTGGGCGAACCCGAAGGCCTACAGGATCGAGGCGGACATCCGAAAGGCCGACACCGTCGCCGGCACGGCCCAGATCGCGTTTCGCGGCGCCGGTATGGAGTCCCGCTACGTCTTGGCGCTCAACGGCTCGAAGGCGCTTCTGCGCCGGATCGATGCGGGTGCCAATGTGGAGCTCGCGAGCACAGGGTTCGTGTTCGACCAGACGACCCGGCGCGTGTCGATCGATGTGACCGACGACACCGTCTCGGTGACCGTGGACGGTTCCCCACTCCTGTCGTACGTGAACGTCGACAGTGCGAACGACACCGCCGAGTGGTCGGGACTCGGCGCGGGTGCGGGCGTCATCAACATGACGGCGGGCTCATCCATCGCCGTCGACAACCTGACGATTTTCCGGACTCCCGTGCAGGTCGAAGTGAGCGTGGAGATCTCGAAGGATGGGGTCGCAGACGCCGAGCGAACAGCCGGCGCGGTCGTCCTGTCCCGATACACCGCCTCTGCCGGAGACACGGTGACGTGGAACGCATATCCGAAGGGAGCGCATCTCCTCCAAGGCCTGTCCTGGCAGGGTGCCCCGGTCCCCGCGGAGGGCTTCACTATCCCGAAGGATGCGGCGGCGGACGTGGTCCTCACTGCGAACTTCACTTCAACAGCGCTCGCCCCGACGACGTATTACATCGACCCGGTGGGCGGAGCCGACAGCAACGCCGGAACCTCCGCTGACACCGCCTGGGCATCCTTCAGCGCCCTGAACAGAGCGTTCGGGCCCGGTGACCGCATCCTCCTCAAGCGAGGCAGCGTCTTCAGCGGAGACGACGCGGCACTCCGTTTCCAGGGCTCGGGTTCCGCGAACGCGCCCATCGAGGTCGGCGCGTACGGGGACGGCCCACGGCCGCGCCTCGACGGTGCCGGAGAGGTCGAGAACGTCATCTCCCTCTTCAACCAGGAGCATGTGAGCATCAGCGGGCTCGAGATCACCAACCTGCATCCCGGCCACGACAGCCGCTTCGGCCTGAACACGAGCACGAACCAGGAGAAGAACCTGCGCGCCGTGAACGTCTCCGCGCGTGACTTCGGTGTCGTCTCGGACATTTCCCTGACGGACCTGCACATCCACGACATCAACGGGAACCTGTCTTCCAAGTGGAACGGCGGCATCTTCTTCGACATCGGTGCAGCAATCGAAGGCGGGGAACTCCGCGGAGTGCCCACCAAGTTCGACGGGATCCTCATCGCCGACAACGTCATCGAACGCGTCGACCGTTCCGGGATCAAACTCGTGAGCTCCAGCTGGGCGAACCAGTCCGCACAGAACTCCCCGAACGTCCCGCTGTTCTGGTACCCGTCAACCGGTATCGTTCTCCGCGACAACCAGATCCGGTACACCGGTGGGGATGGCATCACCGTGCGCGATGCGGATGGTGCGCTCATCGAGTACAACCTCGTGCAGCACGCCCGGTACCAGAACACCGGCTACAACGCAGGTATCTGGCCCTTCCAAGCCACGAACACGGTCATCCAGTACAACGTGTCCCACACTCACGGTGTTCAGGATGGGCAGGGCCTGGACACCGACCACGTGTCGTCCTACTCGGTCATGCAGTACAACTACTCGCACGACAACGAGGGTGGGTTCATGCTGATCATGAACGGCTTCCCGCACACGGCACCGACGATCCGGTACAACATCAGCCAGAACGACGCGGACAAGACCTTCGAGTTCTCCCGCGGAACGGCCGCCGGGACGATGATCTACAACAACACCATCTTCTCGGACTCGCTCCTGCGCGGACCCCGTGGAGGCGTGCTGGATCTTGCCAACTCCGCAGCCGGAACCGGCAACCGCGAGGTCTTCATCTTCAACAACGTCTTCCACTACCCGGAAGGGCAGCCGTTCTACGTTGGTGAGGCAGCCACGATGCGTTCCCAGGTGCGTCTTTACAACAACGCGTATGCCGGTGGTATCACCGCACCCGCGGAGGAAGAACAGGCCGTGACAGGAGACCTCGGGCTCCCGGAGATCGGTGACGCACCCGCGAACATCGACATCTCCAGCCCGCGCACGGGCGCTAATGTGGGCACCAGCTTCGATGGGTACACACCGGCGGAGGACTCTGCCCTCCGGGGAGCCGGGGTCACCTTGGCCGAGCTGGTCGCCCACTACGACGGGACGGTGACCGATCGACGCGATCTCTCCCCGACGGAGATCCACGCGGTGGCGCGTCAAAACACCAGCATCGACATGGTGGCCGCGTGGAACCTTCCGGAGATCGGCGGCGTCACCTACGACACCGATTTCCGCGGCGCCGCGCTTCCTTCCGACACGGCGCGGGTCCTCGAGCCTGAGGGGATCACGGTGGGAGCGGTGCAGTTCGCCCCCGCTGAGTCGACGGGCGGTGGCACCTCAGATGGCGTCTCCTCAGAGGCAGGAGGAGAGGTGGCTCCGACGGGCGCCGCCCTATCCGCCGATTCGGCTGCCGCCGTCGCGGCTCTCGCTCAGACGGGATCGAACGCTCCGCTGATCCTGCTTGTCGGTGCCGCCCTGACGATCATCGTCGGGTGGCGTCTCCACGCACGCCGCTCGAGAACATGAAGGCACGGCAGGGCGTTATCGTCGCGCTCATCGGCGGAGCCCTGGTGTTCAGTGGTGGGTGCTCCGCGCAGCCGCCACTGAGCTCCTCGGGGTCCGCGGTGCACGCGATCTATGAGCGAGCCGGCGAGCCGGACGCCTCTCCGCAGCAGCAGCTCCACGACATCGTGGTCTTCGATTGGGCGGCGGAACTCGACCTGAGGGAGCCCGTCACCGTCGACGCTCTGCAGCAGCCGGAGTCGGGTCAGACCGGGCCGCGCGGACAATCCTCCTGGGAGGCGTACGAGCGCGAGGTGGACACCACCATCGAACTCGTCGTCTCGTCGATCCGTTCCGAGTTGGGTCACGACGACGTCCGGGAGTTCTACGAGCAGAACCTCGAGTCTTTCGCGCGTCAGGACGTGCTCGTCGTGCAGGTGACGGAATGGGAGGGCGGCCGCGCCCGGGCATCAACGGAGCTCCACATCGACGAGACGACGGTCCGTACCCTGCAGGAGAGTGATGACACCGTCGTGTCCTCGGCCCTCCTGCTGGAGGCCGGGGAGCAGGTGATGGTGACACGCCGCGACGGCACGACCGCGGAGATCCGATGTCTCTCGCGGACCGAGGCCGGTGTGGACCCCTTCGAGGATGTGACGCAGGCGGCCGCCGCGCAACTCGCTGACGAGTTGTTCCTCGCCGAGCTGACTCGCCGCATCGACGCGGCGCGCCCACGATGACCCCAAGGAATGGAGAGGCCAGCAGTGACTGCCCAGCAACGCCCCAACATCGTCCTCATCCTCACGGATGACCACGCATCGCACGCCATCGGCGCATACGGCTCTGTCGTCAACGCGACCCCTCGTATCGACGAGATCGCCGACAACGGGGTGCGGATCGATAACTGCTTCTGCACCAACGCGCTCTGCACCCCCAGCCGGGCGTCGATTCTCACGGGAACATACAGCCACATCAACGGCGTCACCACCCTGGAGACGCCCATCGACGCCAGCCAGCCGACATTCATCACACAGCTGCATGAAGCGGGGTATCGCACAGCCCTCGTCGGGAAATGGCACATGGGTGAGGGGCCCGGACATGACCCGGAGGGCTTCGACTACTGGGCGGTGCTCCGGGATCAGGGCGAGTACTTCAACCCGCAGATCCTGACCTCGGATGGAGTGGAGATCGTTGAGGGCTACGCCACCGACATCATCACGGATCTTTCCCTCCAATGGTTGGAGTCGTTGCCCGGTGACGAGCCGTGGTGCATCCTCATCCATCACAAGGCCCCGCATCGCCCCTGGGAACCGGATGAAAAGCACAAGGGGATGTTCACGAACCCGATCCCCGTCCCGGACACGTTCGACGACGACTACGCCACGCGCTCGTCGGCCGCCCACCGGGCCGCGATGCGCATCGCGGACCACCTGACCCTGACGGATCTCAAACAGAGCCCGCCGGAAGACCTCACCTACGAGCAGGCCGCACTCTGGAAGTACCAGCGATACATGGAGGACTACCTCGCCTGCGTGGCGTCCGTCGACGACAACGTCGGGCGGGTCATCGACTGGTTGCGCGACAACAACGTCTTGGACGACACGCTCATGATGTACACGTCCGACCAGGGCTTCTTCCTCGGCGACCACGGATGGTTCGACAAACGCTTCATGTACGACGAGTCGCTGCGTATGCCCCTGCTCGTCAGCTGCCCCTCTCGAATCAGCGACCACGGGCGCACCATCGAACAGATCGTCACGAATGTCGACTTCGCGCAGACCATTCTCGACGCTGCCGGCCTGGAGCCGCACCCGCGCATGCAGGGGGTGAGTTTCTGGCCGCAACTCACGGATACCCCGGACAAGCCCACCCGTGATGCGATGTACTACCGGTACTTCGAAAACGACGACGCGAACCACCATGCCCTCGCTCACTACGGCGTCCGCACGGAAACGCACAAATTGATCTACTTCTACAACGATGGGATGGGGTTGCCCGGTTCGTCGCCGTTCGTCTACCCGCCGGAGTGGGAGATGTACGACCTCGTGGAGGATCCGGAGGAGCTCCGCAACGTCTACCACGAGCCTGCATATCGGGACCAGCGGGAAGAGTTGAAGGCAGTCCTCTGGTCGCTGCAGGCCGAGCTGGGGGACACCCCGCATCCATCGCAGCCGATCCCCGAGCGGGTCAGTCGGTGACATGACCACTGCCGCTTCGCCTGGGGCGGCAATGGGGCCTGACCCCGCTGAGAGCCCTGCCGCACCCCCTCCGTCGCCACGGCTGGCGACACGGCCGGTGCGGCGGGAGAGTCGTGGGCTCGTGTTGCGCGCGATGCTGCGCCACGCCCCCGCTAGTCGCGCCGACGTCGCGCGGCTGACGGGGCTATCCCGGCCGACCGTGTCGGAGGTGGTGCGCGACCTGCTCGAGGAACACGTCATCGTCGAGGCTGACGCATCGAAAGGCGTAGGTCCGGGCCGACCCGGCACGCATCTCGCCTTCCACCCGTCCGGCGCTCAGGTCATCATCGTCGACCTGAGCGATCCACGGCACCTGGACGCGGCACTCTCCACCCCCGGCGGCAACGTACTGCACCGGCACCGTCGAGCCTGGGGCCACGGCGGCAGTCGTCCAGCCGACGTCATAGAGATGATTGGAGAGGTCGAAGGCCAGGCGGGTGGGAACCTCGTCGCTATCGTCATCGCGGCCTCAAGCCACGCGGAGGTCGTCGAAGAAGTCCGACGGGCTGTGCGCGTCCCCGTCCATGTCTTCGACCCCGCCGACCTCGCTGCCGACATCGAATACCTCCTCGGCGAGCGCGGCGGGGGAAGCCTGGTGCTCATACAAGCCGGCGCCGATGTCGCCGTCGCTGTGCGGGAGTGCGACGCTGCGGGCGTTCTCCTGGAACGGCCGGCAGGCGCGGGCCGGTTATCGTCCTCGACGTGGTCTTTGGAGGAGCTCGCCCCGTCGTTGGCAGTCCTCGCCACCGCTCTCGGGGTTCCGCAGGTCATCGTCAGCGGGGAGCATGCCCGGCGCCTGGCGGGCATGATGAGGAGTGCGGTGCGGAGCCCTCACGTGCGCGTGTCCGTCAGCGACCTCGACGACTCGGTCGCCCGTGCCGCGGCGTTGGCCGTCGCACTCCGACCGGAGCAGTAGCCAGGGTGACAAAAGGACGGACGCCAGCCTCTCCTTGGCGTGCCGCGCGTGGATGAGACGAGTTGCTAGCAAAGGCGGTGAGGGACTTCTCGCCGTGTGCTCGACGAGCTGAGGATATCGAGCGGGACAGAGCGACGCTGGGCGGGCGGTACCCACGACCTGCCTGCTCGATGTTCTGAAACCCCCGTCTGAAGTCGCTGCAGAACGTTTGGATGAGCTGTGGAAGTCACAAGGGGATGTCACTTCCAAAGCTGTTCCGAGGCGCCCGCCGAGGGGGAGTGGTTCGGCAGACGCCTCGTCAGCTCGTGGCGCCGTCATGCGCGGCCCCCGCTCGGAGGATCGCGCGCTTGATCTACAGGCGAGTGACGACAGGCGGCACCCAGGAGTCCTCGGTGATGCCCGGCTCGCCTCCATAGGCGCGCAGATACAGCGAGAAAGTTGCATCCGGGGCAGGGAGCCAGTTGCTCTCCAGCTCCGCGCCCGGCGATGCGTGCCCGACGTAGAGCGTCAGCGAGCCGTCTTCGGCGTAGGTGAGCGTCTTGTTCTTCGTGCCGAGCGAGTACCGTCGCACGTCGTTCGGGTAGAAGAAGTGGTCGTCGTCGTACATCGTCAACGACCAGAAACCGTCGACCGGGGGAAGATCGCCGGCCGCGAACGTCACGGAGTAGCTGGCGGACCCTGTGAGCTGCTGACCCTCAGAGTCGGTATCGGTGTAGAAATACTGGGTTTCGTTCGGCCGGTTCTCGAACATGTTCGACCGCGCTGTTGCGGCCCGGTTCAGGTAGTCCAATCCCCACTGGGAGTTGTGTACTGACCGGTTCCAGCCGTTGCCGGCATCCTTGCCGTTGTATCGCCATTTCATCGCGTTCGGCACGAAGGATTCGTCGGCGGCCTGGAACGCGGCGTCGATGCCGGCGCGGATTTCCGGGTCGCGGGCACCCGCCTCCAGCATCGCGGTGAACTGTGCGTACAGCGTTTCCTCGCCGGGCAGTGGGGTGGTCGTGCGGAGCACCTCGCCCAGCTGGTCGAAGAACGTCTCGGGGCGCACCCACTTCGTCTCGCCGCCACCGGCGCTAGGGCCCGCGTCGAACGACGGCACGTCGGCCCAATCTTTCGAGCGCATCTCACCGGTGAACTCGGTCAGCGGATAGACCATGACTTGGTTCACCACCGGTTGGATCGCGGCGCGATCCTCGTCGGTGTCGTCCATGAAAATGCGAGGGATCGCGTTGGCGAGCGCAGTGGGGCTGCGGAACACATCGGTGATGCCCCGAGGGACCTCGCCGGTCCACTCGGGACCAACCAGGAGGTAGTGACCTGGTGCGCTGTCATACAGCGAGCCCAGTTCGCCGAACTGGTCGGTGCGGGCGTCGTAGAACGCGTAGACGAAGAACCGGTCGCCGAAGTCGGGGACCTGCACCACCACGGGCTGCTCGTCGAGTGAGAAGAACCCCAACCCGTACACGACATCCTGGTTCGGGCAGGCGATGAATCGCTCCGCGGGTTCGATGTAGTCGTTCAGCATCGCGATCTGTCCGACAGGCGATGCGGGTAGGACCCCGCCCAGGCGACCTGGTTCGGGCGCTGCCCCCAGTCGGAGGCGACGGTTCATCATGTTCACCATCGGATAGCCCCACACGTAGGCGAACTGCGCGACGGTGGACAGGAAGGAGGGCTCGAATGCCGAAGTGCCGGTCGGCAGTGCCAGATTCTCTCGCTCCAGTTTGCCCACGGCCGTTCCTGCTTTCGGTTGCGGTCGGAATGCTCTCCCCGCGCGCGGAGAGGCACCGGTCTTGCCATTGACCATAGGTGTCCGTGGAGAGCACCGCGCGGGAGCGAGAGGAGATTCACCCGGGTGACTCCCCTCCGCCTCGGCAGCCGTAGAACGCGCGGGGGACGCGGTTTCTCGCCTTTTGCGACCGCCCGACCTGCTCGGCCGGCGCGGGTGGTCGTTTCGGCCCGCGAGGGACGAGGGTGTCTTTCCGTGACGCGACCTGGTGTACTGAGGTTCACTGGCCCGATGCAGGGGGTGTCGGGCGGGGAGAGGGGCACTCGTGGCCGACCGCGCGCATCCGATTCTCCGACGCTTTGCTGCGTTCGTCACTGCCGGGGCTTTGGCGGTGGCGGGTGCGGTGGTCATGGCGGTGGCTGTGCCAGCGCCGGCGGCGGCCGACTATCCGGAGACGGTGAACCCGTTCGCTATCGGGGGCGGGTTCACCGTGTATGCGCGGGAGGACGCGCTGATACGGAACCAGGAGACGGAGGGCAGTATCGCCGTCGGCGGGACGGCGACCGTCGCGCCGGCCAGCGCGAGCCAGTACACCATCGTGCATGTCGCTGCGGGGACAGGTGACTACGACCTGCCGGTGGTCGACGGCGACCCGACACGGTTCCTCGTCGGCCGTTACAGCCCCGAGAGCACCGGCATCCTGGCGATCACCAGCGCGGGCACCACGGAGCCGAGCCTGCTGGGCGACCTGAAGATGGTGCAACGGGACGGGCCCTGGCAGGCCTTCGCTCGCGCGAACTGGCTGCGGCTGAACCAGAATCCGGCGAACGCCGACCAGACACCGCTGATCGACGCGACCCATCAGCGGTATCCCGCGAACGCCGCACCGCCGACGGGCGCCGCGGGAGGCGGGAGCATCTACACCGTCAACACCTCCGCCACCGCTGTCGCCGACTACGTCGAAGCGAACCGGGATGCGTCCTGGCAGCAGGCGCAGACGTGCCTTGCCGACATCGCCGACCCGACCACCGGGATCGGGTACCCCGTCACCGTGGCCGAGGATGTCGGCAGCCGTGTGGTGCTGGCGCCGTTGAGTGCCGACCAGCCCAACATCGTCGACTACGCCGACATCGCCGGAACCGCTCTCATCCAGTTCTCTCCTGGGCCGACGCCGGGCGTCTCCAACCCGTTGGTCATCCGTGTGCCTGCGGGGACCACGGAGGTGATCGGCGCACGCGCGGACCCGCAGGGCGCGTACTCCCCGTACATCATGTGGGACCTGTCGCAGCTCACCGGCGACGTCACCGTGCGTGCGGCGGAAGCACGCATCGACGGCTCCATCTACGCTCCCGAGGCCTCCGTGACGGTCGATGCCGCGCCCCTCGACGGCCAGGTCATCGGCAGGAACGTGACGCTTCTGGGCGGCGAGACGCACTCCTTCCTCTTCGCCAGCGAGATCACCTGCGCCGCCGACCGGGGCACGTTCGCGATCCGCAAGGAGCTGTCCGGCATCGCCCCGGAAGACCTCCCGGAGGGGGCGACGTTTACGCTCAACTATGTCGCCACGGACCCGGACGGGCAGACCTCGGTGGGAACGCTCGAGGTCCCCGCCGACGGGAGCCCCGTGCTCGCCGAGGAGCAGTTCCCGCTGGGTACCACGGTCGAGTTCGTTGAGATCGAACCGGAGAGCGTCCCCGGCTGGGAGTGGGGCGAGCCGGTCATCGATCCGAACCCGCTGACCATCGGCGCGGGGACCGCGAAGGTCGTCATCACCAACACGGCCACCGCGCAGCTGGGCACGTTCAGCATCAGAAAGTCCATCGACGACGTCTCCGGTGGGAGCCCGGGAGCGCCCTCCCAGGCGACCGTTCCGGTCACGTGGACGGCGACATTCCGCGGGGAACAGATCGGCAGCGGGACTCTGGATGTGCCGTTCGATTCGACCGTCATCGACGTGGGCGTGTCCTTCCCCGTCGGAACGGTCATCACCCTTTCCGAAGACCTGACGGGCATCGACCCGCCAGACGGCTACGAATGGGCTGGCGCGTCCTGGTCGCCACGACGCATCTTCATCATTCGAACCACCAGCACCGTTGCCGTCGAACTCGTGAACGCCATCACACCGGCCACCGCTGAGCGGTCCATCACCATCGTCAAATCCGTCGAGGGTGGGGCGTCCGACACCGGCTACGAGTACGCCGTGTCCTACAACACCGACCCGCCGGGAACGCGCACGCAGCTCACGCTCCCTGTCGGAGACCCTGCAGCTCTCGACGATGTCGAATCCGGTGCCGACACGCTGCAACTCGCCGAGCTCCTGCCCACGTATCAGGGGGACCCGGTCGATGCCGCCGGCTGGTTGCCGCCCGTCATCACTGTGACCATCGACGGCGAGACGACGCAGTACCGGCCTGAGAACTTCGAGGGCGCAGGGCCGCTGGAATCGGCAATCGTCGACATCCCGCTGCCGGCCAGCGGTGACATCCTGATCGACATCACCAACGAAGAGCGGGCGGGAACGTTCGAGCTGGCGAAGGCTTTCGCCGGCATCCCCGCCGGGAGTATCCCGAGCGGGCTGGAGTTCACCGTCCGATGGACCGCGGTGCTTCCCACCGGGGAGACCCAGACCGGCACCGTGCGCGTCCCCGGTGACGGCACACCGCGCAGCCCCCTCGACGACACCGGCCAGCCGATCCTGTTCCCCTTCGGGACCACGGTCACCTTCGACGAGCTCGCAGCACCCACCCGGTCGCGGCTGCGATGGGAGGGAAGGGTCTTCGACCCGACGCAGCTCGTGATCGGTCAAGGCGGGGAAACGGTCGTCGGCGCGACGTTGACGAACAGCGGAACGCTACTGACGGGGACCTTCTCCGTCAGCAAAAGCCTCTTCGGCATCGACCCAGACCAGGTCCGTGCGGACTCGTTCACCATCGAGTACACCGCACACCTCCCGGGGCAGAGCGAGCCAGTTACCGGCACCATCGCGGTGCCCACGGACGGAACACCGGCGAGCCCTCTCGACGCGTCCGGCGAGCCGGTGACCTTCCCGCTGGGAACGACGATCCAACTCGCCGAACCAGACCCCGAAGATACGGCGCTCCCCGAGAACTTCGAATGGGCGGGGGCAACCTGGTCGCCCCAAAGCAGCCTCATCATCGGACTGCGTGATGCGCCGCAGCTCGAAGTCACCAACACCGCCGTCGAACTGACACGGTGGGCGCTCACCAAGCGAGTGGAGGGAACCGACTCCCTCCCGCCTGGCACCACGTTCGCCTTCGACTGGTGGGCCGACGACGTCCCCCAGTCGCGTGTCGAAATCGAACCAGGAGAGACCATCTACTCGCCCTACTTCTCAGTCGGAACCGTCCTCGAAGTCCGAGAAGCGACACCTCCCGCCGTGCCAGGAATCACCTGGTCGACACCGCAGTGGAGCGTCGAGGGGGAGATCCTCACTCCCGATGAGGACGGTCGGGTCGCGCTCCCCACCACTGTCTCCCGCGACCTCGGCGTCGCAGAGCTCCTCCTCACCAACACCGCCAACAGCAGTGGCGGGGGCGACGACGGTGGCGGTGACGGCGATGACGGCTCGGATGGGCAACTGCCCTCCACCGGTGGGGAGCCGTTCTCGCCACTGGTCATCCTCGGAGCCCTGGCCGCCGTACTACTCGGCACCTACCTCGCGATCCGCCGACGAGGGCGGATCTGACGATCCGTCGCGCAGTGTGTCTGGCCTCGAGATGTCTGCTCGCCAGCGCGGACATCAACCGCTGGGGTGAGCGTCGTTGATCTAGAGAGCCTCGGTTCTGCACCTAACCATGAGGCTAGGGGCGCGACGGTCCTTGCTCGCCGCGACTAGAGAACAGACGTGCATCGGAGACCTCAACGGATTCCGTGCCGCCGGAGAGCTCGTGGCGCAGATCGTCAGTGGCGTCGGTGGCGACAGGGCGAGCGGCGGATGGAACGGCGCCAGCACTCTTTCGGCAGCAACCCCAGCAGGGCACGACGAGGCCCGGATGACATAGAACTGGGGACAGGCCTCGTGAGACCCGCGCGGAGGTCTTTGACGAGGTCGATAGTCTGTCTCACAACGCGACGCGGCGAGGGAGAATCAGGACGAGATGAGGTTCGGCGAACTCTTGGACGCGCTCGGCGACATGGTGAGACCCCTCACCACCATTACTGACGCGCTCGACCACGTCGTCCTCCGTGTCATCGTCCCTGAGAGCTTCGATGACATCGGTGAAGGTGACCTCATCATGGTGCCGCCCCATCTCGAAGGGAGCTCCGCGACGTCCATTCTGGAACGCTTCCGGCGAGCGGGTGCGGTCGCAGCGGTGTTACGGGCCCGGGACGTCGAAGCTGAGGACCTCCGGGTGATACTTGCTGCTTCAGGCCTCGCAGTCCTCGAGCTGGCTGCGGACACGAGCTGGCAGTTCGCCCTCCAGCGGTTCTCGACGCTCGTCGAAGTGCCGCCGGACGAAGAAGTCGATGACTTCGTCGGCGACCTCTTCGCTCTGGCTGAAGCCACCGCGCTGAGTGTTGGTGGGTCGGTCGCGATCATGAACGATTACAGCCGGATCGTCGCCTACTCGTCTCAGCCGGATCAACTGATCGACGATGTTCGGCGCGACGGAATCCTGGGGCGGCGGGTGCCGGCGGCGATGGCTGCCACCCATAGCGCAGTGCGCGCGTGGCCTGCCGGTGCCGTGCAAGTGGTCGAGTCGCCCGGCACACTGCCGCGGCTCGTCGCGACGGTGAGGGCATCCGGGAAGTTCCTCGGTTCCATCTGGGTGATTATCGCCACACCGCACGCCACTGATTCCATGCATCGCGCTCTCGCCGCATCTGCACGTGCGGCCGCGCTGCATCTGATGAGGTATTCATCCGTCCAGTCGTGGGGCTCGTGGCGAGCGAACCAATCGTTTGTTCAGGCTCGCCTCCTCGGGGCACGGACACTGGGCGAGAGCACGCCCACGGAGGTCGCCGTGATCGCCGCCCTGCCAGCGGGGGACCTGACCGCGGAAGAAGAGATCCTGCGGGAACAGATTGCCTCAATCGTGAGCCTTGTCGTCGCGCCACGACGCGGAGGCTGCGCGCTCGTCGACGGCGTCGTCTATGCGCTCTTGCCAGTGGCTGCGGTCTCGTTCGAGGATCTCAGGGGGGTGGCGGATGCCATCGTGGAGCGAACCAAGGAGAGCCTGAACCAGAGCGTCGCCGTCGGGATAAGCGAGGTCGTTCAAGACGCGACGATAGGGCGAGTGCAGAGCCTCGAGGCTGCTCGTTGGCAATCAGTCCGCGGCACCGGCGTCGCCCCATTCTCCGAGGTGCGGGCGCAGATCGTCCTTGATCATGCAGCAGATTCTCTGCGCGCATCCGGAATCAGCCTCCCGGTGGTCGACGACATACTGGCGCATGACCGAGCCCACGGAACGTCCTACGCGACGACCCTCCGGACGTACCTGGAGAACGGGCAGAATGTCGCAGGCGCTGCTGCAGCGCTGCACATGCACGGGAACTCTCTTCGTTATCGTCTTCGCCGGATGACGGTCATGTTCGATGTGAACCTCGACGACGCTGACACCCGTCTCGCGGTGTGGATGATGCTTCGACTGCATCGCAATTGACTTTGGTTGAGAAGTGAGTTTCAAAGACACTCGTCTCTCACATTCCTCCATTTGGCTGCGCTCGTCCACGCGAGATGATCGGTAAGCGCAGCTGCCTTCTGCCGCGTCAGAAGTCAGCGCATCGAGCGCAGAGCCGCGCTCGATACTTCACTTGACCATGGAGGTCAGATGTCATCCCGAGACGCATCTCCCAGTGCAATCACCCCGACCGGCACAATCTCACAAACGAACGACCGCCGTCGAGTAGCTGTAGCAACCGTCGTCGGCACCACCGTCGAGTGGTACGACTTCTTCATCTACGCGCAAGCAGCGGGACTCGTATTCGCCACCGTGTTCTTCGGTCCACTCAACGAGGACTACCCGGGTCTCGCCCAGATCATCTCGTTCGTCACCGTCGGCATCAGCTTCCTCTTCCGCCCGCTGGGCGCATTCCTCGCCGGTCACTTCGGCGACAAGATCGGGCGCCGGCCGATGCTCGTCCTCACCCTCATCCTCATGGGTGTCGCAACGACACTGGTCGGCTTTCTCCCGACATACGCGCAGATCGGCGCCGCGGCTCCGATTCTGCTGATCCTTCTCCGCGTGCTGCAGGGCATCTCGGCGGGAGGTGAGTGGGGAGGCGCCGTGCTGATGGCCGTCGAGCACGCGCCGAAGCCTCGTCGCGGATTGTTCGGAGCGTTCCCTCAGATCGGCGTGCCGATTGGCCTGCTCCTCGCCAGCGGTGTGAACGGCATCATGGCAGCCATCGCTCCGGGAGATGCATTCCTTGAGTGGGGATGGCGCGTGCCTTTCTTCCTCAGTATCGTGCTCATCATCGTCGGGTACTGGGTGCGTCGTCGTGTCGAGGAAAGCCCCGTGTTCGAGGAGATCGCTGCACGCAAAGAGCAAGTCTCCGTGCCCGTAGCGCGTCTCTTCGCGCGGTTCACGCCCCTGGTTCTCCTCGCTGCTCTCGTGTTCGTCGGCAACAACGCTGTCGGCTATATGACCACCGGTGGCTACATCCAGGGCTATGCAACGAACCCTGAGGGGCCGCTCGGGTTCGAGCGCGGCCCGATCCTCTGGGCAGTTGCGGCTTCGTCACTGACGTGGCTCGTCTCCACCTTCGCCGCCGGGGTGATTTCCGACCGAATCGGACGTCGCAACACCTTCATCATCGGTTGGTTGGTGCAGGGCGTGTTCGTGGTGACGCTGTTCCCGCTGGTGAACTCCGGAAGTCTCGGGCTGCTCGCTCTCGGCATCGTGCTCCTCGGCCTGGGATTGGGCTTTACCTACGGCGCCCAGTCGTCCTGGTACGCAGAGTTGTTCCCCGCATCCGTCCGCTACTCCGGGGTCTCCATCGCATACGCCATCGGCTCGATCTTCGGCGGTGCATTCGCGCCGACCATCGCCCAGTGGATCCAGACGACAACCGGATCCTCGACCAACGTGATGTTCTATCTGCTCGGCGTCACGGTGATCTCGCTGATCGCGACGTTGCTGCTCCGCGACCGTAAGGGCATCGACCTCAGCCCGGCGAACGAGGACCAGCAGGCGAAGCACATCTACGCCTGGCAGAAGTAACGACCGGACCGGATCGAGGAATACATGTACCCGGAGTCGACGCAGGTGATCGATGCGCAAGTCCCCCTCGCCACGGAACTCGTCGAGGCGCTAGGCGAGAGGGTGATCCTGGATCCCGAAAAGATGGCTCCTTACATGGGCGACTCGTCCCGTGCGACGGCGCAGGGGATCCCCCTCGCCGTCGTGCGGGCACAATCCGCGGATGATGTCGCAGCTGCGCTTTCGTGGGCGCACAGAAATGATGTCCGAGTCTCCGTCCGCGGAGCGGGCACCGGACTGTCCGGAGGCGCAGTCGCGTACCCCGGCGGTCTGGTGCTCGCACTTGACGGCATGAATCGCATCGTAGAGATCGACGTAGTAAACCGTCTCGCCATCGTCGAGGCGGGCGTTATAACCGCAGACCTCGACAGGGCGGCGCGGGAGCACGGCTTGTTCTTCGCCCCGGATCCCGCGAGCGCGCAGACCTCGACCATCGGGGGGAACATCGCCACGAACGCCGGCGGCCTTCGATGCATCGCGCACGGAGTTACACGAGATGCCGTCGCCGGCCTCGAAGTGGTCCTCGCCGACGGGCGCATTCTCCGCACCGGATCTCGCACTCGAAAGAATGTCGTCGGCTACGACCTGACGAGCTTGTTCACGGGATCAGAAGGAACCCTCGGTGTGATCGCCCGTGCGACAGTGCGCCTCGAACCTGTGCCACCGGGCACACCGCAGTCGTTTCGGGCGAGCTTCGACAACATCGGCGACGCGGGACGGGCGGTCTCTGCCATCGTCGCGTCAACCCATACCCCGGACGTGCTCGAGCTGATGGACGCCGCGAGCGTGGAGATCATCGAGCAGTATCAACCGAGCGGCTTGCAGCTCCCGGGCGCCGCGCTGCTTGTCGGGCAGACAGTCGGCACTACCGCGCGTGAGGAAGCAGAAGCCATCCTCGACCTCTGCCGAGCCGGTGGGGCCGCCGATGTCGCGATCTCCGAGGGGGAAGGGCTCCTGGAAGCTCGCCGTCTGGCGAACCCGGCCCTGACGGCGAAGGGCCTCCGTGTGTCGTGCGACGTGGGCGTACCTGTTGGCGAACTCGCCGCGGTGTTCACCGGCATCGAAGAGATCGCTCAGCGGCACGGTCGACGCATCAGCACGGTTGCTCACGCAGGCGACGGCAATCTCCACCCGACCGTCGAGGCGGAAGACACCCCAGACGAGCACCACGCGGCTGAAGCCGTCATCGACGACATCACTCGTCTCGCTCTCCGTCTCGGAGGAACCATCAGCGGCGAGCACGGGATCGGATCCGTCAAGCGGCATGAACTCGCATGGCAACTCGACGAAGGTTCTATCTGGGTGCAGAACGCGATCAAGCGGGCGCTCGACCCGCACGGCATCCTCACGCCGGGGCGTGGCATCTAGCTGTCTGAGCCGCGAATCGAGCGATAGCCGCGAGTATCGCAGCTTCGACCGAGCCTGGCTACTGGTCGTTCAGGCATCGGTCGAGGACTTCGGTCTGAAGTAGCTCAAGAATGCCTGGGATAGCTTTGGAAGTCACACTGTGGAGGGGCTGACGGGAATCGAACCCGCGCTGTCTGCTTGGGAAGCAGAAGTTCTACCATTGAACTACAGCCCCGTACCCGCCCGAGAGCAGGTGGAGCAAGCCTACCCGCCGCGGGCCGGATGGCCAAAGCGCCGCGACCACTGACACAGGATGCCGGCATCCGAGCGGGGCTGAGCGGCCGCACATGACTAGGCTTGTGCCGTGCTTCTCAGCGATCGCGACATCAGAGCAGAACTCGCCTCCGGCCGCGTCGGCCTGGAACCGCACGCGCCGGAGATGATCCAGCCGTCGAGCATCGATGTCCGGCTGGACCGCTACTTCCGCCTGTTCGACAACCACAAGTACCCGTTCATCGATCCTTCGGTCGATCAGCCCGAGCTGACGCGGCTGATCGAGGTCGACCCCGACGAGCCCTTCATCCTCCACCCCGGCGAGTTCGCGCTGGGAGCGACGTTCGAGCAGGTCACCCTGCCGGACGACATCGCCGCACGCCTGGAGGGCAAGTCGTCGCTCGGCCGCCTCGGCCTCATCACCCATTCGACGGCCGGCTTCATCGACCCGGGCTTCTCCGGGCACGTGACGTTGGAGCTCGCGAACGTGGCGACGCTGCCGATCAAGCTGTGGCCCGGCATGAAGATCGGGCAGCTCTGCTTCTTCCGGCTCACGTCGCCGGCGGAGAACCCGTACGGCTCCGGTCCCTACGGCAACCGCTACCAGGGTCAGCGCGGTCCGACGGCGTCCCGCTCGTTCCGGAACTTCCACCGTACGGACGTGGGCGTGACCGACATCGGAGCAGTCGGAGGCTGACATGGGCGACGCGAGCGGGACCACCCCCGACGAGTCCGCCGCTCCCGATCAGGGAGCGGCGCCGGACGCCGTCGGGGCGGAGATCGCTCCTGCGGACGCGGTGATCCCGTCCGCCGATGACGTGATCCCGCCCCCGCCGCCGGAGACGCCGATTCCGGAGGGGTTGCTGACGGCACCGGACGCCGCGGGCGAGGTGCTTCCGGCTCCGACCCGCCGCTCGGAGCGATCCCGTCCGACGCCGTCGATCCTCCAGGGGGAGCAGCCCGCAGCGGCTGCCGACGACTGGGCGCAGCGGTCGATCGCTCCGGAGGTGCCGGAGACCGGCAGCTACCGGGTCCTCGCCGGCGTGATCTTCGTTTTCCTGTTCCTGCTGCTCGCGGCAGCTGTGGTGACGTTCGTGGTGCTGATCACCACTGTCGGGCTGCCGTTCGCGGCTGCTGATCCGAGTACGGGTTTCCTCCCGGTGCCGGTGTAGCCGTTCCGAGCGCATCGACGGCGTCGAGCCCTCCGGTCGCGAGGGCGACCACCGCGTCGAGGGTCGGGTCGGCCGACAGCACTTTCGTATGGCCGAGACCCACCGTCCGGACGAGGCGGGAGCGGCCACGGTGGGCGGCGTGCAGCCGGAGGGCGTCCCGGTCGGTCATCCGCCGGTCACCCCGATCGTGCACGATGAGCAGCGCGGTCTCGACGGGAAGGGGATACGCGGCAGCGTCGTACTGGGAGGCGGCGGAGGCGGCGTCCAGGCCGAGGCGGCGGTGGAAGCGGGTGCGGAGTCGGTCCGCGGTGGGGATGTCGAGCCGGAGGTCGCGGGCGAACTGGGCGAGGAAGGCCTCGGGTGCTGCGGCGCCGGCGACGACCGCGAGGGCGGGGACCGGGCCGGACGTCCGGGCAACCGTCAGCGCCGCGAGGCCCCCGAAGGAGTGACCGACCAGGGCGGAGAAGGGCCCGTGGATCCGCTCCAGCTGCTCCGCGGCCTCGACCCAGTCGCGGATGTCGGTGTTCCGCCCGCCGGAGGCGCCGTGGGCGGGAGCATCGAAAGCGACGACCCGGAACCCCTCGCTGACGAGCTCCCGCACGAGCGGGGCGAACTGCGAGGTGCGGCCCCGCCAGCCATGCAGAAGCAGCACGGTGCGCGGACCTGTGCCCCACGTGTAGGTCGTGACGGGGATGCCGCGCACGAGGAGCGTCCCGCGGCGAGCGTCGTCGTGGGTGGCAGCGTCGGCGGCACGCACGGTCATCCGTGGGCGCGTGAAGAAGAACAGTCGATAGGCGAGGTCGCCGGCGAGGCGGGGAGAGACGCGGCCCACGACGGGAAGGGCGCGGATGAGGAGGGCGGACGGCATGAGGGCTCCTTCACCGAACTATACGAACGATCATACGTATAGTAGGCGAACGATCGTTCGTATACTAGGGGCATGAGGGATGCCGTGGTGCAGGACGGTCGGCGGGCGCGGGGCGATGCCTCCCGTCGCGTCGTGTTGGAGAGCGCGACCGACCTCGCCTCCGTCGACGGGTTGGACGGCGTGACGATCGGGCGCCTCGCCGCGGCTTCCGGGTCGAGCAAGAGCAGCATCGCGACGCTGTTCCAGAGTAAGGAAGGCCTGCAGCTCGCGACGGTCGCTGCCGCGCGGGACATCTTCGTCGAGCGGATCATCGAGCCCGCCCGCGCGCATCCGCGGGGAATGCACCGCCTGGCGGCTCTCCTCCACAACGCCTTGGTCTACTCGAAGGACCGCGTCTTCACCGGAGGCTGTTTCTTCGCGGCGACCGCGGCCGACGTCGACTCCAAACCCGGTCCCGTGAGCGATGCCGTGCGGGCAGCCCTTGTCGACTGGTACGGGTACATCGAGGCCCAGCTGCGGTTCGCGGCAGCGGCGGGGGAGATTGACGTGGCCGATGTCGAGGTCCTGGCGTTCGAGCTCGTCGCCCTGAACGAACAGGCCAACGCGCGGTCGCTGCTCCTGCGGAGCGACAAGCCGTACGCGCTCGCGGCGACCGCGATGCGCGCGCGCCTCCGCATCGCGGGCGCCCCCGCCACAGCCCTCTCTCTCCTCTCGTTCTAGTCCCCGTCCCCGCCCTGCCCTGGTGCGGGATCGATAACGCCCCGCGATTCCGCTTCGGCGGGTCGTTTCTGATCCCGACCGACCGCCGGGTGTGCAGTGCCCTCGCGTGCGGGATCAGAGACGTGCCGCAGGGAGTTCGGGAGGGAGCCGTAGTGATCCGGGCTCGGGGGCAAAAGCGCCTCACCCGGGTGTGGGTGAGGCGCTCGCCGGGGTGGGGTCAGGCGGCGTGGCCGTGACGGAATCCGGCGTCGAAGCCGCGTTCGAATGCGCGCTCCGCCACCCGCTGCGCCCGATGGCCGTGGCCGTGGTGGCAGTGGGTGTGGCTGTCGCGGCGACCGTGCCCGCGATGCGAGTCGTCCCCATCTCCGTCGTGGTGGCAGGGGGTGTCGATGGGGTCGAAACCGGGCCGGGGGCCGAAGCCGTGCCGGCGGTCGACGTGTCCGGGACCGAAGCTGCCCCGGTGGCCGAAGCCGAACGCCGGGCGTCGCTTGCGGGGGAGAGGAGTCTCCTCGTCCCAGTCGAAGGCGCGGGCGATCTTCTCGAGCGCGGCGAGCGTCGTCGCCAGCTCCTCGGCGGAGACGGCCTCGGCGACCTTCGCGCGGATGCCGTCGACGGCGGCGCCGAGGCGCTCCTTCGCCGCGCGGCCCTCGTCGGTCAGCGCCCATCCGTCGCCGTCCGCCTCGACCCAGCCGCGGTCGACGAGGGCGTGCAGCTTGTGCGGGTTCAGCGGGCGGCGCGCGGGGACCGACCCGTCGACGACGTTCAGCAGCCGCCAGTCGCGGCGGGTCGCGCCCTCCGCGGCGAAAGCGGTGGCGAAGTCCTGTGCCATCAGACGGTCGACGGCCTTGAGCCAGAAACCGAACGGGCGGGAGGTGTTGTCAGAAGTGCTGTCTGCAGTGGTGTTCATGGTGATCCTTCGTGGTCTGTGGTGCACCGATGACGGATGTCATCCGACATATCAATGTCACTGTGCATGTACATGCAGTGTGACATGGAACCCGAACGCATGTCAAGCTGCATGTAAAATCGGGGCATGGCCACCGATCCGATCGACCCCGCGTCTCCCGACGCCGCCGAAGCGATCGCGCAGGCGCTCTCCCGGCTGCGCGGACGCCGACCCGGACCCGGCGGCCGCGAGCACGGCGGGCCCCGCGGTGCACACGGACACGGGCCCCACGAAGACCCGCGCGAGCACTTCGCGCATCACCGCGGGCACCCGGGGATGCGGCCCTGGATGGCGGACCCGGGTGGCCGTCTCGGGGGGCCGGCACGTATGCGCATGCTCGAAGCGCTCGCCGAAGCACCGGAACCGCTCAGCGTGAGCGCCCTCGGCCAGGCGATCGGCGTGGATCAGCCGCGGGCATCCCGGCTCGTGCAACAGGGGGTGCAGTCCGGATTCGTGCGGCGCGAGGCCGATCCGGACGATGCCCGTCGCACGCGGATCGCCCTGACCGACGAGGGGCGCCGCCTCGCCCGCGGAATGCGGGGAGAGCGTCGTGCGATGCTCGGTCGCGCGCTGGAGTCGTTCACCGAGGAGGAGCGGACGGAGCTCGCACGGCTGCTCACCAAGCTCGCCGACAACTGGCGCGCCTGACCGGCCTCACGCGCGGGCGAAGTCCAGCGAGGGCTCGTCGTCCACCGAGAGGGACAGCACGACGGTCTCCACCGCGTCGTGTGCCTCGATGCGCCGCTCGACCTCGCGCAACCGGCGAGCCACGTCGTGCTCGCGCGCATCGCCCGCGAGGTCGACCTCGGCGACGAGGAACAGTCGATTCGGACCGACGTACTCGATGTGCAGGTAGGTGACCCGCTCGATGTCGTCCATCCCGAGGAGGGCCGTGCCGACCCGCGACCGCAGCGTGGGAGAGACCGACGTGCCGACGAGGAAGGCGATGTTCCGCCCGATCAGGATCACGGCGACCACGCCGAGCAGGATCCCGACGAGGATCGACCCGATCGCGTCCCAGGCGGCGACGCCCGTCAGCTGATGCAGGAGAATCGACCCGCCTGCCAGGACGAGGCCGATGAGGGCGGCGGAGTCCTCGAAGAACACCGCGCGTAAGGTCGTGTCACTCGTCTCGAGCACGAAGTCCCATGTGGAGGAACCCCGCTCCTGGGCCAGCCGGCGGGAGCGGACCATCGCCTGCGTGAACGACGCCCCCTCCAGGACGAAGGCGATGCCGAGGACGATGTAGGCGACGACCGCACTCTCCACGGGACCCGTGTCCGACAGCTCCTGGATGCCGTGCATGATCGACACGATCGACCCGGCGGTGAAGATCCCGAATGCGGCGATGAGCGACCACACGAACGCGTTCCGGCCGTAGCCGAGCGGATGCCGGGCATCCTTGGTCTTCGCGCCGCGGCGGTCGGCGATGAGCAGGAAGACCTCGTTTCCCGCGTCAGCCCAGGAGTGCGCCGCCTCCGCCACCATCGACGCGGACGAGGTGATGACGGCGGCGACCGTCTTCGCGATCGCGACGAGGATGTTGGCGAGGAAGGCGAGGACGACGGTCACCGGGTCAGGCTACTCCCGCTCGCTCGATCGGAGCGCTCAGCGCGGCGCCTTCACTGGCAGCAGGAGAAGGAACCCGATGATGAGCACGATGACGATGCCGAGGATGCCGAAAGCCGTCTGGCTGGTGGCGACGATCAGCACGGTCCAGGCGGCCGAGGCCATCCAGCTCGCGGCCCGACCGGTCGTGGCGTAGAGACCGAAGATCTCGCCCTCCCGTCCGGCCGGGGTCACGCGAGCGAGGAAGGACCGGGCCGCCGCCTGCGCCGGTCCGACGAAGGCGCAGAGCACGAGCCCGCCGATCCAGAACACGAGCGCCCCGGCGTCCCGGAGCAGGAACACCGCGAAGCCGGCGACGATCATCGAGCCGATCGAGCCGAGGATGATCCGCTTCGGGCCGAGGCGGTCGTCGAGGCGACCCGCGATGATGGTCGAGACGCCGGCGACGAGGTTCGCGGCGATGCCGAAGACGATGATGTCCTGCGTGCCGAAGCGGAACACCGCGGTGCCGATGATGGCGCCGAACGCGAAGACGCCGCCGAGCCCGTCGCGGAACACCGCACTGGCGAGCAGGTACCAGAACGTCGGCCGGGTCCGCGGGTCGCGGTACAGGCCGACGACGTCCTGCACGAGAAGCACGTAGGAGCGGAAGAACCCCACCTTGCGCTCGGGCCGCCCGAGCGACGGCTCCGGCACGTTGAGGAAGATCGGGATGCTGAAGACGATCGCCCAGACTGCGCACCCCACGGCGATGAGCCGGTAGGCGAGGCCGTTGTCAGTGGACATCCCGAACCAGTCGAAGGTGTCCAGCAGGACGACGATGACGAGGGCGATGATGCCGCCGAGGTAGCCGAAGCCCCAGCCGAGGCCGGAGATGCGGCCGACGTTCTTCGGGTTCGCAATGCCGATGAGCATCGCGTTGGAGTTCACCGCGGCGATCTCGCCGAACACCGACCCGGCAGAGATCAGCGCGACGCCGAGCCAGAACAGGGCCGGCTGCGGCTCCACGAACCACAGCCCCAGCATGCAGAGGATGAGAGCGCCGGTGCCGATCCCGAGCCACAGCTTCTGCCGTCCCGCGGCGTCGGCGCGCTGACCGAGGACGGGGGCGAGCAGCAGGATGCCGAAGGCCGCGATGGTCGAACCGAGTCCGAGGCCGGAGGCGAGGTCGGCCTCGGCCGCCACGCGGACCGGGTCGCTGGGGTCGAGGGCGGCGACCTCGGGCGGGAGGAACGAGGCGCTGACGAGATACAGCGCCGTGAAGACGAACGTGAGGATGACGGTGTTGAACGGCTGCGTCGCCCAATCCCACAGTGCCCAGGAGTACACCTGCTTGCGAGGCGCGGGGGTGTCTCCGCGCAGATCGAGGCCGACGACGGCAACGGCGCCGCTGTTCGCTGTCGCCACGGGCTCGGGGGCGCCCGCGGCGGGATCGGGTGAAGTCATGCTCGAAGTCTGGCCGCGGACGGTGAACGCCCGGTGACGGCGCGCCGTCGGTGGTGTCCGACCGGGGGCCGCCGGGTCAGAGCGCCGGGCCGCGTCGGATGCGCACCGGGCCGCGGGCCTCCTCGATCCGGACCGGCTCGCCTTTCTGGGTGACCACGACAAGGTCGCGGGATGCGAGGTCTGCCGTCACCCGCCGCACCTCGGGCATCCGGTCGCGCCAGTCCTCGCCGCCGACCGTGCGGGCGACGTCGCTCGGACAGATCGAGGACTCTGCCCGCTTCCGCGTCAGCGCTCGGATCGTCGCGGCGATCCGCTCCTCCGACTGCGCTGCGGAGGCCTCCTCCCACCACGGCGCACCGCGCTCGCCGAGGGCCGTCTTCGCGTCCTGCACACGGCGGCGGGCACCCGGTTCCGCGGCCTTGACCGCGCGTCGTGCGGCCATGAGCTCGTCGACGAGCTCCTGCCGTAGGTTCTCGGGGATCGACGGGTCGGTCGCGCGCCAACGCCGGCCGTTCACGATGATGTGGTGTCCCTCCGCGGTGCGGTCGCTCTCGAGGCCGTCGTCCGTCATGGGCCCCATGCTGCCGCTCAGGGGACCGTCCGGGACATCCCCTTGACGCGGAGGAGGGTGCCGTTCAGGCGTAGAGCAGGTCGACGGCGACGAGATCCGCCCACTCCGGCACCGCGAGGGCGTCGGGCTCGTCCCACTCGCCGGAGGTGATCCGGCGGAAGGCGCCCTCGACCCCGAAGAGCTTCTCGAGCGGAGACCAGTCGGACTCGCCGGGCATCGGCACCAGGGCTCGCTCCGCCAGAGCCCCGGGGTAGAGGCGGGCGAGCAGCGAGAGCAGGCGGACGCCGGTATGCACAGGGCGGAACGCCTCCGGGTCGGTGACGTGAAGGAGCAGGCCTTGGCAGGCCTCGCCGGCGTGATCACGTACCAACGGGGTGAAGCCGTAGGGGGAGGCGGTGACGCCGGGAAGGGCGAGCTCAACGAAGGCGGTCGTGTACTCCTCGGCGTCGATGAAGGGCGCGCCGACGACGCGGAACGGCACCGCCGTGCTCCGTCCCTCGGACACGTTCACGCCCTCGGCCAGGCAGGTGCCCGGGTAGAGGAGTGCGGTCGCCGCGCTGGGCAGATTCGGCGACGGCGGCATCCACGTCAGCTCCTGTCGCCCGAGCGCCGTGCGTGCGCGGTTCCATCCCCGGACCTCCAGGACGTGCAATTCCACATCGATCCGGCGCGTGCGCACCCAATGGCGAGCAAGCTCCCCGATGGTGAGTCCGTGGCGGATCGGCATCGTCCACCGTCCCACCAGGGAGTTCGCTGCCTCGTCGAGCATCGGACCTTCTGCCTGCTCCAGCAGCCCGCCGAGCGGATTGGGTCGGTCGAGCACGACCACAGCCACACCCGCATCCGCGCACGCTTCGAGCACGTGGCTCATCGTCCAGATGTAGGTGTAGAAGCGGGCGCCCACGTCCGGCAGGTCGATGAGGACGACATCGAGGTCGGCGAGGTCGGCGGGCGCCGGACGCACGTCCGCGCCGTAGAGGCTGCGGACCGGAAGCCCGGTCAGCTCGTCTCGAAGATCATCCACGAGCTCTCCCTCCCGGGCCCGCCCGTCGAGTCCGTGCTCGGGGCCGAACAGCAGCGCCAGCGGGTGCCCGGCGTCGGCGAGGCCGGCGCGCCCGCGCGCGAGCGTCGAGGTCAGGGCGAGGTCGTTCGTGACCATCCCCAGACGGGAGCCGTGGAGGCGATCCCGAAGCGACCGCGGCAGGTCGTTCTGAAGGAGGCGGTCGATTCCGAGGTGCATGATCAGTCGATTCTGTGTGCGGTGACGGCGTCGTGGGTGCGCTGGAGGTTCGCCGAGATCCGGTCGTAGTCGGCCTGTGCGATGCGCGTGTACAGGAAGTCGAGGACCGCGAGCTGCGCGATCCGGCTGGCCATCGCGCCGGAGCGGAAGGTCGACTCCGACACCGCTGTGACGAGGGTGTGCTCGCATGCGCGGGCGAGCGGCGAGCGCGGGTTGTTGGTGATCGCGATGGTCGTGGCACCGGCCGCGGCGGCCACCTCGGCGGCCTGCACGATCTCCAGCGTCCGACCGGAGTGGGAGATGGCGATCGCGGCGTCCCGGTCGTCGAGGAGGGCGGCGCCGGTCAGGGCGAGATGGTGATCGGTGCGCGCCTGGGCGACGAGACCCGCGCGATGGAGCTTCTGTTCCAGGTCCTGCGCGGCGAGACCGCTGGAGGCCGCGCCGTAGATGTCGATGCGGCGCGCACTGCGGACTGCGGCGACGCACCCCTCCAGTTCGGCGATGTCGAGCTGGCGGGCCGTGCGTTCGATGGCCTCGGCCTCGGCGAAGGCGATCTTGCGCACCGTCGTCGCCGCGTCGTCGTGGCGGCTCACGTCCCCCGCGGAGACCTGGAAGCGCTCCCGCTCGGACGCGCTCCGCGTGAGTTCGCCGGCGAGCGCGATCCGCAGATCGGGGTATCCGGGGAACCCGAGGCTGCGGGTGAAGCGCGCGACGCTGGCGACGGAGACCCCGCACTCTTCCGCGAGCCGGGTGATGGAATTCTCCAGGACCGCCTGAGGCTCGGCGAGCACACGTTCGGCGATACGGCGTTCCGTGGGGGTGAGCGCGGAAAGGCGCTGATGGATGGCTGTCACGACACTGTTCGGCACGAGCCCATGATGGCAGGTCGTCATCGACCGCGGGTAGGAATTTTCAGAAACACTTGCATTTCTGTAAGAGATTGCCCACAGTGGCAGTGTCGGCATCGTTTCCGTGCCGCGACGAAGACGTCACCCGAGAGGAACACCATGCGAAACCGCCCCGTCCGCCTCGCTCTCACCGGAGGGATCCTGGTCGCCGGACTCGCCGTCGCCGGCTGCGCGCCCGCAGCATCGAGCGGCGAGGGCCAAGACGATGTCACCCTGACCGTCTGGTCCTGGCAGGCGTCGTCGTCCCCGAAGTGGGAGGCCGTGTTCGACGCCTACGAAGAATCCCACCCCGGCGTCACCATCGAGTTCGAGGGCTTCCAGCCCACCGAGTACAACCAGATCCTCGCCACCGGCCTCGAGGGCAGCGACGGTCCGGACATCGCGATGCTGCGCGCCTACGGCGGTGTGCAGTCGGCGATCCAGTCGGAGCAGATCGTGCCGATCGACGACATCGTCGACGGGCTCGACCAATTCGACCCGACGGTCCTGCGCGCGGCCCAGGGCAAGGACGACGGCAAGACCTACGGCGTCCCCTTCGCCTACCAGACCATGCAGATGTTCTACAACAAGACCATGTTCGACGAGATGGGCCTCGAGGAGCCCACCGACTGGGACGAGTTCATCGAGCTGCAGGAGACCCTCCTGAAGGAGGGCGTCACCCCCATGGCGCTCGGCGCCCGCGAGGACTGGGTCCTGCCGATGTTCCACGACATCGTCGGTTCGGCCCACTACGGCGGTGCGGACTTCGAGGAGAAGGTGCTCGCCGGCGACGTCGACTTCACCGACCCCGCCTACGTGGCCTCCCTGCAGATCGTGCAGGACATGCAGAAGTACCTCGACAAGAACGTCAACGCGATCGCCGTCGCCGACGCCGTCCTGCAGTTCACCTCCGGACAGGCAGCGCAGTGGCCCGGCGGCTCGTTCGACCTCCCCACGTTCCAGAGCTCCGCTCCCGACACGGAGTGGGGCGTGTACGAGGTGCCGCCGGCTCCGGGCAGTGCACTCGACCACGCCGTCACCCCCGGCTACGCGGACGGCAGCTTCGGCATCAACGCCGCCAGCGAGAACCAGGAGGCGGCCACCGAGCTCCTCAACTGGATGACGACGAAGGAGTTCGGCCAGCTCGTCGCGGATGAAGTCGATCAGTTCTCCGCGCTGCCCGGTGTCGAGTACTCCGACCCGCTCATGCAGGAGATGAACGAGCAGTACACCGCCAACCCGGCTCCGTACCTGCTGCTCGTCGACTTCCGCTACGGCGACCCGACCGGCACCGCGGTGCTCGGCCCGGACATCCAGGCCATGTTCCTCGGCCAGAAGACCCCCGAGCAGCTGGGCGCCGATCTGCAGTCGGGCGTCTCCACCTGGTTCACCCCCTCCTCCTGATCCGAGCGTGGTGGGGCGCCGCGACCGGCGCCCCACCACGAGCGAAGGACCACCCATGGCTCTGACCCTCCCCGTGCGCCGGCCGAAGAGCCGGCGCCCCCGCACCGGCATCGCCCTGTCCACGCCGACGGCGGCGCTGTTCGTGCTGCCGGCCGCCGTGCTCTTCGCGGTGCTGATCCTCTACCCGATGCTCGCCGCGCTCAGCTACTCGCTCTTCGACTGGCAGGGCACCAAGCAGGGGGGATTCGCCGGCATCGGCAACTACCTCACTCTCCTCACCAAGGAGCCCTACGCCTCCGAGCTGTGGAACGCCTTCGGTCACAACCTGCTGCTCTTCGCCGGCGCCCTCATCTTCCAGAACTCGCTGGGCCTCGGGATCGCGACGCTGCTGCACCGCCGCAAGCGCACCAAGCGGTTCTTCCAGACGATCTTCGCCCTTCCCTACCTCGTCAGCCCGATGGTCATCGGCTACCTGTGGTCGCTGATGCTGTCCCCCCTGTTCGGACCCGTGAACGCGATCCTCCGCGGAGTCGGTCTGGAGAGCCTCGCGCTGCCATGGCTCGGCGACCCGCAACTGGCGATCTGGGTCATCGTCCTCGTCAGCGCGTGGCAGTGGATCGGCTTCCCGATCCTGCTCTACGGCGCCGCCCTCGGCGGCATCCCCGAGGAGATCGAGGAAGCGGCTTCCCTCGACGGCGCCACAGCCGCGAAGCGCTTCCGGTACATCACGCTCCCGATGCTGACCCCCACCATCGGCATCATCACCGTGCTCACCTTCATCGGCAGCATGGAGGCGATGGCGATTCCGTTCGCGCTCGCCGGATCCAACGGCGCTCCCGCCGGATCCACCGACGTGATGATGCTCCTCTTCTACCGCACCGCGTTCGAGTCGGGGAACCCGAACTCGATCGGGGTGTCCTCCGCACTCGCGACCGTCCTGTTCATCTTCATCATGGTCATCTCCGTCGTCATCACATCGTCGATGCGTCGCGCCGAACGAAAGCTGTTCTGATGAGCACCGCCCTCGACACCCGTCAGGAGCCGACCACCGAGGCGATCGTCTCGGGACGGTCCTCCGCGCCGCGGCGACGCTCGCGTCGCACCAACGACACGCCGTTCGTCGGTCGGCTTCTCGCCAACGTCTTCCTCTGGGGCTACGCGCTCGTCGCGATCGGCCCGCTGCTGCTCATGGTCAACAACTCGCTGCGCACTCAGCAGCAGATCGCCACCGAGCCGCTCGGACTCCCTGTCCCGCCGACGTTCACCAGCTTCCAGAACGCGTGGATCACCGCCTCGTTCGACACGTACTTCCTCAATTCGATCACCGTCACGGTCGGGTCGGTCATCGTCACCACGGTCGTGTCGGTGCTCGCCGCCTACGCTTTCGCGCGGGCAAGGGCGAAGTTCTTCCGCGGCATCGAGGCCGTGTTCCTCTCCGGGCTCATGCTGCCGGTGCACCTGGCCATCTTGCCGCTGTTCTACCTGCTCGACTCCCTCAAGATGACGAGCAACGTGTTCAGCCTGATCCTCGTGTACGGTGCCCTCGGCATCCCGTTCACCACGTTCGTGCTGACCGTGTTCTTCCGGGCGCTGCCCATCGAGCTGGAGGAGGCGGCGCGCATCGACGGCGCCGGACCGTTCCGCACGTTCCTGCAGATCCTGCTACCGCTGGTGCGTCCGGCGCTGGCGACCGTGATCGTCTTCCGCTTCGTGCCGGTCTGGAACGATTTCTTTTACCCGCTGATCCTGCTGCGCGACCGCGACTCCTACACGCTCCCGGTGGGCCTGACCCGCTTCTTCGGCGAGTACTCGACCGATTGGCCGCAGTTGTTCGCCGGACTCACGATCGCCACCATCCCGCTCGTGGTCCTGTTCCTGCTGGCGACGAAGCAGATCATCAACGGCCTCACCTCCGGCATGAGCAAGTGACGGTCGCGGACGGATCATGGTGAACGGAGCGCCGGGCTCGGCGTGGGCGTCGGTGCGTGCGGTCGCCGGGGGAGCGGAAGAGCTGCAGCTCCTCGGGTCGCCGGCGCACGACGATCCCGCTCCGCTCACCGCCGCGCACCTTTTCGATCTCGCGTCGCTGACGAAGGTCTTCACCGCGGTCTCCGCCCTCCGCCTCGTCGACGCGGGCGCGGTCGACCTGGACGAGCCGGTGGGCGGCGTCCTCGCCGTGGGCGGAGGGGACGGAGCCGAGCGGATCACCCTCCGACACCTCCTCACCCACACCTCCGGGCTGCCGGCGGAGGGGCGGGAATGGCGGGCCGGCGTACGCGGGGATGAGTTGCGCGCCCGTGTGCTGGTTCGTCCGCTCGGCGCGGAACCGGGCACCCGCCACCTCTACTCCGACGTCGGATACATCGCGGCGGGGGAGTACGTGGAACGAGCTTCCGGGCGTCCGCTCGCGGAGCTGTGGGCGGAGGTGGCCGCAGAGATCGGCGCGGAGTCGCTCACCGCGGCTCCGGAGCGGAGCCGCAGCGTCGCGACCGAGACCCAGCCGCATCGCGGAGACGTGCGCGGTGAGGTGCACGACGAGCTCGCCCATGCGCTCGGCCGTCCCGCCGGCCACGCGGGACTGTTCGGCACGGTGGGGGATGTCGCCGCTCTCGCCCGGCTTCTCCGCGACGAGGGCGAAGGACCGCAGGGGCGAGTGCTGTCGCGGGAGTCGTTCCGCGGGATGACGACCCCGTCGATCCGCGCCGATGCCGGCTACGGGCAGGCGATCGGGCTGCGCGTGCGCGATGCGGCGTGGATGGGTGACCTCGATGCGGTCGGCCACACCGGCTTCACCGGTACGTGCTTCGCTGTCGTCCCCGGGACGGGCGCTTACGGCGTGCTGCTCCTCAACCGCGTGCATCCCACTCGCGAGGACACCGACGTCGCCGCCGTCCGCCGAGCTTTCTTCGCCCCCCTCGCCCCCTGACCCCCGCACCCGACCCGCCCCGCACCGAGAACCTCTCCCGGTGGAAGTGCAGAAACGTGCCTGGGGCGCGAGCGGGAGGCGCGTTTTCGATACCGGGATCCGGGGGCCGACGGACGAGCGGGGGTGGGCGAAAGAGGCGCGGTTCTGATCCCGCCACGGGGAGCGGACGCGGCTCAGTCCGTGCGGAGGGGGCGAAGGGTGCGGGCGTAGTCCTCCTTGAGTACCGCGAGATGCAGCCACGCCTCGATGCGGGTCACGCCGGGCAGCGCGCGCAGCCGCTCGAGGCTCGCGTACAGGGCTCCGGCCGAGGGCTCCACCAGGGTCGCGACGGCGTCGAACCGCCCGAGGGTTCGGGCCGCGAAGTCGACGCCACGACCCCGCCGCAGTTCGTCGATCACGGCCTCGTCATCGTCGCCGAGCGTCATGCCGACGCCCATCGAGAGCTGCCGATGCGCGAGTCCCCTGGCCTCCACGGCGCTGATCTTGATGACGCCGGCGTCGATGAGCCGCTGCACCCGCGTGGCGACCGCGCTGGGGGAGAGCCGCACCTCCTCACCGAGCGCGCGGAAGCTCATCCGTCCGTCGGACTGCAGGTGCTCGATGAGGGCTTCGTCGATGCCGTCGAGGGTCACGCCGCCGTGGTACTCCGAGACGAAGAAGCCCTTGATCACGGTCGAGTAGATGATCGTGTTGATGTCGAGCACCCCGGCGCTCCCGCGGATGCGCGCGAGCAGATCATGCAGCTCCGACATCGAGCCCACCCGCACCTCCGTCACGATGTCGTGGGCGCCGCCCACCGCCGACACCAGCACGGTCTCGGACATGTCGCGCAGGTGCTCGGCGACCACCTCGACGGCGCCGTCGGTCCGGATGGAGACGTGCGCGAGGACGTGCTGGCCGAGGAACACGGGGTCGACGGCCGCGACCACCCGCACGGTGCGGTCGCTGAGCAGCGAGCGCAGGCGTGCCGCCACGACGGCGCGGGACTGGCCGACGCGCTCGGCGAGGGAGAGGATGCTGGCGCGTCCGTCTTCCTGCAGCGCCCGGATGAGTTCCGCGTCGAAGTCCATGTCCCGTCCGATTCCGTCGATTTCCCCGCAGTGCGCGGTCGTCCCCGCAGAACCTCAGCGTAGAGCGCCGTTCGGCCGAGCGGAAGGCCCGGTGTGCGCGATGCGTCCGACACAACTCCAGTGAATGTCGCCTATCGCTGGAGTTCTGCCCTTGCTCACGGTGCCCCACGTCCGTAGCATCCTTCGCTATCCGACACCATCCGCGAAGGAGCGGGTCCATGACCACTACCCCCACCCCCCGAAGCGGCGTCCACAGCCGCGCACGCCGCGCCGGCTTCGCCGCCTTCGTCGGCACCACCATCGAGTGGTACGACTTCTACGTCTACGCCACGGCCGCCGCCCTCGTCTTCGGCCCGCTCTTCTTCCCGAGCGACGACCCCCTGGCCGAGACCGCCGCGGCCTTCGCGACATTCGCGGTCGCCTTCCTCGTCCGCCCCCTCGGCGGCATCGTCTTCGGCCACATCGGCGACAAGCTCGGCCGCCGTGTCTCGCTCGTCATCACGCTGCTGCTGATGGGGGCCGCGACCGTCCTCGTCGGCTGCCTGCCCACCTACGAGAACATCGGCATCCTCGCGCCGATCCTCCTCATCCTGCTCCGCGCCGTCCAGGGTCTCGCGGTCGGCGGTGAATGGGGCGGCGCCGTGCTCATGAGCGTCGAGCACGCTCCGGAGAAGTCGAAGACCTTCTACGGCGGTTTCACGCAGCTCGGCAACCCGGCCGGCGCCCTGCTCGCCTCCGGCATCTTCGCGATCATGGCGCGCGGCGGTGACACCTTCATCATCGACGGCGGCTGGCGCATTCCGTTCCTGCTGTCGATCGTCCTGATCGGCGTCGGCCTCTGGGTCCGGTATCGCGTCGAGGAGTCGCCGGTCTTCGAGGAGAAGATCGAGGGCCGCAAGCAGTCCATGCCGCTCGCCTTCGCCCTCCGCGTCAACTGGAAGCCGATCCTCCTCGGCATCGGCATCCTGCCGATCTCCACCGGCGGCTACTACCTGGCCACCACCTTCGCCACGGCCTACGCGACGGGCGAGCCCCTCGCGATCAGCGAGCAGGTCATCCTCGACGCGATGACACTGGCCTCCTTCGTGGAGTTCGTCGTGACCCTGCCGGTCGCCTGGCTGGGCGACAAGTGGGGCCGGAAGAACGTGATGTACATCGGCCTCATCACCTCGGTGCTGACCTTCGCCCCATTCCTGTTGCTGATGCCCGGACGCGTGGAGCCGCTGATCTTCCTCTTCGCCTCGCTCGTGCGCATCGCGATGAGCGCGACGTACGCCCCGATCGCGGCGATCCTCGCGCAGATGTTCCGTCCGCAGGCCCGCTACACGTCGATCGCGCTGTCCTACGGCGTCGGCGCCGCGATCTGGGCCGGGTTCTCGCCCTGGTTCGCGACCCAGCTCATCGCCTGGACCGGCAGCGTCTGGTCGGTCATCGCGATGTTCGTCGGCATGGCCGTCATCGCCGGAATCTGCACGCGTCTCGCGCCGCAGCACTCCGACGAGGCGCCGGTCACCGCGTCGTTCACCGCCCGGACCGACACCACGGCGAACCGCCTGCCCTGAC